>NZ_BCWK01000002.1:0-338238 GCF_001592165.1 Caldimonas taiwanensis NBRC 104434
AGCAGCAGCGCTCATGGGGATGGTCCTTCCTGATTGAGTGCGTTTTTGTGTGGCCGCCGACGACATTGCGGCGCGGCCGAAGCGATCGTACCGAGTCGGCTGCGCACAGGCTGTTTCAAAGCGTTGCAATCGAGCGGGTGAAGCCACGCTAGACCAGCGGGGCAGGGAGTAGGTGGTTTGCACACGGCTCATTCATAGACGCTTCCGCATGGCCTGATCCTGAGCACGCGCACCAACGCCCGCCTACCCGTAATCGCACCCAACGCGCGGCGAGCAATCACGCGCATATCGACACCGGCTTGGGCGAGGTCCCCTATTCCGATCGCAAAGATTCGCATCGAGCGTTGCACCAGCGCTCACCTATGGCCCATGGTCGTGCCGACCAGGAGCGAACCCCACCGATCATTCCCTGCTTATTGTTGGAGGCTCTGCGGTCGCGCATGAGCACAGAGCGGCGCTCTGCGTCTAAGACGCCCCTTGTGATGCCGCAAGATGCCACCACGGCGCATGGCGATCTTTGGCACGCCCAGCAGCAGCCTTGCGATCAAAGGTCTTGGTGTAGACTGCTTACCCCTTGCGACGGACTTGAGTGCGGCGCTTCCCTTGATATTGGATGCTGCTTGCCATCCGTGCGACCGGCGGCCATCGGTCGCACTGGCTATCAACGCAGCGCGCAGCCACAGAGGGAATCGACAGGCGTGCACCATGACGCGTCCCAGGTGTCCCGCCGTAGTTCAATGGATAGAACGAGCGCCTCCTAAGCGCTAGATGTGGGTTCGATTCCCGCCGGGGGGACCAAGCCCGTTCAAGGGTCGACCACGGGCTTGCGTTTGCTGGCCCCTGGCGCGAGCGCACCGGTGCGTATCGATTCATGCGCCACATATCGCGGTAGCACCGCCATGCCGAAGCCCTCTTGGGCTGCAGCCAGCCGGCAGCTGCTCGTCCACGGGGTGGACTTTCGTCGTCTCGCTCATCGATGTCTCCTCTGGGGGTGAATCCGCGGGGGCTGGAACATGGCCAACCCCTCATGGCGGCATGCCGACTCAGTGGGCCTGAGCGCCCTGCTCGAACCAACGTTTGACCAGCGCGCGCTCGTCTTCGGTGATCTGGGTGGCGTTGTTCAAAGGCATCAAACGCAAGACCACCACCTGTTGGTACACCGCCTGCGCATGCTGTGCGATCAGTTCGGGGGTATGCAGCGCGACGTTTTTGCTCGCCAAGGCCTCGTTATGACACATGACGCAGCGCTGTTGCAGCACCTGCTGCACCTGATCGAAGCGCACCGGCGTGGCCTTGGCTGCCGACGCGTTGGATGCCTCGGCGCTTGGCGCACGCCACACCACCACGGCCAGCATCAGCAACACCCCCACCAACGCATGCTCCCACGGCGTGCGCCGCCCCAGCACCTTCGCCTTGTGTCGCGCCACGAAGCTGTGCCGGATCAAAGCGCCGGCCAGCATCAGCCCCACCAGCACCACCCAGTTGTGCTCACCCTGATACAGCCAGCCATAGTGGTTGGACAACATCGCCACGATCACCGGCAGGGTGAAATAGGTGTTGTGAACGCTGCGTTGCTTGCCGCGCCGCCCATGCGCCGGGTCGGGCGCCTGCCCGGCGCGCAAGGCCGCCACCACCTTGCGCTGCCCGGGAATGATCCAGAAGAACACATTGGCGCTCATCGCGGTGGCGATCATGGCGCCCACCAGCAAGAACGCAGCCCGGCCCGAAAACAGCTGGCACGCCAGCCACGAGGACAACACGATGAACCCGGCCACCAGCAAGCCCACCACCAGGTCACCATGGCGACGCTGTCCCAGCGTGCGGCAGATCGCGTCATAGACCAACCAAAAACCCACCAAGAAGCCCAGCGCCGCCGCGGCAGCCGCAGCCGGCGACGACCAGGCATACACCTGCCGGTCGATCAGAAACGTGTTGGCCTGCCACAAGTACATCAGCGCAAACAGCGCAAAACCCGTCAACCAGGTGGAATAGCTCTCCCAGTACGACCAATGCAGGTTGCGCGGCAAGGGCAGCCAGCGCGGTGCCACCAGGTATTTGTTGGAGTGGTAAAAGCCCCCACCATGCACGGCCCACATCTCGCCGTCCACGCCTTTGGCCTTCAGATCCTCGTGCTGCGGCGCGCTCAGGCTGTTGTCCAGCATGACGAAATAAAACGAGGCACCGATCCAGGCGATCGCCGTGACCACGTGCGCCCAGCGCAGCAACAAATTCAGCCAGTCGAGCAGGTAGGACTCCATGACCTCTCACCCTCGGAGCATGCACGGCACCAGGCCATGCAAACACCTCACCACAGCGGGCTCTGTGAGGATGACGACATCGCAACCGGCGCAGGACCTCGAGCGGCCCCACCACACGGGCTCCGCGGCGATACGAGAAAGTGTATACAGTTTTGAATACAGCACTGCTGGGGAATTTCCCTGAGGAGGCGCCTCAAGAGCCGCGATAGGTGGCATACGACCACGGGCTCACCAGCAAGGGCACGTGGTAGCGTGCGGCCGCATCGGCGATTCCGAAGTCGACCGACACCACGTCCAGAAACGCCGGCTCGGGAAGCGCCACCCCCTTGGCGCGGAAGTACGCCGCCACCTCGAAGCTCAGCCGGTAGCGGCCTGGCCTCATCGAAGCCGCCTCGAGCAAAGCGCCGCCATCGTTGCGGCCATCGTGGTTGAGCGTGATGCTCTTCAAGGCTTGCGCCCCCTGTTCGGTGATGCGCTGCAGCGTGACTTTCATGCCTGCGGCCGGACAGCCATGCATGGTGTCCAACACGTGGGTGCTCAAATGGCCCATGATTGCCTCCAGAAATCGGAACGAACACCAACCAGCAAGGGCGGCTTGCGCCCCGTGATTTTTTGTATACACTTTAGCACACACTTTAGCGAAGTCGATCGGCCCGATTGCCGCAGACTTCAACCCGCCCCGCCCGAGCCTTGCGATGAGTCCACTGCCCCCTCATTACCCCCGAGACCTGCGTGGCCACGGCCGCCATCCGCCGCACGCTCAGTGGCCCGGCCAGGCCCGCGTGGCCGTGCAATTCGTGCTCAACTACGAGGAAGGCGCGGAAAACTCGGTGCTGCACGGCGACCCCGGCAGCGAGCAATTCCTCTCCGAGATGTTCAATCCTGCCGCCTACCCGGCCCGGCACCTGAGCATGGAGAGCATTTACGAATACGGTGCGCGGGTCGGTGTGTGGCGCATCTTGCGCGAGTTCGAGCGTCGTGGCCTGCCGCTGACCGTCTTCGGCGTGGGCATGGCCATGCAGCGCTGTCCCGAGGTGAGCGCAGCCTTCAAGGAGTTGGGCCATGAAGTGGCCTGCCACGGCTGGCGCTGGATCCACTATCAAACCGTGGACGAGGCCACCGAGCGCGAGCACATGCGCTTGGGCGTGCAAGCCATCGAAGACCTCCTGGGCGAGCGCCCCCTGGGCTGGTATACCGGACGCGACAGTCCGAACACGCGCCGCTTGGTGGTCGACTACGGCGGCTTCGAATACGACAGCGACTACTATGGCGACGATTTGCCGTTCTGGCTGCAGGTGCGCAAGTCCGACGGCACGCTCGCCCCGCATCTGGTGGTGCCCTACACGCTGGACTGCAATGACATGCGCTTTGCGCTGCCGCAGGGCTTCAGCCACGGCGATGAGTTCTTCGAGTACCTGCGCGATGCCTTCGACGTGCATTACGCCGAAGGTGCAGAACGTCCAGCCATGATGAGCATCGGCATGCATTGCCGACTGCTGGGTCGGCCCGGTCGCATGCGCGCGCTGCAGCGCTTCCTCGACCACATCGAGCGGCACGATCGGGTATGGGTGACTCGGCGCATCGACATCGCGCGTCACTGGAAGGCCACGCACCCCTTCGACCCTGCCACCGCCTTCGTGTGGGAGTGAGCGCCATGCCCTTGACCCTGGACCAACTCAACACCGCCAGCCCGGCCGAATTCGTCGCGCTGCTGGACGGCACGTACGAGCACTCGCCTTGGATCGCCGAGCGCGCGGCCGCGCGGCGGCCCTTTGCCACCGTGGCCCAGCTCAAGCGAACGCTGGTCGAGGTGGTGCGCCAAGCCTCTCGGGACGAGCAGCTCCAACTCATCCGCGCCCACCCCGAACTGGCCGGACGCGCCATGGTCAGCCGCACGCTGACTGCCGAGTCGACCCACGAGCAGCGCAAAGCGGGCCTGACGCAGTGCACGCCCGAGGAATTCGACACGCTGCAGCGGCTCAACGCCCAGTACAACGCCAAGTTCGGCTTCCCTTTCATCCTGGCCGTGCGCGGCCCGCGTGGCACGGGGCTGGACAAGTCCGAGATCATCGCCACCTTCGCACGCCGGCTGGACAACCCGATCGATTTCGAGTTCGCCGAAGCCCTGCGCAACATCCATCGCATCGCCGAGCTGCGGCTCAACGACAAGTTCGGCTGCGAGCCCCAACTGGGCCACCTGGTGTGGGATTGGGCCGAACGACTCGCCGAGCACAGCGAGCCCGGCTATGCCGAGCGTGGCGAACTGACCGTGACCTACCTCAGCGACGCCCATCGCGCCTGCGCCCAACGCATCGCGCACTGGATGCGCGCCGACTGCGGCTTCGACGAGGTGGACATCGACGCCGTGGGCAACGTGGTGGCCCGCTATCACCCTGAACGCGGCGGCTTGGCGAAGTACCTGCTGACCGGCAGCCACTACGACACCGTGCGCAATGGCGGGAAGTACGACGGCCGCCTGGGCATCTTCGTGCCGATGGCCTGCGTGCGCGAGCTCTCGCGCCAGGGCCGGCGGTTGCCTTACGGTGTGGAGGTGGTGGCCTTCGCCGAAGAAGAAGGCCAGCGCTACAAAGCCGTCTTCCTCGGATCGGGGGCCTTGGTCGGCCAGTTCGACATGCGCTGGCTCGACCAGGCCGATGCCGAGGGCATCACGATGCGCCAAGCCATGCAGCGCGCCGGCCTGTGCATCGAGGACATCCCCAAGCTGCGGCGCGACCCCAAGCGCTATCTCGGCTTCGTGGAAGTCCACATCGAGCAGGGCCCGGTGCTCAACGAGTTGGACCTGCCGCTGGGCGTGGTCACCTCGATCAACGGTGGTGTGCGCTACATGGGGGAGATCCTCGGCATGGCCAGCCACGCCGGCACCACGCCCATGGGTCTGCGCCGGGATGCCGCCGCCGCAGCGGCCGAGCTGGCCCTTTATCTCGAACGTCGCGCTGCGGCCGTGCCGGACCTGGTGGGCACCATGGGCATCCTGGAGGTGCCTCACGGCTCGATCAACGTGGTGCCCGGTCGCTGCCGCTTCAGCCTGGACATCCGCGCCACCACCGATGCGGTGCGCGATGCCTGTGCCGCCGACGTGCTGGCCGAGCTCGATCGCATCTGCCAGCGTCGCGGGCTGCGCCATCGCATCGAAGAAACCATGCGCGCTGCGGCGGCCCCGTCCGATCCCGTCTGGCAGCAGCGTTGGGAACGCGCCGTCCAGGCCCTGGGCCTGCCCGTGCACCGAATGCCCAGCGGCGCCGGTCATGATGCGATGAAGCTGCATGAGATCCTGCCCCAGGCCATGCTCTTTCTACGGGGCCAAAACGCCGGCATCAGCCACAACCCGCTGGAATCCATCACCAGCGATGATGCCGAGCTGTGCGTGCGCGCCTTCCAGCACCTGCTCGATCACCTCTGCGCGGAACTCTCATGACTTCGCCCGACCTGTACCAGGCCCTGGATGCCTGGATCGACGCCCACTTCGACGAACAGGTGCGCTTCCTGCAAGCGCTGGTGCGCGTGCCCACCGACACTCCGCCGGGCGACAACGCCCCGCATGCCGAACACACGGCGCAGTGGCTCGCCAGCTTCGGCCTGCCTGCCGAGAAGCACCCGGTGCCCGCCGACGAGGTGCGCGCCTATGGCCTGCAATCGATCACCAACCTGATCGTGCGACGCCGCTATGGCGCAGGCCCCATCGTGGCGCTCAATGCCCATGGTGACGTGGTGCCCCCCGGCGAGGGCTGGACGCACGACCCCTACGGCGGCGAGATCGTCGAGGGCCGCCTCTACGGGCGTGCCGCCGCGGTGAGCAAAAGCGATTTCAGCACCTACACCTTCGCGGTGCGCGCGCTGGAGTCGCTGGGCGTCGCGCTCAAAGGCGGTGTGGAGCTGATCTTCACCTATGACGAGGAATTCGGCGGTGAACTCGGCCCGGGCTGGCTGCTGCGCCAGGGGCTGACCCGTCCGGACTACCTGCTGGCTGCCGGCTTCAGCTACCAAGTGGTCACCGCCCACAATGGCTGCTTGCAGATGGAAGTCACCGTGCATGGCGTGATGGCCCATGCGGCCATCCCCGACACCGGTGTCGATGCGCTGCAAGGCGCCGTGCGCATCCTGCAAGCGCTGTACGCCCAGAACGAGCGCTACCGGGCCGTGCGCTCGCAAGTGCCGGGCATCACCCATCCCTACCTCAACGTCGGTCGCATCGAGGGCGGCACCAATACCAATGTCGTGCCCGGCAAAGTGGTGTTGCGCCTGGACCGGCGCATGATCCCCGAAGAAGACCCGGTCGAAGTCGAGACCGAGATCCGCCGCCTCATCACCGAGGCCGCCGCCGGCATGCCCGGCCTCACGGTCGAGATCAAACGCCTGTTGCTGGCCCACGCCTGGAAGCCCGACGCGCGCAACGCCCCGTTGGTGCAAGCGTTGCAACGCCATGGTGAAGCGATCTTCGGTGAACCGATTCCCACCTCGGGCACGCCGCTGTACACCGATGTGCGCCTGTTCGGCGCCCAGGGCATTCCGGCAGCCATCTACGGCGCCGGCCCGCGCACCGTGCGCGAAAGCAATGCCAAGCGCGCCGACGAGCACATCGTGCTGGAGGACCTGCGCCGTGCCACCAAAGTCGTGGCGCGCACGCTGCTGGACCTGCTGGGCTGAGCCGCAGGCGGCCCGCTCAGCTCGGCGCCGCGGCCGTCACGCCCACCCGGCGGATGAGCGCCTCGAAGTCCTCGGCCGGCATCGGCCGGCCCAGGTAATGGCCCTGGGCTTCGTGGCAGCCATGTTCACGCAAGAAATCCAGCTGCTCGCGCGTCTGCACCCCTTCGGCCACCAGCCCCACCTGCAGGGTGTGGGCCATCGCGATCACCGCGGCGGTCAGGCGCGCGTCGCTCGAAGAGCCCGGCACCCCGACCAGGAAAGACCGGTCGATTTTGAACTTGTCCACCGGCAGCTCGCGCAGGTAGGCCAGGCTGGAGTAGCCAATGCCAAAGTCGTCGATCGCAATCGAGATGCCCAAAGCGCGCAGCCGCGCCAACACCGTGGCCGTGGACAGGGTGTCGCGCACGATGGCGCTTTCAGTGATTTCCAGCTCCAGACGCCAGGCCGGCAAGGCCGCGGCCTCCAAGGCGCCTGCCACCGTCTGAAGCAAATCCTCCGACTCGAGTTGGCGCGGTGAGAGGTTCACGGCCACGCGCAAAGGCTGGCCCGTCGCCTGCTCCCAGCGGCGCGCCTGCATGCACGCTTCTCGCAGCACCCAGGCCCCGATGGGCACGATCAGCCCCGTGTCCTCGGCCAGCATGACGAACTCGCCAGGCGGCACCAGGCCGTGGCCCGGCCGTTCCCAGCGCAGCAAGGCCTCCGCGCCCACCAGCGCGCCACTGGCACAGTCGAACTGCGGTTGGTAATACACCCGCATCTCGCCGCGATCGATGGCCTCATGCAGATCATTCTCCATGCGCAGACGATCAGCCGAGTCGCGCGTCATGCTCTCATCGTAGAACTTGACGTTGTTGCGCCCGGCCGCTTTGGCGTGGTACATCGCCGCATCGGCCGCACGCATCAAAGTGGCCGGGTCGCTGCCCGCTTCGGGGAAGGTCGCCACGCCGATGGAGGGGGTGACCCGCAGCAAATGAGGCCCCACCTGCATGGGAGCCCCCAGCGCGGCGATCATCTTGCGCGCCACCAGTTGGCAGTCGTCCACATGCGCCACTTTGGGCAGCAGCACGACGAACTCGTCGCCGCCCATGCGGGCCACCGTGTCCGAGGCGCGCACCGTGGCACGCAGACGCTCGGCCACGATCCTCAGGATGCCATCGCCCACGTGATGACCCAGCGAATCGTTGATGTTCTTGAACCGGTCCAGATCGATGAACATCAGCGCCACGCAGTCGCTCTCGCGACGCGCCCGCGTGAGGGCCGCACTCAGGCGCTCTTGCAGCAACACGCGATTGGGCAGGTCGGTCAAGGCATCGTGGTGCGCCATGTGGCGGATGTGCTCCTCGGCGCGCTTGCGCTCGGTCACGTCATAGGAGATGCCCAGATAGCCCGCCGGCTCGCCGGCCTCGTTGCTCAAAGCCGTCATCACCAGGATCACCGGCGTGCGACGACCGTCTTTGCGGATACAGGTCCACTCACGCTCGTCCGGACGGCCCCGCCTGGCGCGGGCGATGAACACCTCCACCCCCGCAGGCACCGGCTCGCCCAGCTCGGCGCTGAGCTGCGAGGCCCGCAGCGCGATCTCCTGCGGATCGTGATAGAGGGCCGGCGTGGCGCGCCCGACCAGTTCATCGGCGCTGTAGCCCAGCAGCATCTCGGCCGCCGGGTTCATCGCCTGGATCACGCCGCGCAGATCGAGCGCCACGATCGCAAAGGGAGCGCTGTCGTATATGGTGCGCCGCAAAGCATCGGCACGGCGCAGCTGGCGTTGCGACTCCTCCATGGCCAGTTCGGTGGCGCGCCGCTCGCTGATGTCGCGCAGCATGGCCACTCGATGGGGCCGGCCATCGAGCTGCACGTCGCTGACGGCCAACTCCAAAGGAAAGAGCAGCCCATCGCGGCGCAACCCGGTCACCTCGCGCACCGGGCCGGCCGCCCAGGCCAAGGCCACACCGGCACCTTCACGGGCGGTGTCGGTCGGTGGCAACAGCTCGTTGACACTGGCGCCACGCAACTGCGCTTCGGTGGCGCCGAACATGCGCGCGGCCGCTGCATTCACATCGACGATGCGCCCGTCATGGTCGAACGTGATGATGCCATCGACCGTGCCGTCGATCACGCTGCGCAGCCGCGCTTCGCTCTCCTTGGCTTGGCGGCTCAGGTAGCGCGCCAAGGCGGTGGCCCGCGTGTAGCGACCGGCGAACACCCGCAGGGCCATCCACAACACGATGGAGCCGGCCACCCCGCCCAGCAGCACCGTCAACGGATAAGGCTCGGTGTACACATCGATCGGGCGGCGCGTGATCACCACCTCCCACATCCGCCCCCCGAGGGCCTTCACATGGACCCGCTGATCCTCGGGCTGGACCTGCGGCGGCGGCTCGTAAGGATAGGACCAGACCTCGTCGCCGCGCAGCACCACCGCGCGCGGTTCCACCGGCTGACCACTGCGGTAGTTTTGATCGCCGATGTCGGTGATGCGCACGTGATAACGGCTGGCATCGTGGTCGACCAATGCATAGCGCAACAAATCTGCCGCGCGCAACACCACGCTGACCTGCCCCACATGCACCGGCTCGCCAGCGCCGTCCTGCGTCGCCGACGGTTCGGCAAACAACGCCGAGCGGATCACGAAGCCGCGGGTGGGCTCGACCTTTTGCTGCAGCATCAGCGGGGCCGACAGGGCCGGCCGCCGCGTGTCTCGGGCCCGCTCCAGTGCCGCGCGTCGAGTCGCCTCGGCGGCCTGGTCGTGACCCAAAGCCGCCTCATTGCCTTGCATCGGCTCGTTGTAGAGCACCGGAAAGTACTCGTCGCGCTGCCCCGGCGGATGGATGCGGAACTCGGGATAGCCCTGGGGCGAGAGGCTGGTGTCGGCCCGCACCGATGCCTCGAATTGCGCCCGTTCGGCATGGCTCACACGAGGCGCGTACTGCAGCGCCTGCAAGGCCGGATACCGATCCAGCGCCCGCAGCGATCGGAAGTGTTCATGGAATTCGCGCCGGCTGACGTGCTGGCTGGCCTCGAACAGGGCCGACAGGCTACCGGCCAAATCCATGTAGCGCTCCACCGAGTCCACGATACGCGCCACTTTCTCGCTGGCCACCGCGTCGAACTGCCGGTCATGCTCGTCCCGCAGTGTCTGGGCGCTGTGGCGCCAGCCCAAGACGCTGGCCAGCACGCCCAGCACCAGCACGAGGTCGGCCAGGCGCCGATAAAACACCGGGCGCTCGGGCGGGTGGGCGGGCAAAGCATCCATCGCACAAGTGTGTGGGGCAGGCGTCGCATGCTACCGTGCCTGAGGGCCTTGCGTGCGCCTCGCCCCGGCACAAAGAAGCCACCCGAGACCTTTGCACGCCCCCTCGAGCCGCCGGCAGCGCGTGCCTCAGCCGCGCTGGCGCAACGCACGCGACAGCAAGATGACCGGCAGCAAGCCCACCAGCACGATGGCCAGCGAGGGCAGGGCCGCCTCGCCCAAGCGCTCGTCTTTGGCCATTTGGTAGGCGATCACCGCCAGCGTGTCGCTGTTGAACGGCCGCAGCACGTAGGTCGCCGGCAGCTCCTTCATCACATCGACGAACACCAGCAGTGCGGCGGCCAGCGCCGAGCGCCGCAGCAGCGGCAGGTGCAGGCGTCCCAGCAAACGCCAGCGGGTGGCCCCCAGCATGCGCGCCGACTCGTCCAACGTCGTGGGAATGCGGGCATAGCCCGATTCCACCGATTGCAAAGCCACCGCCGAAAACCGCACGAGGTAGGCATAAATCAGCCCCAGGGCGGTGCCGGTGACCCAAGCCGTCGCCCCGCTGTCGGGCCAATAAGCCTGCACCCAGGCGGCCGGCAACAAGATGCCCACCGCGATCACGGCCCCCGGGACCGCATAGCCCAAAGACACCACCCGAGCCATGGCTCGCAACACGGGGCCCGGCCGATCGCGCTGCGCAAAGGCCAGCGCCAGCGCCAGGCCCACGGCCGCCAAGGCCGCCAGGGCCGCCAGCCGCAAACTCGTCCAGCCCCATTGCGCAAAGCGTGCCCAGGGCAGGCCCAGCTCGGCGTAACGCGCCTCCTGCCACAGCAGGTGCAGCAACACCCCCACCGGCAGCACGAAGCCCAGCAACACCGGCAGCGCGCACAGGACCCAGGCCCAGGCCGCATGCCGGCCCCGCAGCACGATCGGCCGGGCCTCGGGCCCCTGGGCTGCGCCGGGCCGGGCCGTGGCAAAGCGCAGCCGGCGCTGGGCGCGGCGTTCCAGCCACAGCAGCACGGCCACCACCAGCAGCAGCACCGTGGCCAACTGCGCGGCCGCCACCCGATCGTCCATCGACAACCAGGCCCGGTAAATGCCCGTGGTGAAGGTGTTCAGGCCAAAGTAAGACACCACCCCAAAATCGGCCAGGGTTTCCATGAGGGCCAAAGCGACGCCCGCCGCCAGCGCCGGGCGGGCCAAGGGCAGCGCCACGGTGCGCACCCGGCGCACCACCCCGGCGCCCAACAGACGAGCCGCCTCCATCAACTGCACGCCGCGCTCGGCCAAGGCCGCGCGCGTCAAGAGATAGGCATAGGGATACAGGCAAAAAACGAACATCAGCACCGCCCCCCACAGGCTGCGCACATCGGGCAACAAGCGCTGCGACGAGCCACTCCAGGCCCGCCAGGCGGTCTCCAGCGGTCCGCTGTACTGCAGGAAGTCGGTATAGGCATACGCCAGCACATAGGCGGGCATGGCCAAGGGCAGCAACAGCGCCCACTCGAAGATGCGCCGCCCCGGAAAATCGAACAAGGTCACGGCCGCCGCCGTCAGCCCGCCGACCACCGCCACCCCGAGCGCCACCCACAGCGACAGCCACAGCGAGGTCCAGGCATAGCTTGGCAACACGGTGCTGGCCTGATGCCGCAACACCTCCAGGCTGGCGGCATCGAAGCTCAGCCAGGAACCGAAGATCGCCAACACCGGCAAAGCCAGCACCAGGGTCACGAGGCTCAGCAATCGCATGGCAAAAGGCGCAGGCCGGGCCAGCCGGGACAAAGCCCGCCGGCAGTCCTGACCCAGGTCAGGCCGGAATGCGAAAAGTAATCATTTGTTTTGAAGGCTCTATCATAGGGGTTGTCCCGTCCGCCCCTCGGCGTCCGCGTCCGGCAGGCCATCACGCCACCGACCGTCATTCCCATGTTTCTCGAGATACAGCAACTTTGCGTGCGCTATGCCAGCGCGCAGTCTTCCCATCCTGCCGTGCAGGGGCTCAGCCTGGTCCTGCCCGAAGGACAGATCGGTGCGCTCATCGGCCCATCGGGTTGCGGCAAAACCTCGATGCTGCGTGCCATCGCGGGGCTCGAACGCATCGCCGGCGGGCGCATCGCCATTGGCCAGCAAGTGCTCAGCGCCGCCCAGCCCGGGCAGCCCGCAGTGCATCTGCCGCCCGAGCAGCGGCGCATAGGCATGGTGTTCCAGGATTACGCCCTCTTTCCCCACCTCAACGTCAGCGAGAACGTCGCCTTTGGCATCGCCCACCTGCCACGCCGCCAGCGCGAGGCCCGCGTGGCCGAAATGCTCGAGCTCGTCGGCCTGGGCCCGGAGGCGGCCCGCTACCCGCATCAGCTGTCCGGGGGGCAGCAACAGCGCATCGCGCTGGCCCGGGCCCTGGCTCCGGCCCCGCGCCTGCTGCTGCTGGACGAACCCTTCTCCAACCTCGACGTGGACCTGCGAGAGCGCCTGGCCCAAGAGGTGCGCGGCATCTTGAAGCGCTCGGGCACCACCGCCTTGCTCGTCACACACGACCAGATGGAGGCCTTCGCCGTGGCCGACCTGATCGGCGTGATGCACCAAGGCCAGCTGGAACAATGGGACACTGCCTACCAGCTCTACCACCGGCCGGCCACCCGCTTCGTGGCCGACTTCATCGGACACGGGGTTTTCACCCCGGCGCGCATCGTGCAGCAGCCCGGCGGACCGGTGGTGCGCACCCCACTGGGCGACCTGGTCGATGTGGAGGAATGCCCGCTGCCCAGCGCCTACCCAGGCGGCGAATGCGACGTGCTGCTGCGCGCCGACGACATCGTCCACGACGACCAGGCCCCGGTGAAAGCTCGGATCGAGCGCAAAGCATTCCGTGGCGCCGAATTCCTCTACACCCTGCGGCTGGCCAGCGGAGAGATCATTCTGGCCCATGTGCCGTCCCATCACGACCATGCCGTGGGCGATTGGATCGGCATCCGCCCCGAGGTCGATCACGTCGTGACCTTTCCGCGCCAACCCTGAGGGCCTCCCGGGGCACTGCCCGTGCAACTTTCCTGCCCCTGAGGGCGTCCAAGCCAACAGCCTGACCCTATACTGAGTGTCACGTGTTGTGCCTCATTTGTGCCTTATGGCAGCAACGCGGTTTCGCTGAAAAGGACCAGGACCGTCATGGGTGCCAAATTCAAGATCGCAGGCTGGGTGGCCATCGGAGCCCTGGCCGGTGCCCTCACCACGATGCAGCTGCAGGCCACGGCGCGCAATGCTCTGGCGCCGCTGCCGCTGGAAGAGATGCAGCAGCTGGCCGCGGTGTTCGGCATGATCAAATCCGACTATGTCGAACCGGTGGATGAGAAAAAGCTCATCACCGATGCCATCAGCGGCATGGTCTCAGGGTTGGACCCGCATTCCCAATACTTCGACAAAAAGAGCTTCAAGGAATTCCGGGAAGGCACCAGCGGCCGCTTCGTCGGCGTGGGCATCGAAATCGGCATGGAAGACGGCCTGGTGCGTGTGGTGTCGCCCATCGAAGGCTCGCCGGCTTTCCGCGCCGGCCTGAAAACCGGCGACCTGATCACCCGCATCGACGACACCCCGGTCAAAGGCATGACCATCGACCAGGCGGTCAAACGCATCCGCGGTGAGCCCAACACCAAAGTCATTCTGACGATCTTCCGCAAGAGCGAAAGCCGCACCTTCCCGGTGACGATCACCCGCGAGGAAATCCGCGTGCAAAGCGTGCGCGGACGCATCGTCGAGCCCGGCTATGCCTGGCTGCGCATCAGTCAGTTCCAAGACCGCACCATCGAAGACTTCGCCCGCAAGCTCGAAGAGCTGTTC
The DNA here is from genome assembly GCF_001592165.1 of Caldimonas taiwanensis NBRC 104434. Taxonomy (NCBI): domain Bacteria; kingdom Pseudomonadati; phylum Pseudomonadota; class Betaproteobacteria; order Burkholderiales; family Sphaerotilaceae; genus Caldimonas; species Caldimonas taiwanensis. The sequence goes on from NZ_BCWK01000002.1 coordinate 13,987, forward strand.
AAGGCCGAGCCGCACATGAAAGGCTTGGTGTTGGACCTGCGCAACGACCCAGGCGGCCTGCTCGAAGGCGCGGTGGCCGTGTCGGCCGCCTTCTTGCCGCGTGATGCGGTCGTGGTCACCACCAACGGCCAGATCCCCGAGTCCAAGGCCACCTTCAAGGCCGCGCCGGAATACTACGTGCGCCGCGGCGGCAGCGACCCCCTGCGCCGCTTGCCCGAGGCGGTCAAGACCGTGCCGCTGGTGGTGCTGGTCAACGAAGGCTCGGCCTCGGCCAGCGAGATCGTCGCCGGCGCCCTGCAAGACCACAAGCGCGCCATCATCATGGGCTCGCAAACCTTCGGCAAGGGGTCGGTGCAGACGGTGCGCCAACTGACGGCCGACACGGCGCTGAAGCTGACGACCGCGCGCTACTACACCCCTTCCGGGCGCTCCATCCAAGCCACGGGCATCGTGCCCGACCTGATGATCGACGAAACCCCCGAGGGCAATGTGTTCAGCGCCCTGCGCACGCGCGAGGTCGATCTCACGCGCCATCTCGAAAACGACCATGGCGACAAACAGGACCCGGCGCGCGCCAAAGCGCGCGAGGAAGCGCTCAAGCGCCTCGAAGAAGAAGCCGCTCGGCAAAGCCAAGTGCCGCAGCGCACCCTGCCCGAGTTCGGCAGCGCCGAGGACTTCCAGCTGCAGCAAGCCCTCAACCGACTCAAGGGGCAGCCCGTGATCCTCTCCAAGACACTGACCGAGCGCAAGCCCGACAGCACCCAATCCAACTGATCCCGCGCCGCAACCCCAGACACGCCACGCGCCCGCCTCGTGCGGGCGTTTTCGCCTTATGCTGCCAGCATGAACGACGACCAGCTCTTGCGCTACAGCCGCCACATCCTGCTCGAAGAGCTCGGCGTGGATGGCCAGCAACGCCTGCTCGACAGCCATGCGTTGGTGATCGGCGCCGGCGGCCTGGGCTCGCCGGTGGCCTACTATCTGGGCACCGCCGGCGTGGGCCGCCTCACGGTGGTGGACCACGACACCGTGGACCTGACCAATCTGCAGCGTCAGATCCTCCATGACCTCTCGCGGCTGGGTCGGCCCAAGGCCGAGTCGGCAGCGCAGCGCATCGCGTCGATCAACCCTGACGTGCAGGTGCAGGCCCTGTGCGAGCGCGCCGACGAAGCCCGCTTGCACCAACTGGTGGCCACCGCCGACGTGGTGCTCGACTGCTCCGACAACTTTGCCACCCGTCACGCCATCAACCGCGCCTGCGTGGCGCACGGCAAACCGCTGGTGGCCGGTGCGGCCATCCGCTTCGACGGCCAGATCGCCGTGTACGACCCGCGCGATGCGGCCAGCCCCTGCTATGCCTGCGTGTTCCCGCCCGACCAGTCCTTCGAAGAGGTGCGCTGCGCCACGATGGGCGTGTTCGCACCGCTGGTGGGCATCATCGGCAGCATGCAAGCCGCCGAAGCGCTCAAATTGCTGGCTGGCGTGGGAGGGTCGCTGGCCGGGCGGCTGCAGATGCTCGATGCCCGTCGCATGGAATGGACCGAGATCCGCGTGGCTCGTCATCCCGAATGCCCGGTGTGCCATGCACGGTCATCACAGACCCAGCCCGCGGCCGAAGCCGGCATCCGCTAAGCTTTCGACCCTTTACCCCGACGACGACACAAGCCCGGCATGGACGACAAGCGCCAGGAACTCAAAGCCCGCAACTTTCCGACGGCCCAGGACGACGCGGCCGCCCTGGCCAGCCTGCCCCGCTACGGCGGCCCCGACAGCGCCTACCGCCTGGCGTTCATCGACGAGGACTTCCTGCTGCGCGAGGAATTGCGCCCGGTGCGCATGCAGCTCGAACTGCTCAAACCCGAGTTGGTGCAACAGCAGCACGGGATCGAGTCGACGATCGTGATCTTCGGCAGCGCCCGCATCCTGCCCGCCGATGTCGCACGCCAAGCCCTGGAGCAGGCGCAACGCAGTGGGGATGCCCAAGCCATCGCACGGGCGCAATCGCGTCTGCGCATGTCGCATTACTACGAAGAAGCACGTCGCTTCGCCGCCCTGGTCACCGAGGCGTCCAAGCGCCTGAGCCCGCCGATCTACGTGGTCACCGGCGGCGGCCCCGGCATCATGGAGGCCGGCAACCGCGGCGCCCATGAAGCCGGCGGCAAGAGCATCGGCCTGAACATCGTGCTGCCCCACGAACAGGAGCCCAACCCCTACATCACCCCGCAGTTGTGCTTCCTGTTCCACTATTTCGGCCTGCGCAAGATGCACTTCCTGATGCGGGCCATTGCCCTGGTGTGTTTTCCCGGGGGCTTCGGCACGCTCGACGAACTGTTCGAGGTGCTCACGCTGGTACAAACTCGCAAGAGTCGCAAGCGTCCGGTGCTGCTGTTCGGACGCGAGTTCTGGAGCCGCCTCATCAACTTCGACGTGCTCGTCGAAGAAGGCATGATCGCGCCCGAAGATCTACAGCTGTTCCAGTACGTCGAGACCGCCGAAGAAGCCTGGCAAGCCATTGCCGAAGCCTATGGCCTGGATGCACCGCCCAGCACCAGCGGTGCCTTTGCCGACGATTTCTGATCTCACCATGCAGCGTCCCCCCAAAGCCGTCAGCCTCATTGGCGCTCCCACCGACGTGGGTGCCGGCGCCCGTGGAGCCTCCATGGGGCCCGAAGCCCTGCGTGTGGCACAACTGCAGCCCGTCCTCGAAGCCCAAGGCTGCGAAGTCATCGACCGGGGCAATCTGGCCGGCCCCCCCAACCCCTGGCAACCCCCCGTGGACGGCTACCGACACCTCGACGAAGTGGTCGCCTGGAACCAAGCCGTGCATGAAGCCGTGTACGCCGAACTGCAGCAAAACCGCCTGCCGATCCTGCTGGGGGGAGACCATTGCCTGGGCATCGGCTCGATCAGCGCCGTGGCGCGTCACTGCCGAGAAACCGGCAAAAAGCTGCGCGTGCTGTGGCTCGATGCGCATGCCGATTTCAACACCAACACGCTCACGCCCACCGGCAATGTCCACGGCATGCCCGTGGCCGTGCTGTGCGGCCATGGTCCCCAGGCGCTGACCCATCTGGGCGGCCAGTGTCCAGCGATCCGCCCCCAAATGGTGCGCCAGATCGGCATCCGCAGCGTGGATGCCGGTGAGAAGCACTTCGTGCATGCAGAAAACCTCGAAGTCTTCGACATGCGCTACATCGACGAGATGGGCATGCGCCACACCATGGAGATGGCCCTGGCCCTGCTCGATGCGCAAACCCACCTGCACGTGAGCTTCGACGTGGACTTCCTCGATCCCGACATCGCCCCCGGGGTGGGCACCACGGTGCGCGGCGGGCCGAGCTACCGCGAGGCCCAGTTGTGCATGGAAATGATCGCCGACACCGGCCGCCTGGGCTCGCTGGACGTGGTCGAACTCAACCCGGCGCTGGACGTGCGCAACCAGACCGCCGAGGTGGCCGTCGAGCTGATCGCCAGCCTGTTCGGCAAGTCCACGCTGATGCGCCGCTGAGCGGGCCTGCCCCACGGGGGCCCGGCTCATCCCTGTGTAAGCGGAGCACCGCCGCCGCGCTCGTCCCTGCCGTATCGGTCACGACGCTGGTGCGGGTCCGTGCGGATGGCAGCGTTGGCGATGGTGTATACAGTATGGTGCACGTCTTGAATGCACCATGTCTCGAATCGCTCCTGCCTCCCGTTCGACCCCACGTCGCGCCGCGCGCCGGACGCCAGCGCGCACCGCTGCGGCGCTGGACTCTCTGGCCGCCTCCGACCGCCGGCGTGCGGCCCCCGCATCCGCGGGTCATGCGACCGAGCGCATCGTCGCGGCCATCACCGCGGCCATCGTCGAGCGTCGCCTGATGCCCGGCACCAAGCTGGCCGAACAGAAGATCGCCGACATCTTTCAAGTCTCGCGCACCCTGGTGCGCCAAGCGCTGAACCAGCTCAGCCGCGACAAGCTGGTCACCCTCGAACCCGCCCGCGGGGCCTTCGTGGCACAGCCCAGCGTCGAAGAAGCCCGCCAAGTCTTCGAAGTGCGGCAGATGCTCGAATCGGTCATGATCAAACGCCTGGCCTCCCGCATCACCCCCGCACAAATCGCCCAACTGCGGGAACACCTCCACGCAGAACAGGCCGCCATCCAACGCACCGACGTGCCCGGCCGCACCCATTTGCTGGCGGACTTTCACGTGGTGCTGGCCCGCATGCTCGGCAACGACGTGCTGGCCGAGATGCTGCACGACCTGGTCTCGCGCAGCTCGCTGATTTCCTTGATGTACCAATCCTCGCTGTCGGCCGAACAATCACAAGCCGAGCATGTGGCCATCGTCGATGCCCTGGAACGAGGCGACGCTCGCGCGGCCACCAAGTTGATGCTGGAACATCTGGACAGCGTGGAACGCAACCTCAGGCTGCATCCGCGCGTCGATGACCTGGCCGCCGTCTTGCGACCGCAAGCCCCCGATCCATGACCGGACGCAGCCGCAGGCCGACGCATCCGCTGTGCATGAAACTTGCTCCAGCCGTTCCATCCTCTTGTCGGAGATCGCACCCATGACGCACTGCCTTCCCTGCTCGACCAAGCGTCGCCTGCTCGGCCTGGCCGCCGCCCTGACGCTGGCTGCGGCCGCCCCGCTCGCCCAAGCCCAAGACACGGCCATCAAATTCCAGCTCGACTGGCGCTTCGAAGGCCCTTCGGCCTTCTTCCTATGGCCGGTGGCCAAAGGCCACTTCAAGGCCGAGAAGCTCAACGTCACCATCGATGCCGGCAATGGTTCGGGCAATGCCGTCAACCGTGTGGCCTCGGGCACTTATGACATGGGCTTTGCCGATATCGCCGCGCTGATGGAGTTCCATGCCAACAATCCCACCGCACCGAACAAACCGGTGGCGGTGATGATGGTCTACAACAACACCCCAGCGGCCGTGTTCTCGCTGAAGAAGACCGGCATCAAGACCCCGGCCGACCTCACCGGCAAGAAACTCGGCGCCCCGGTCTTCGACGCGGGCCGGCGGGCCTTCCCGATCTTCCAGAAGGCCAACCAAGTCGGCAACGTCAACTGGATCAGCATGGACCCGCCGCTGCGTGAAACCATGCTGGCACGCGGTGACGTGGATGCCATCACCGGCTTTTACTTCACCTCCCTGCTCAACCTGGAAGCCCGCGGCGTCAAGCCCGAGGACATCCATGTGATGCCGTATGCGCAATACGGCGTCAAGCTCTATGGCAACGCCATCATCGCCTCGGAGGAATTCCTCAAAAAGAATCCCGAGGCCGTCAAAGCCTTCTTGCGGGCCTTCACCAAGGCCGCCAAAGAAGTCTTGGCCCATCCCAAAGCGGCCATCGACGTGGTCAAGGAGCGTGACGGCATCATCAACCCAGCCCTGGAAGAGCGCCGCCTGCGCCTGGCCATCACCTCGTCCATCGTCACCGACGATGCACGTGCCGACGGCTTCGGCGACGTGAGCAAGCCGCGCCTGGCGCTGATGGCCAGCCAAGTGGGCGACGCCTTCAACACCAAGACGCGCGTGGACCCCGACGCCGTGTGGAATGGCAGCTTCTTGCCACCGGCGGCCGAACGCGCCATCTTCCCCGCCAAAAAGTAAGCCCGCGCCATGCGCCCCGCGACGGGCGCATGGCCGCTGGCCTGGTTTCTCCGACAACCGAGCCCTTCCCGTGATGGCAGGGCCCCCGCGCATGGACGCCTTCGTCGATTTCAAGAACGTCTGGCTCGCCTACAACGACGAGCTGCTCGCTCAGAACCAGTTCGCCGTCGAGGACATCTCGCTGCAAATACGCGAAGGCGAGTTCGTTGCCATCGTCGGACCTTCCGGTTGCGGCAAGTCCACCTTCATGAAGCTGGCCACCGGCCTGAAGCGCCCCTCGCGCGGCAGCATCCTCATTGGCGGCGAGCCGGTCACCGGCCCACTGAAAATCACCGGCATGGCCTTTCAGGCCCCCTCGCTGCTGCCCTGGCGCACCACGGTGGACAACGTGCTGCTGCCGCTGGAGATCGTCGAGCCCTACCGCTCCCACTTCAAGGCCAAACGCGCCGAATACGAAGACAAGGCCCGCCGCTTGCTCCAAAGCGTTGGCCTGGCGGGCTACGAGGACAAGTACCCATGGCAGCTCTCCGGTGGCATGCAGCAACGCGCCTCCATCTGCCGCGCCCTGATCCATGAACCCCGCATGCTGCTGCTGGACGAACCCTTCGGCGCCCTGGACGCCTTCACGCGCGAGGAGCTCTGGAACACCCTGCGCGACCTGTGGACCGCGCAGCGCTTCAACGTCATCCTCGTCACCCATGACCTGCGCGAAGCGGTCTATCTGGCCGACACCGTGTACGTGATGAGCAAGAGTCCGGGGCGCATCCTGGCTCGCCGCGACATCGACCTGCCGCGTCCGCGCGACCTGGAGGTCACCTACACCCCGGCGTTCTCCGAGATCGTCCACGAACTGCGTGAGCGCATCGGCGCGATCCGCCGCCACTGAAGTCCCTCTGCCCTCATGAATCAGAACAAACCACTCGAACGCCTGGCACCTTGGCTGCTGCTGGTGGCCCTGCTGGTGCTATGGGAAGCCCTTTGCCGCGGTCTGGCCATCTCGGAATTCATCTTTCCCAGCCCCTCACGCATCTGGGAGCAGATGGTCGAGTACCGCAGCATCATCGTGCAGCATTCCTGGCGCACCTTCTGGGTGACGCTGGCAGGCTTTGGCCTGGCCATCGTCGTGGGCGTGCTGCTGGGTTTCATCGTGGGCAGCTCGCGCCTGGCCTATGCCGCGATGTATCCGCTGATGACCGCCTTCAACGCCCTGCCCAAAGCCGCCTTCGTGCCCATCCTGGTGGTGTGGTTCGGCATCGGCATCGGCCCGGCCATCCTGACGGCCTTCCTGATCTCGTTCTTCCCCATCACGGTGAACATCGCCACCGGCCTGGCCACGCTGGAGCCCGAGCTCGAAGACGTGCTGCGCGTGCTGGGCGCACGCCGCTGGGACGTGCTGGTCAAAGTCGGCCTGCCGCGCTCCATGCCCTACTTCTTCGCCTCGCTGAAGGTGGCCATCACGCTGGCCTTCGTGGGCACCACGGTGTCGGAGATGCAGGCCTCGAACGAGGGCATCGGCTACCTGCTGGTGTCAGCTGGTTCGGCCATGCAAATGGGCCTGGCTTTTGCAGGCCTGGTGGCCGTGGGTGTCATGGCGATGCTGATGTACGAGTTCTTCTCGTGGATCGAAAAGCGCACCACAGGCTGGGCGCATCGCGGCTCACAAGCGGCCTGAGGCATGGGCTGGCACGGCCAACTGACCCTGAACTACCGCCACGAGGCGCCCCGCACCCTCGTGCACGACCGCCACGAAGGGCCGCTTCGTGTGCTGGCCAGTCTGTATCCGGAAGGACCGGGCATCTGCCACAACGTGCTCGTGCATCCCCCCGGCGGCATCGTCGGGGGTGACCAGCTGCACCTCACGGTGGACGTGGCCTCGCAGGCCCATGCGCTGATCACCACGCCGGGGGCGACACGCTTTTACCGCAGTGCGGGCGAGACCGCCGAGCAGCACCTGGTGGCGCGCGTGGCCGCGCAGGCGCGGCTGGAATGGCTGCCGCTGGAAACCATGGCCTACAACGGCACCCGAGCCATCAATCATCTGAGTTTCGAGTTGGCGCCAGGGGCAGAGATGATGGGCTGGGACGTGCTCGCCTTGGGACTGCCAGCGTCCGAGCAGTCTTTCGTGCAGGGACGCTTCGAGCAGCAGATCGAGCTGCCCGGCCTGTGGCTGGAGCGCGGCATCTTGGATGCGGCGCACCCGCACACGAGGCAGCTGCTGGCCAGCCCCTTGGGTTGGGACGGGCAATGCGTGTTGGCCACGATGTGGTGGGCTGCCGGCCAGGCGCTGGACCGCCCCCGGCGGGAACGCTTGATCGATGCCGCACGCCACTGCGTCGAGGATTCGGCCTTGCTGCGCGATCACTCGGGCGTGACCTCACCCGATGAACGCCTGATCGTGCTGCGCGCCCTGGCCCCCCGCACCGAGCCCGCGCTGGCCTTGTTGAAGGCGACATGGTCGGCGTGGCGAGCCATCGGCTGGCAGCTGGAGGCGTGCCCGCCACGCGTTTGGAACACCTGATCAGGCCGCCGCTGCCTTCGGCGCGGCCGGCGGCGTCTGCCGCGCGCGACGCCGCTGCGACCATACGACCAAGCTCAGCAAGGCCAGGGCGGGAACGAACATCCATTCCTTGGGCGGACGATCCGTCGGCATCTCGATGCCCGTGATGCGCCAGCCTTGCTCCAGGCCGAGCTTTTCCGCCGTGCTGCCGAACTGCACCATGATGATTTGCAGCTCATCGCCCATGGGCACGACGCGCAGACCGGCCTGGGCCAGACGCTCCCGCGCCGAACCGGGTTCGCCCAGCGGCAACAGCACGCCCTTGCGCACTTCCTTGCCTTCCAACGTCAGCCCTTCGACCCAAATGCGTTTGTTTGCGTTGCGCGGCGCGGTTTCGGCAAAACGCATCAGCTCGACCGCCGGCGCCTCCTCGTACGGCGGAAACACCATGTCCCACCAGAACCCCGGACGGAACAAGGTGAAGGTCACCAACAGCAGGGCCAGGGTCTCGTACCAGCGGTTACGCACGAGGAACCAGCCTTGCGTGGCAGCCGCAAAGACCAGCATGGCCACCGTGGCACTGACGATGGTCAGGATCAGATGCCACACGCTGGTGATGCCGATCAGCAGCAATTGGGTATTGAAGATGAACAGGAAAGGCAGGATGGCCGTTCGCATGCTGTACCAGAAGGCCGTCACCCCGGTCTTGATGGGGTCGGTGCGTGCCACCGCCGCCGCCGCAAACGAGGCCAGCCCCACCGGTGGCGTCACATCGGCCATCAAGCCGAAGTAGAAGACGAACAAGTGCACGGCAATCAGCGGCACGATCAACCCGCTTTGAGCCCCCAGCTCCACCACCACGGGCGCCATCAGCGTGGACACCACGATGTAATTGGCCGTGGTCGGCAAGCCCATGCCCAACACCAGGCTGATGACGGCCACCAGCACGAGCATGAGCATCAGGTTGCCCCCAGACAGGGCCTCGACCAACTCGGTCATGACCAAGCCCACCCCCGTGAGCGACACGGTACCGACGATGAGGCCGGCAGCAGCCGTGGCCACACCGATGCCGATCATGTTGCGAGCACCGGTGGCCAAACCATCGACCAGGTCCGCCACCCCCTGACGCGACGCGCCCAGCCAGTCCCCCCGGCCGCGGAAAGCCGCTTGGATGGGGCGCTGCGTCAGCAAAATGAAGATCATGAACATCGTGGCCCAAAATGCCGACAGGCCCGGGGACATCTGTTCGACCATCAAGCACCAGATCAGCACGACCACCGACAGCAAGTAATGCAGACCCGATTTGAGCGTGGGCCCGGTCTCGGGCAGCTCGAACACCGGCGCGTTGGGATCGTCCAATTCCAATTCGGGCTGACGCGCGCCATACCACAGCAGGCCGATGTATGCAGCCAGCAGGCCCGCGCCGATGACCCAGATCGCAGCATCCCCCAACGCTGCCTTGATCCAGCCGATGCCCCAGTACACCAGTCCGGACAAGATGATGAATCCGGCCACCGTCATGCCAAACGACAGCAAGCGTTGCATCGCCGTGCCGCCGCCGCGGCGGGGCAGCCCCGTCATGCCCCCCTTGAGCGCTTCGAGGTGAACGATGTAAAACAGGGCGATGTAAGAAATGATGGCCGGCAAAAAGGCGTGCTTGATGACCTGCGTGTATGGGATGCCGACATACTCGACCATCAGAAAGGCCGCGGCACCCATCACCGGAGGCATGATCTGGCCATTGACCGAGCTGGAGACTTCCACGGCACCGGCCTGATCGGGCCGATAGCCCACCCGTTTCATCAAGGGAATGGTGAAAGTGCCCGTGGTGACCACGTTGGCGATCGAAGACCCCGAGATGATGCCGGTGGCCGCCGAGGACACCACGGCCGCCTTGGCCGGGCCGCCCCGCATGTGGCCGAGCAAGGCAAAGGCCGATTTGATGAAGTAGTTGCCCGCGCCGGCTTTGTCCAGCAAGGAGCCGAACAGCACGAACAAGAAAATGAAGCCGCTGGAGACTCCCAGCGCAATGCCAAACACGCCCTCCGTGGTGAGCCAATAGTGCGAGGCTGCGCGGTTCAGTGAGGCCCCGCGGTGGGCGATCATGTCGGGCATGTACGGCCCGCCGAAGGTGTAGACGAGGAAGATCACCGCGACGATCACCATCGGCAGCCCCAGCACGCGACGCGTCGCCTCCAGCAGCAAGACCACGCCGAGCACCGCGGCATACACGTCCATCTCGGTGGGCTGGCCCGGCCGCTGCGCCAAGTCACGATAGAACAAGAACAGATACGCAGCACAAAAGGCGCCGACCACGGCAAACACCCAGTCCGTCAGCGGAACATGGTCTCGGGGCGAGCGCTTGAAAGCCGGGTAGGCCATGAAAGCCAAGAACACCGCAAACGCCAGGTGGATGGCGCGCGACTCGGTGTCGTTGAGCACGAACACGCCCAGCGAGAAAGGCAGCGGTGAGGCGATCCACAACTGGAACAGCGACCAGGCCACGGCCACCACGAGCAGCAGCTTTTGCATCCAGGGCCCGGGCTTGCGGCCGCCGGTGTCGGTATCGCTCACGAGCTGTTGGACGTCCACGCTCGCGGCTCGATCTTTCTTCTTTCCGAACATGAGGCTTCCACCTTCTGAGTCAGGAGCGGTCTCGGAAACAGTCTGCGGGAGAGGGTGAGGCCCCGCAACACATCCATAGAAAAAGGGCCCCGGGTCACGGGGCCCCTCTCATGCAGGCCGACATTTTACGTCCTCAGCTTGACGAAGAAGCCGGACCTGGACGAGGGCTTACATCCAGCCCTTTTCCTTGTAGTACTTGACCGCACCGGGATGCAGCGGCGCGGTCAAGCCGTCCTTGATCATGCGCTTGGGATCCAGATTCGCCAAGGCTGGGTGCAGCTTCTTGAACTCGTCGAAGTTCTCGAACACCGCCTTGACCAATTCGTAGACGGTGGACTCCGGCACCTTGGCCGAGGTCACGAAGGTCGCCAGCACGCCATACGTAGGCGTGGGATTGGGGTTGCCGGCATACAGCCCGCCGGGAATCTCGACCTTGGCGTAGAAGGGATACTGCGCGACCAGCTTGTCGACGGCCGGACCGGTCAGCGGCACGAGCTTGGCTCCGCAGGTGGTGGTCGGGTCCTGGATGTTGGCCGACGGATGCCCCACCCCGTAGAAGAAGCCGTCGATCTTGTTGTCGCACAGCGCCGGGCCATGCTCATCGGCCTTCAATTCAGCAGCCAAGGAGAAATCGCTGATCTTCCAGCCCAGGGCCCCCAGCAGCTCTTCCATCGACGCACGCGTGCCCGAGCCGGGGTTGCCGATGTTGAAGCGCTTGCCCTTCAGGTCCTCGAAGCGAGTGGCATTGATTTCCTTGCGAGCCACCACGGTGAAGGGCTCGGGATGCAACGAAAACACCGCACGCAAATCGGCAAAAGCGCCATCCTTCTCGAACACCTTGGTGCCCTTGACCGCGTGGTACTGCCAATCGGACTGCGCCACGCCGAAGTCGAGTTCGCCGGCGCGGATGGTGTTGATGTTCACCACCGAGCCGCCGGTGGACTCCACCGAGCAGCGGATGCCATGCTTGGCGCGGTCCTTGTTGACCAGCCGGCAAATCGCGCCGCCGGCAGCATAGTACACGCCGGTGACGCCGCCGGTGCCGATGGTCATGAACTTCGTTTGGGCCACGGCCGATCCGATCGGCAGCGACAGCGACACCAGGGCCGCGGCCGTCAGCCACCGGCGCAGGGGTTTGACTTGGAAGAGAGAATTCACTTCGACCTCCTGTGACACGTTGGGAGAACCTCGAAAGGGCGGCAGCTTACCGCAAGCGCTTGCACCCGTGCGATACCGACCACGCGGTGGCGCAGTCCAAAGGGCAAGGCAGAATCCCGACAGTAGCACCAACGCGCTGCGGTGCCACCCCCGGAAACCCGAAAACCCTGGTGCGTCTCATGCATGGGTCGATGCGATGGCCGCATCGATGGCCAAGGCCAGACGATCGACGATGGCATCGAGTTCGCCATCGCTGACGATGAAAGGCGGCGCCAGCAGCACATGGTCTCCTTGCTGGCCATCGATCGTGCCGCCCATCGGGTACACCATCAGCCCACGCGCCATTGCTTCGCGCTTGATGCGGGCATGCAGCTTGAGCGCAGGATCGAACGCCGTCTTGTGATGGCGATCGCGCACCAACTCGACGCCGCGAAACAGCCCTCGCCCACGCAAATCGCCCACGTGAGGATGCTCGCCCAGGCGCGCCTGCAACCGCTGCGCCAGCCCCTCGCCTTGCCGCTGGCACGCCTCCAGCAAGCCGTCGCGGCGGATCACTTGCTGCACGGCCAGGGCTGCCGCACAGGCCACCGCGTGGCCGATGTAGGTGTGGCCGTGCTGGAACAACCCGCTGCCCTGCGCAAAGGCTTCGACCACACGCCGCTGCACCAGCACCGCGCCGATGGGCTGGTATCCACCGCCCAAGCCTTTGGCAATGGTCATCAAATCGGGCACCACGCCTTCCTGCTCGCAGGCATGCAGCGTGCCCGTGCGCCCCATGCCACACATCACCTCATCGAGGATGAGCAAGATGCCGTGGCGATCACACAGCTGCCGCACCCCCTTCAGATAGCCCGGCACCGGTGTCAACGCCCCCGCAGTGGCGCCCACCACCGTCTCGGCCACGAAAGCGATCACGTTTTCGCCCCCCAAGCGGTCGATGGTCTGCGCCAGCTCCTTCACCAAGCGCTGGCCGTACTGCTCGGCCGTCTCGTCGGCTTGGCGGTCGCGGTACTCGTAGCAGGGCGACACATGGGTGACGTCCATCAGCAGCGGCGCAAACTGGGCGCGACGCCACTGATTGCCTCCCACGGCCAGCGCCCCCAGCGTGTTGCCGTGATAACTCTGGCGACGGGCGATGAAGTGCCGTCGCTGCGGCTGCCCGATCTCGACAAAGTACTGCCGCGCCATTTTCAGCGCCGCCTCCACCGCCTCGGAGCCGCCCGACACGAAGTACACATGACTCATGCCGGCCGGCGCGTGGGCGATCAGATCGTCGGCCAGAGCCTCGGCCACTTCGGTGGTGAAGAAGCTGGTGTGGGCATAGGCGATGCGATCGATCTGGGCATGCATCGCGGCAATCACGTCCGGGTGGCCATGGCCTAGGCAAGACACCGCCGCGCCACCGGAGGCGTCGATGTATTGCCGGCCCTGACGATCGGTGATGTACACCCCGTGGGCCGCCACGGCCACAGGCAGCTCGGCATGCAAATGACGGTGGAAGACATGGGTGGTTTGCGGGTTCATTCAAGCATGCTCCGAACGGACGGCTGGGCGCAGCGGCCGCTCCCAATAGGCTTTGCGGGCCTGCAACAAGGCTTGGCGTCGGCCCAGATGCTCGACCACCGCAGCCCCTCCTTGCGCCGCCACCGCCGCCACAAGGGCTTCGGCCAGCGCCTGGGCCCCGGTCATCGACGGAAAAAACGACGGGGAAGTCGCCGAAAACAACAAGACCTGCCGCGCGCCACGTGCAATCGGCGACAACGCGCTGTCGGTAAGCGCCAGCACCGGCACGCCAGTGTGTACGGCCCGCTGCACGGCTTCCACCGTCTCGCGGGTGTAAGGGGCCTGGCTCACGGCCACGAGCAGGTCTCGCGGGCCCAGCAGATCGAGCTGCTCGACCACACTGCCCGATGGATCGGGCAGCAGCCGCCCCGTACCGCGCACCAGGGCAAAGGTGTAGTGCAAGTGGTAGGCAATCCCGAAGCTGGCTCGCAGACCCAAAAAGGCCACCTGTCGGCTTCGCAGCATCAAGCGGGCAGCGGCCTCGATCCGACCGGCGGCATTGAGCCCGGTGCACGATCGCACATCGGCGGCCTGGGCCTCGTTCAAGTCGCTCACCAGCGAGGCTCGAGCCGCTGCGGCGCGCCGAGCACGGTCCAGGTAGCCGGCAGGATCCTCGGCCTGCCGCGCCAAGGCGCGTCGAAAAGGCTCGCGCAACGCCTCGAAGCTCGGCAACCCCAACTGACGGGCCAGCCGGGTCATGGTGGCCGGCGAGACGCCGGCTTGCCGTGCACTGGCACGCATCGACTGCAGCCCCAAAGCCGCGCCATGTCGCACGACCCAGCGCGCCGCGCGCTGCAGCTCAGGGCTGAGGCGGTCGAAATGCTGCTCGACCAAGGACTGGACGTCTTGGGGCTCCATGGGACGCATGCCCTGCCGCTACCACACCGCCGCCACAGCCTGGCGACGTCACACTTGTTTCATAGTATGACACATGGTTCATTTGTTTCAAACGATGCGCCCGCATCGCGTCGGACGCTGACACCGAAGAGGGTCCTCCCGGGGCCCGACTCACGCTGCCCATGACCGCGCTCGTGATGTCTTTCGACGCCCCCCTTCACCCCCGAGGGGCTAGAACGATTGCGCCGCTCTAGATGGACAAACGCCGCCGCACGCCGTCGGCCTCCATGTGGGCGCCGCGGCCTTGCATCACCACCTCGCCGCGTTCCATCACGAGGTACTGATCGGCCAATTCGGCGGCAAAGTCGTAATACTGCTCGACCAAGACGATGGCCATGGGCGGGTGGCCGTCCATGCCGAGGTCGGCCAACCGGCGGATCACCCGGCCAATGTCCTTGATGATGGACGGCTGGATGCCTTCGGTCGGTTCATCCAGGAGCAGCACCTTGGGCCCAGCCGCCAAGGCCCGCGCAATGGCCAGTTGTTGCTGTTGTCCGCCCGAGAGGTCGCCCCCGCGTCGATGCAGCATCTGCCCAAGCACGGGAAACAGCTCGAAGAGCTGAGGCGAGATGGGCGTGCGCGCGCTCTTGTACGCCAGCCCCATGCGCAGGTTCTCCTCGACCGTGAGGCGAGCGAAGATCTCCCGGCCCTGCGGGACGTACCCCATGCCCTTGCGCACCCGTTCATAGGGCGCATCGCGCACGATGGGCTGCCCATCCAGCGTGATCGAACCGGTTTTGATAGGCACCACACCCATCAAGCTTTTGAGCAAGGTGGTCTTGCCCACCCCGTTGCGCCCCAAGATCACCGTGACTTCGCCCGCCTTGGCCTCGAAGCTGACGTTGCGCAGAATGTGCGAGCCGCCGTAGTACTGATGGATGCCTTCGACCTTGAGCATGCTCAGCGACCTAGATAGACCTCGATGACCTTCTCGTTGGCCTGTACCTGAGCCAACGAACCTTCGGCCAGCACGCGACCTTCATGCAACACGGTCACCTTCTTGGACGGATCGTCACGCGTGAGATCGTGGATGAACTTCATGTCGTGTTCGACCACCACCAGCGAGTGGCTGCCTTGGAGCGATAGAAACAGCTCGGCGGTTCGCTCGGTTTCCTCATCGGTCATGCCGGCCACGGGTTCGTCCAGCAGCAGCAGCTTGGGGTCTTGCATCAACAGCATGCCGATCTCCAACCATTGCTTTTGCCCATGCGAGAGCAGACCCGCTGCTCGCTGGGCCACTTCGCGCAAGTGAATGAGTGACAAGACCTCGCCGATGCGATCGAGCTGCTCCCCAGACAGACGAGAGAACATCGACGCTCGCACGCTGCGGTCGGCGCGCAGGGAGAGCTCCAGGTTTTCGAACACGCTCAGCCGTTCATACACCGTGGGCTTTTGGAACTTGCGTCCGATGCCCATGGTGGCAATCTCGCTTTCACGCAAGCGCAACAGGTCGATGGTCGATCCAAAGAACGCACGACCGGCCTGCGGACGGGTCTTGCCGGTGATGACGTCCATCATCGTGGTCTTGCCGGCCCCATTGGGGCCGATGATGCAGCGCAACTCGCCGGCAGCGATGCTCAGCGACAGTGCATCGAGCGCACGGAAGCCATCGAAGCTGACGGTGATGTCCTCCAGGTACAGAATGACGCCATGCGCCAGATCCACCTCGCCGGCGCGCACGACGCGGCCGTAGCTGGCAGCGCGACCGCCCGAACCGTCGATGCGCTCACGCAAGCGCTGACGGTGTTGCTCCAGGGCACGCGCCCCCGCTTCCATCAGATCGGGGGTCATGCTCGCGCCTCCGAGTGACGGCCGCGCCGGCGCAGCAGGCCCACGATGCCTTGGGGCAAGAACAAGGTCACCCCGATGAACAAAGCGCCAAGGAAGTACAGCCAGAACTCCGGCACGACCACCGTGAACCAACTCTTGGCCCCGTTGACGAAAAACGCGCCGAGAATCGGGCCAATCAAGGAAGCGCGGCCGCCCACGGCCGTCCAGATGGCCATCTCGATGCTGGCCGCGGGCGACATCTCACTGGGGTTGATGATGCCCACCTGGGGCACGTACAGGGCGCCGGCCACGCCGCACATCATGGCCGACAGCGTCCAGATCGACAGCTTGTAGCCCAGCGGGTCGTAGCCGGTGAACATCAGGCGGGACTCGGCATCGCGCACGGCTTGCAGCACCCGGCCGTACTTGCTGTTGACGATCCAGCGGCCCAGCAGATAGAAGCCGATCAACGTCAAGCCCGTCAGCATGAACAGCGTGACCCGCATGCCCGAGGTGGCCATCGGCATGCCGAGGATGCGCTTGAAGTCGGTGAAACCGTTGTTGCCGCCAAAGCCGGTCTCATTGCGAAAGAACAGCAGCATGGCCGCAAAGGTCATTGCCTGCGTGATGATGGAAAAGTACACCCCCTTGATGCGAGAGCGGAAAGCAAAGTAGCCGAACACGAACGCCAACAAGCCCGGCACGGCCACGACCAGCACGACGGTGGCCAGGAAAGAATCGCTCAAGCCCCAGTGCCAGGGCAGCTCCTTCCAGTCCAGGAAGACCATGAAGTCCGGCAACTCCGACTTGTAGTGGCCCTCGGTACCGATTTGGCGCATGAGATACATGCCCATCACATAGCCGCCCAGCGCGAAGAACAAGCCATGCCCCAGCGACAAAATGCCTGTGTAGCCCCAGATCAAGTCCATGGCCAGCGCGCAGATGGCATAGCACATGATCTTGCCGAACAGGCTCACGTGATAGTCGCTGAGGTGCCAGACGCTGTGGGCTGGCACCACCAGATTGAGCACCGGCACCACCAAGACCACGGTCAGGACGGCGGACAAGACCGCGGCCCAGCCTTTGGGCCCCAGCAGCAAGCCGCGACGCGGCACCAGCTCGGCAGCGCTTGCGGCATCGGCATGCACAACCGCGCTCATGCTTCGGCACTCCTTCCCTTCATCGCAAACAGCCCTTGTGGACGCTTCTGGATGAAAGCCACGATGAGCAACAACACGGTGATCTTGGCCAACACCGCCCCCTGCCAGCCTTCGAGCAGCTTGCTGACGACCCCCAAGCCCAAGGCTGCATACACCGTGCCGGCCAGTTGCCCCACCCCGCCAGTGACCACCACCAGAAAGGAATCGACGATATAGCTCTGTCCCAGGTCGGGTCCCACATTCCCCACCTGCGACAGCGCGCAGCCGGCCAGCCCGGCCAGGCCGGCGCCCAAGGCGAAGGCATAGGTGTCGACGCGAGCGGTGTTGACGCCCATGCAGGCGGCCATGGGCCGGTTCTGAGTGACGCCCCGCACGAACAAGCCCAAACGGGTGCGCGCGATCAGCAAGGCCACGCCGGCGACCACCAGCGCCGCGAACACGATGATGGCCAGGCGGTTGTATGGCAAGGTCAGATTGGGCATGAGCGCCACACCACCGCTGAGCCAGCTGGGGTTGTCCACTTGAACGTTTTGTGCGCCAAACACCGAACGCACGGCTTGCATCAGGATGAGACTGATGCCCCAGGTGGCCAGCAAGGTCTCCAGAGGTCTGCCATACAGCCAGCGGATCACGCTGCGCTCGAGCACCGCACCGACCACCGCCGCGGCAAGAAACGCCGTGGGCACGGCTGCCAGCACGTATCCATCGAACCAATCCGGCAGATAGGTCCGAAAGAGGTTTTGCACCACATAGGTGGCGTAGGCGCCGATCATCATCATCTCGCCATGGGCCATGTTGATCACGCCCATCAAGCCATACGTGATGGCCAGCCCCAAAGCCACCAACAACAAGATGCTGCCCAAACTGAGGCCGCTGAACAGTACGCCCGCACGTTCGCCCCAGGCCAGGCGGCTTTCCACCTCACGCAGCGATGACTTCAGCACCTCGCGCACGCGAGCATCGGTTTCGACGAAGCCGTCACCGTCCTGGGCGAGCCGTTCGCGCAACAAGGCCAGCACCGTGGGCTGGTTGCTGCGCCCCAACCAACGCGCTGCCTCCAAACGCAAAGCGGGATCCTCGGCAACGACCAGGGCGGTCGCCCGCAAGACCTGCAACTGCTCGCGCAGCTGGTCATCGGTTTCCCGTTCGAGCACCTTGTCGATCACCGGGAGCTGCTCGGCCGCCAGCGGTTCGCGCAGCATCTGCGCCACGGCGCCGGCCCGCACGGCCGCATCGCTCGAAAACAGCTCGAGCGCAGCCAAGGCGGCCTGCAAAGCCCGGCGCACGCGGTTGCTGGAAACCACTTCCTGCGCATCCTCTGGCAGCGAAGCGGGCTGACCGGTGATCGCATCACGCACCTCGTTGCCACGCACGATGTAGACCCGCTCGTCGCCAACGGTGCGCACCTCATCGTCCAGCAAGGCTTGCAGATAGGCGCGCAGCGCCGGGTCCCCGGTGGCGGCCACCTCGTTGAGCACCGCGATGCGCTCGTCGTTGTCGCCCAGCGCCAGGATCCGGATGTGCTCGGGGCTCAAAGCCGCCGCCGGGCCAGCCAGCGCCCAGCTCAGGACGACCCAGGCCAGGCGCATCATCCATCGTGTCGTGGTGCTCACTCGTGCGTCCTCACAGACCCAGGCTCACTTCTTCTCGGGCTCGTCTTTCTTGCCCTTGTTCTCGGGGATGTAAGGGCTCCATGGTTGGGCCTTGATCGGGCCTTTGGTCTTCCACACGATGTTGAACTGACCATCGGCCTTGATTTCGCCGATGAACACCGGCTTGTGGAGGTGGTGATTCTTCTCGTCCATCTTGGCGACGAAGCCGCTGGGGGCCTGGAAGGTCTGGCCGGCCATCGCCGCGATGACTTTGTCGGTGTCGGTGCTCTTGGCCTTCTCCACCGCCTGCTTCCACATGTGGATGCCGATGTAGGTGGCTTCCATCGGATCGTTGGTCAACGGGCGATCCTTGTGGCCAGGGATGTTCTTGGCCTTGGCGTAGGCCGACCAGGCCTTGATGAACGCCTCATTGGTCGGGTTCTTGATGGACATGAAATAGTTCCAGGCCGCCAGATGGCCGACCAAGGGCTTGGTGTCCACGCCGCGCAGCTCCTCTTCGCCCACGGAGAAAGCGACCACCGGCACATCGGTCGCTTTCAGCCCCTGGTTGCCCAGTTCACGGTAGAACGGCACGTTGGAATCGCCGTTGATCGTGGAGATGACCGCCGTCTTCTTGCCGGCGCTGGCGAACTTCTTGATGTTGGCGATGATGGTCTGATAGTCGCTGTGCCCAAACGGCGTGTAGGCTTCCATGATGTCGCTCTCAGGGATGCCTTTGGACTTCAGGAATGCGCGCAGGATCTTGTTGGTAGTGCGCGGATAGACATAGTCGGTGCCCAGCAGCACGAAACGCTTGGCCGAGCCGCCCTCCTTGCTCATCAGGTATTCCACCGCAGGGATGGCTTGCTGGTTGGGCGCAGCACCGGTGTAGAACACGTTCTTGCTGAGCTCTTCGCCTTCGTACTGCACCGGGTAGAACAGCAGGCTGTTGAGCTCCTCGAACACCGGCAGCACGGACTTGCGCGACACGCTGGTCCAGCAGCCAAAGACCACGGCCACCTTGTCCTGCGTGATCAGCTGGCGCGCTTTTTCGGCGAACAGAGGCCAGTTCGACGCCGGATCGACCACCACGGGTTCGAGCTTCTTGCCCAGCACCCCGCCGCTGGCGTTGATCTGTTCGATGGTCATCAGGGCCACGTCCTTGAGGACGGTTTCCGAGATGGCCATGGTGCCTGACAGCGAGTGCAAGATGCCGACCTTGATGGTGTCGGACTGGGCCTGTACGGGCAGGCCGATGGTCGCAGCCCCCAGGGCGATGGCGCCCAGGGTCTGGTTGAAATGACGGCGAGAGGTGTTCATGGGTTGGCGCTCCTTGATCGACACAACGGCGAGGGTGAGGACCACTGCAGGTTAAGGAGCCCCCAAGAACTGGGAAATACGCCATCTGGCGTAGGCACATGCGCCGGCTGCACCGACGCGCGCCCATCCCCCATGCACGCTATAGTGCCGACGCACACCTCGGCGAAGGTGACCGACACCATTTCATTCGGAGACAAACGTCATGACGATGGCTGCACGCTTTCGCGCGCCCCTGGTCCTCACCTCGGCCCTGTGCGCCACTCTGGTGGGCGGATGCGCCCACACCCCCAGCCAAGAAGCCCCGCCTGTGGCCACATCCTGTCCAGAAGGCGTTCCGGCCGAGACCCGCTGCCTGCGGGGGCGGGATTCCGCAGGTGCGCACTACCTGATCGCCGTGCCGAAGGACTGGAACCGCATGCTGGTCGTGCATGCCCACGGTGGCCCGACCTTGGGCGAGCCTCAGGCCCGCCGCGCCGATGAAGATCTCACACGCTGGGCCATCACGCTGCGGGCCGGCTATGCCTGGGCAGGCTCCGTGTTTCGCCAAGGTGGCGTGGCCGTGCGCTCGGCCGCCGAAGACACCGAGCGGGTGCGCCGCATCTTCGTCGAGCATGTGGCGCAGCCGACCCTGACCCTGCTGCATGGCCAGTCCTGGGGGGCCAGTGTGGCGGCCAAAGCCGCCGAAATGTATGCCGCACCAGGCCAACGCTCCCCCTATGCCGGCGTGCTGCTGACCAGCGGGGTGCTGGCCGGGGGGACCCGCTCCTACGATTTCCGCCTCGATTTGCGGGTGGTGTATCAGTCCCTGTGCCACAACCATCCGCGGCCCGATGAGCCTCAATACCCGCTATGGATGGGTTTGCCGCCCGACAGCACGCTGACCCGCTCGGAACTGGCCGCGCGCGTGGACGAGTGCCTGGGCGTGCGCAAACCGGCGGCTCAACGCACGCCCGAGCAGGCGCGCAAGCTCAAGACCCTCGTCGACGTGATCCGCATCCCGGAGAGCTCGGTGATCGCTCACCTGAACTGGGCCACCTGGCACTTCCAGGACATCGTGCAACACCGCACCGGCGGCTTGAATCCCTTCGACAACGCTGAGGTCCGCTACAGCGGCTCGCAGGACGATGCCGCACTCAACGCCGGCGTGCTGCGCTACCGTGCCGACCCCCGAGCCGTGGCCCGCTTCGGTGCCGACGCCGACTTGACGGGCCGCATCGGGATCCCGGTGCTGACGGTGCACGGCATTGGCGACCCCACGGCGTTCGTCGAACTGGAGACCGCCTTTGCCCGCACCATGGAACGCGCCGGCACGGCCTCACACTTGGTCCAGGTGTTCAGCGATCACCACGATCACAGCTATCTGAGCGACCCGATCTACGCCACGCTTTTCGATGCGCTGGTGCGCTGGGCACGGCAAGGCGACAAACCCACTGCGGCGGGACTGGCGCAGCAGTGCCAAGCCTATGAAGCTCGCTTCGGCCCGGGCTGTCGCCTGCGGCCCGACTACCAACCCGCCCCGTTGGAAGCCCGCGTGCCACCGCGTCGCTGAACGCACGGGCAGCCGCATCACACGGCACCGCACGCGGCGCGGTGCGCCTCAGCGGCGCCCCAGCAGAGGGACTCGACCGATCGCCACGGCCGCCGCCGCGGTGCGGGTCTCCACGCCCAGCTTCTCGAAGACATGCTCCAAATGCTTCTTCACCGTGGCGGGGCTGGCGCCCAGGATGTCGCCGATGTCCCGGTTCGTCTTGCCCTGCACCACCCAATACAGCACCTCGGCTTCGCGGGCCGTGAGCCGAAAAGTGGCCGACAACGCTTCCAGCAATGCCGCATCGTTGGCTTCGCGCAGCACCAAAAACCACTCCCCATCGCCACTGGGGTGATGCAGCACCAGCGTCAGGCGGCCGGCGCCCCGCACCAGCGTGCGGCTTGCGGGCTCGTGCGTGACGAGCACTTGCTCGGCCTGCTGGCGCAGCCACTCGGTCAACCCCGGCTCCAGGTGGCCATCCTCGCTGCCGCCATAGGTTTCCAGATACTGCCGGGCCAGCGGGGTTTGCCAAGTGATGCGTCCGTCGGCCAGCCGCACCGCCAAGGTGGCATTGCCAAAGACGTCGAGCGCCTGCTTGGCCTGGCGCACCTGGCGGGCCCCCTGCACATGGGTGGCGATGCGGGCGATGACCTCGCGCGTGCGCACCGGTTTGGTCACATAGTCGACCCCACCGGCCTGAAAAGCCGCCACCACATGTTCGGTGTCGCTGAGGCCCGTCATGAAGATGATGGGAATGCTGGCCGTGGCCGCCTGAGATTTGAGTCGTCGAGCCACCTCGAAGCCATCCATGCCCGGCATCACCGCGTCAAGCAACACGATGTCGGGCTGCGCCTGGGCCGCGCTGCGCAACGCGCCTTCGCCATGGGTGGCCACCAACACGGTGTAGCCCGACTCGTCCAGCGCATCGTGCAGCATGGCCACGTTGTCAGGCACGTCATCGACCACCAGCACCACGGCGCTGGTCGGGTCAAGGTCGGGAAAGACGGGGTTCATGGACGGCGTTGTGCAGCAGTCGGCTGATCGTGTCGAACTGGAACTCGCGCGCCAGTCCTCGCAAACGGGCCACGAAGCCCGCACACTCGGGCTGCTCGGACTCGATCTGGTCGAGGACGCGAACGATGCCACGGTAATAGCCCAAGGCCACTTGTTCGGCCAGGGCACGCAGAAGATGAGGGGCGGGCAGAACCTCTGAATCCGCAGGCGGCATCTGGGGCGTCGTCTGCGTCGCTCGCACCCACTGCAAGGACAAGCGCGTGCCCAGCCAGTCCAGCAGTTCGCCCACCCGCACGGGCTTGAGCAGGAAATCCTGCGGCGTGATGCCCACGTCGTTGTCCAACCCCTTGTCGAAGGCATTGGCCGACACGATGGCCGCAGGCGCCGCGCTGAGTCGGTCGCGGCGAATGCGCCTCAACGTCTCCCAGCCATCGATGCCCGGCATGGCCAAGTCGAGGAAAATGGCGTCGGGCTGGAGGTGATGCAGCATGGCCAGGCATTCCGAGCCTGATGCGGCCTGATGGATGTCGAAGCCCAAGGGCTGCAACAGGTTCACCAGCAGCCCGCGATCGACCTTCTCGTTGTCCACCACCAGAATGCGCCGACGCGGCCCCAAATAGCCAATGCGTGCCGAACGAGGCGTTTCGCTCTCGATCGCCGTGGCGCGCAACTCGGGCAAGAACAGGCGGATCGCAAAACAGGTGCCCACGCCTGGGGTGCTGCGCACCGTCATCTCGCCGCCCATCAAGTCGGTCAACATCTTGGCGATCGTCAGCCCCAAGCCCGTGCCTCCCACCGAAGCGCCTCCTGCAGCCGAGCCGCGCTCGAAGGGTTCGAAGATGCGCGACAGTTCCTCGGCGCTCATGCCCGGCCCCGTGTCCTCGATCTCGAAGCGCGCCATCTCACGAGCGTACTGCAGGCGAAACGCCACCTTGCCTTGGGCCGTGAATTTCACGGCATTGCCCAAGACATTGATCAGGATTTGCCGCACGCGCTTTTCATCCGCGCGCACGACCTCGGGCAAACCGTCCTCGAACTGCTGCTCGAAGGCGATGCCCTTGCCGGCAGCCTGCAGTTCGAACAGGCGCGCCATCTCGAGCATGTCCTGCCGAAAGCGCATGGGCTTGGGCTCCAGGGTCAGCTTGCCGCTTTCGATGCGCGCCAAATCCAAGGTCCCCTCGATCAACGACAGCAAGTGATCCCCTCCACGGCGGATCACGCGCACGGCCTGCTTGCGGTGAGGCGGCATGGTGTCGTCTTCCTCGAGCAATTGCGCATAGCCCAAGATGCTGTTCAGAGGCGTGCGCAGCTCGTGGCTGATGGTCGTGATGTAGCGGGTCTTGGCCTGATTGGCCAGTTCGGCCTGACGCTTGGCCTGTTGCAGCGCTTCGTCGGTGCGGCGGTGCGATTCGATCTCACGCATGAGCGCCTCGGTTTGACGGTTCGATTCCTCCTGCGCCACCAAGCGACTGCGATGCGTCAGCACCAACCACCACGCCACGATGCCCAAGACCAGCAGCAATACCGCATAGGCCTTCAAAAAACTGAGCTTCAGCGCGGGCGCCAAGGCGGCCGCCTGCTCGCCCAGCGCTCGCATCTCGTGGTGATAGAGCAAGCCAAACAGGCAGGCCAGCGCCGGCGTGATCAGGCTCATCAACAACAGGTATTGAGCCAAGCCGGTCTGGACATACGGGGCTGCGCGGCGCGGCAACAGGCAGCGCAGCGCGGCCGACCACTGTGCGGACCATCGCGCATGCGGCTTGCACAGATCGTTGCAACGAGCATCCAGCGTGCAGCACAAGGAGCAGATGGCGTCCTGATAGGCCGGGCACCAGGCCATGTCCTCGCGCTCGTATTCCCGCTCGCAGATCGCGCATCGATGAACCGCACGCAAGCCCCCATCTCCGTCTCGAGCGCCCGCCCCAGGCGCAAGCGGCGCATCGCGCCGGGCGATGTAGTAGCGTCCCTTCGTGACCCAGGCGATCAACGGTGAAACGATCACGGCCGTCATCAACGCAATCAAGGCCGAAAACGCCTGCGCCACTTCGCCAAAGAACCCCACATGAGCGGTCATGGACAACGCCGAGGCGGCGAACATCGCCCCCACGCCCACCGGGTTGATGTCGTACAGATGGGCCCGCTTGAACTCGATGCCCTGGGGCGACAAGCCCAAGGGCTTGTTGATCACCAAGTCGGCCACCACGGCCATCATCCAAGAGATCGCGATGTTGGAATACAAGCCCAACACCCCCCCAGGGCTTGGAAGACATTGAGCTCCATCAACATCAAGGCGATCAGGGTGTTGAAGACCACCCACACCACCCGACCGGGATGGCTGTGCGTCAGCCGCGAGAAGAAGTTCGACCACGCCAGCGAGCCCGCATAGGCATTCGTCACGTTGATCTTGAGCTGCGAGACCACCACGAAAAGCGCCGTGGCCGCCACGGCCCATCCGTAGTCGGCGAACACATACTCATAGGCCGCCAAATACATCTGGTTGGGATCCACCGCCCGCTCGGCCGGCACCATGTGAGACAGCGCCAGGTAGGCCAGCAAAGCGCCCCCCAGCATCTTCACCACCCCCAGCACCACCCAGCCCGGCCCGCCCATCAGCAGGGCAGCCCACCAGCGCCAGCGGTTGGCGGGCGTCTTCTCCGGCATGAAGCGCAGGTAGTCCACCTGCTCGCCCATCTGTGTGACCAGCGCGATGCCCACCGTGGTGGCCGACCCAAACGCCAGCCATTGGAAGGATCCGCCACCGCCATCCACCCCGGCATAGGACACCAGCCCCGACAGCACCCCGGGGTTGTGGTGGAACACATAGACGTAGGGCAGCACCAGCATCACCAGCCACAGCGGCTGCGTCCAGACCTGCAAGCGGCTGATCATGGTCACGCCATGGGTCACCAGCGGAATCACCACCAGCGCACACACCAGATAGCCCCAACTGGGCGGCAGACCAAAGGCCAGCTCCAGCGCGTAGGCCATCACGGCCGCCTCCAGCGCGAAGAAGATGAAGGTGAAGCTCGCGTAGATCAGCGAGGTCAGTGTGGAGCCGATGTAGCCGAAGCCCGCCCCCCGCGTGAGCAAATCCATGTCCACGCCGTGACGTGCCGCATAGATACTGATGGGCACACCGGCCAGGAAGATGATGAGACCGGTGACCGCGATGGCCACCGCCGCGTTGATGAAGCCATGCTGCACCAGCAGCGTGGCCCCCACCGCTTCCAGGATCAGGAAAGATGCCGCCCCAAAGGCCGTGTTGGCGACCCGCCACTGCGACCACTTGCGAAACGAGCGCGGCGTGAAGCGCAGCGCGTAGTCCTCCAGCGTCTCGCGCGCGACCCATCCGTTGTAGTCGCGTCGGATCTTGATGACGCGCTGCACCGCCCCTGCAGCGGGCGGCTGGCGGTCGGACGGCAGAGCGCGAAGATCCATGGCCATGCCAGGCACACACAAGAATCGCACCAGCCCGCCCTCGGGGCTGGCATCCATCCTGCAAGGAAGACGGCATGGAACTGACCCCGCGCGAAAAAGACAAGTTGTTGATCTTCACCGCGGCCCTGTTGGCCGAGCGGCGCAAGGCCCGTGGCCTCAAACTCAACTATCCGGAAGCGGTGGCCTTGATCACGGCCGCCATCCTGGAAGGCGCCCGAGAAGGCAAATCCGTGGCGCAGTTGATGAGCGAGGGCAAGACCGTGCTCACACGCGCCGACGTGATGGAAGGTGTGCCGGAAATGATCCCGGACATCCAGGTCGAGGCCACCTTCCCCGATGGCACCAAACTGGTGACCGTGCACCAACCCATTGCATGAACCCTGGGCGCGCCTGTTTTTGGTGCGCCCACGACTTGTGGAGGACGCCATGAACCGAATTGCTCCCCGGCTGGCCGCCCTGGCGCTGGCCAGCCTGCCCCTGGTGACCCTGGCCCATACCGGGGGCGATGGCGGCAGCCATCACGGCTTCGTGGACGGCCTGAGCCATCCCTTCACCGGCCTGGACCACCTGGCCGCCATGCTGGCCGTGGGCTATTGGAGCGCCCTGACCGCACGCCGCATCTGGGTGGCCCCGCTGGCCTTTGCCCTGTGTCTGGCCGTGGGCGCCGGCCTGGGCCTCGGTGGCATCGAGCTGCCGGCCATCGAACCGATGATTGCGGTGTCACTGCTGGTGCTGGGCCTGTTGGCGGCCACCCGCGCCAGCCTGCCCGCGTGGGCCGGCGGTGCGCTGGTGGGCGCCTTCGCCCTCTTCCACGGCCTGGCCCACGGACTGGAGCTGGCCGGCAGCGGCACCGTCGCCCCGCTGCTGGGCATGCTGCTGGGCACCCTGGTGCTGCATACGGTCGGCCTGCTGGTCGGCCGCCTCAGCCGCGAGCGCAATCCCTGGTGGCCACGCCTGACCGGCGGTGCCGTGGCCGCCTTCGGCGCCGTGCTGTTGCTGCCCATGGTGGCGGGATGACCCACGGAGGCTCCATGATCCCCGGCGAACTCTTCACCGACGGCCCCGACCTCCACCTGAATCCGGGCCGACGCACGATCACCCTGGTGGTGCAGAACACCGCCGACCGCCCAATCCAGGTCGGCTCGCACTACCACTTCGCAGAAACCAACGAGGCCCTGCATTTCGATCGCCGCGCCGCGCGCGGCATGCGCCTGAACATCGCCTCGGGCACCGCGGTGCGCTTCGAGCCCGGCCAACAGCGGACGGTCGAGCTGGTCGACTACGCAGGCGATCGTGTCGTGTATGGCTTTCGGGGCCAGGTTCAAGGAAAGCTGTGATGGCCACTCTCTCCAGACGCGCCTATGCCGAAATGTTCGGCCCCACCGTGGGCGACCGCGTGCGCCTGGCCGACACGGACCTCCTCATCGAAGTGGAGCAGGATTACACCCTGGCGGCCGGCGGCTACGGTGAAGAAGTCAAGTTCGGCGGCGGCAAGACCATCCGCGACGGCATGGGCCAGAGCCAACGCATCAATGGTCCAGCGGCCATGGAGGCGATGGACTGCGTGATCACCAATGCGCTGATCCTGGACCACTGGGGCATCGTCAAAGCCGACATCGGCATCAAAGGCTCACGCATCGCCGCCATCGGCAAAGCCGGCAACCCCGACGTGCAGCCCGGCGTCAACATCGTCATCGGCCCGGGCACCGAGATCATCGCCGCCGAAGGCATGATCGTCACGCCCGGCGGCATCGACACCCACATCCACTGGATCTGTCCGCAACAAATCGAAGAAGCCCTGACCTCGGGCATCACCACCATGATCGGTGGCGGCACCGGCCCGGCCACCGGCACCTTCGCCACCACCTGCACCCCTGGCCCCGAGAACATCCGGCGCATGCTGCAGGCCGCCGAAGCATTTCCGATGAACTTGGGCTTTTTCGGCAAAGGCAATGCCAGTCGGCCCGAGGCCCTGCAGCAACAGGTGGAAGCCGGCGCCATCGGTCTGAAGCTGCACGAGGACTGGGGCACCACCCCCTCGGCCATCGACAACTGCCTGGAGGTGGCCGAGCGCTACGACATCCAAGTGGCCATCCACACCGACACCCTCAACGAAAGCGGTTTCGTGGAGGACACCATCGCCGCCTTCAAGGGCCGCACCATCCACACCTTCCACACCGAAGGCGCCGGCGGCGGCCACGCCCCCGACATTCTGAAAGTCGTCGGCGAGCCCAACGTGCTGCCCTCGTCCACCAACCCCACGCGGCCCTTCACCGTCAATACCCTCGACGAACATCTGGACATGCTGATGGTGTGCCACCATCTGGACGCCTCCATCGCCGAGGACCTGGCCTTCGCCGAAAGCCGCATCCGCCGCGAAACCATCGCCGCCGAGGACATCCTGCACGACCTGGGGGCGATCAGCATGTTCTCCTCTGACAGCCAAGCCATGGGTCGGGTGGGCGAAGTCATCCTGCGCTGCTGGCAGACCGCGCACAAAATGAAGCAGCAGCGCGGCCCGCTGCCTGGGGACACCGAGCGCCATGACAATGCCCGCGTCAAGCGTTATCTGGCCAAGCTCACCATCAATCCCGCGCTGGCCCACGGCATCGCGCATGAAGTCGGCAGCATCGAAGTGGGCAAATGGGCCGATCTCGTGTTGTGGAAGCCCGCCTTCTTCGGCGTCAAACCCTCGCTCGTTCTCAAGGGTGGCTTCATCGCCGCCGCGGCCATGGGCGACCCCAATGGCTCCATTCCCACGCCGCAGCCGGTGCACTACCGGCCGATGTTCGCCAGCTTCGGTGGGGCGCTGTGCGCCACCTCGATCACCTTTCTGAGCCCATCGGCGCTGGCCGCAGGCGCGGCCGAGCGTTACGGACTGCGCAAAACCGTGGCCGCCGTGAAGGGCTGCCGCCGCGTGAAGAAGGCCGACATGGTGCTCAACGCCTACACCCCACGCATGCACATCGACCCGCAGACCTACCAGGTCCATGCCGACGGCCAGTGGCTCACCTGCGAGCCAGCCACCGTGCTGCCCATGGCGCAGCGCTACTTCCTGTTTTGACCCCTCGCCGACGGACCTTCACCGACATGCTGCCCGTCCACAAACTCCTTCCCCAAGGCCAGGGCCTGGCCGCCGTGCTGGTGCAGCGAGCGGCCACCGTGGCCCTCGACTGGGACGTGCGACAAAAAAGCCGCTTCGACGCCACCGACAGCCTGGGCCGCCCGCTGGGCGTGTTCCTGCCGCGCGGCATCGTCGTGCGCGGCGGCGACGTGCTCGTGGCCGAAGACGGCTCGCTCATCCGCGTGCAGGCCGCACCACAACCCGTGCTGCGCGTGAGCATCTGCCCCGACCACGGCTCGCCCCTGGACCTGCTGCGCGCCGCCTATCACTTGGGCAACCGCCATGTGCCACTGGAAGTGCGGCCCGACCACCTGCAACTCGAGCCCGACCACGTGCTGGCCGAGATGCTGCGGCAGATGCACCTCGTCGTCACCGAGGTGCAGGCACCTTTCGAACCGGAAGGCGGCGCCTATGCGGCCGGCGGCCATGGACACGCTGCCCACGGTCACGGCCACGCGCCCCACACCCATGGCCATGCGCACGGCTGCGGTGGTGGCCCCCACGCCCACTGAGCATCCGCGCCACGCTCACCGAGATGTCGGCCTCGACCCCCTGGTTGCAACTGATGTGGCTGGCCTCGCCGGCGTTGCCGGTGGGCGGATTCAGCTATTCCGAAGGGCTGGAAGCGGCCGTGGAGGCCGGCCTCGTCACGAACGAAGCCCAGGCCAGCGCCTGGCTGAGCGACCACTTGCATCTTGCGCTGGGCCGCGCCGATGCGGCCGTGCTGGCCCAGGCCGTGCCGGCCTGGCAGGCCGGCGACCTGCGGCGGATCACGGTTCTGAACGACTGGGTGCGCCACACCCGCGAGTCGGCCGAATTGCGCCTGCAGACCGAACAAATGGGACGCTCGCTGCTGGAATGGCTGAAAAACCGATCCAGCGATGAGCGCCTGGCTGCGCTGGCCGCCCTGTCACCGGCGCCCACCTATCCCGTGGCATTTGCCCTGGCGGCGGCCCAAGTGGGCGCCTCGGCCGAACAGGCCCTGCTGTCATTTGCATTCGGCTGGGCCGAAAACATGGTGCAAGCCGCCATCAAGGCCGTACCGCTGGGTCAAAGCGCCGGCCAGCGCATCCTCGAGCGCCTGACGCACGACATTCCCGCCATGGTGGCTGCCGCATTGTCCTTGGACGATGCCAGCCGCCAGGCCTTCACCCCGCGGCTGGCCATTCTGTCGGCGCGGCACGAAACCCAATACTCACGCCTGTTTCGATCATGAGCGCCCTCTTGCACACCATCCCCGGCCGCACCAAGAAACTCCCCCCCTTGCGCGTGGGCGTCGGCGGCCCCGTGGGCTCGGGCAAGACCACCTTGGTCGAGATGTTGTGCAAAGCCATGCGCCACCGCTACGACCTGGTGGTGGTCACCAACGACATCTACACCAAGGAAGACCAGCGCCTGCTCACCGTGGCCGGCGCTCTGGAGCCCGAGCGCATCATGGGCGTGGAGACGGGCGGCTGCCCGCACACGGCGATCCGGGAAGACGCCTCCATCAATCTCGAAGCCGTGGACCGCATGCTGGCGAAGTTCCCCAATGCGGACATCGTCTTCATCGAGTCTGGCGGCGACAACCTGGCCGCCACCTTCAGCCCGGAGCTGTCGGATCTGACGATCTACGTGATCGACGTGGCCGCCGGCGAGAAGATCCCGCGCAAGGGCGGCCCCGGCATCACCAAGAGCGATCTGTTCGTCATCAACAAGATCGACTTGGCGCCTCACGTAGGCGCCAGCCTGGAGGTGATGGCCGCCGACACCGCCCGCATGCGGCCCCACCGCCCCTGGGTGATGACCAATCTCAAGACCCATGAAGGTCTGGACCGCGTCATCGATTTCATCGAACGCAAAGGCTTGCTCCAGGCCTGAAGCCGGGGGGATCAGCGCAAGCCGCCAAGGCCGCGTAGAGCCGCCACCATGCCCTCGCCCACGGCCGCACCGAAACGCTTGGCCAGGCGTTCGGCCACGTTTTCGCGCGGCGTGTAGTCGATGATCTCTTCGGCCTTGACCACCTCGCGAGCCACATAGTCCAGGCTGCCCAAGTGGTCGGCCAGGCCCAGGTCGATGGCCTGCTGGCCGCTCCACACCAGTCCCGAGAACACCTCGGCCTGGTCGCGCAAACGCTCCCCCCGGCCTTCACGCACCTCGGCGATGAACTGTTGGTGGATCTGATCGAGCAAAGCCTGGGCATAGGCCCGGTGCTTGTCGGTTTGTGGCGAGAACGGGTCCAGGAAGCCCTTGTGCTCACCGGCCGTCAGCAGCCGGCGCTCGACGCCCAGCTTGTCCATCAAGCCAGTGAAGCCGAAACCATCCATCAGCACCCCGATGGAGCCCACCAGCGAGGCCTTGTCCACGAACACCTCATCGGCAGCCACCGCGATGTAGAAGGCCGCCGACGCACACATTTCCTCGCACACCGCATAGACCGGCTTGCCATGCAACTGCCGCAGCCGTTCGATCTCGTCATTGATCAAGCCGGCCTGCACCGGACTGCCCCCAGGCGAGTTGATGCGCAACACCACCGCCTGCGCGCCGCTGTCTTCGAAAGCATTGCGCAGGGCGCCGATCAGGTTCTCTGCGCTGGCCGGCGCATCGGCGGCAATTTCCCCGCGCACATCGATCAGCGCGGTATGCGGCGCACTGGGGGCCGTGGCTTGCACGCCTTGCCGATACACCAGCACCAGCGCCGAGACGGCGAGCAACAGCCAGGCCAGGCGGAAAAAAAGACGCCAACGCCGCTCGCGCCGCCGATCCTGGAGATAGGCTTGGGCCAGCCGGGCAATCGCATCATCCCCGCGGGACGCGGTGGGGGTGGAAAGAGAGGTCTCGGGTTCCATGACATCCTGTCGAAAAGAAGATTCGTCGTCGTTCGGAGGGGCGCAAAGTGCATCAGCCGTCCGACACCGGTTGCACGTCGTCACTGGGATACCAATAGACCTTGCCCTCGTGTTCGCCCACCGGCACCTCGATCAGGCGCGCGCGGGCGCAAGGTCCAGCAACGCATTCCCCGGTGCGCGGGTCATAGACGGCACCGTGGATGGAACAAATGATCCATTCGCGGCTGTCGTCGAGAAATTCCCCAGGCTGCCAGTCCATCTCGGCCGGCACATGGGCGCAACGGTTCACATAGGCAACCGCACGACCCTCGAAGCGTAGCGCAAAAGCCCGCACCGGCTCGTTCCACAGGCGCACCTCGAACAGCACCGCCTTGCCGCGCTCGGTCAGCGTTTGTGAATCGCACAGTTCGATCCCCGGGTTCATGCATGAGCCTCCAGCCAATGGTGCAGCTCACCCACCGAGTCGGCCACGAAGCGCGGGGACCACTCGCGCAAGGCCGCCGCATCATGAGCCCCGTACGTCACCGCCACGCCCACCGCACCCGCATTGGCCGCCAGCTGCATGTCGTGCACCGTGTCGCCGATCATCAACGTGCGCTCGGGCTCCACGCCGAACTCACGCATCAGTTCCAGCAGCATGCGCGGGTGGGGCTTGGAGGCGGTTTCATCGGCCGTGCGCGTGCCGTCGAAAACGCCTTGGAGCTGCGCATGGCGCAGCGCCTCGTCCAGCCCGCGACGCGACTTGCCCGTGGCCACGGCCAGCCAGTGGTGGCGACGCTTGAGCGCGTGCAACATCGCCAAGCTGCCCTCGAACAGCACCAGTTCGTGCTGCTGCGCGAAATAGTGGTGTCGATAGCGCTGCCCCAGCTCGGCATAGCGCTGCACCGGCAAGCCCGGTGCGACCCGCTGCAACGCATCATGCAAGCCCAGGCCGATCACATAAGCCGCCTCCCGCTCCCCAGGGACGGGCAGCCCCAGGTCGGCGCATGCCGCCTGGATGCAGCGCACGATCAGCGCGGTGGAATCGAACAAGGTGCCGTCCCAATCGAAGACGATCAGGTCGAACTGGCGGGGTCGCAGGCTCATAAGTGGTGGAGCAATTGGGCGCACGCAGGCGGCAGGGGCGACTCCAGGTCCAGGGTCTGGCCACTGGCCGGATGCTCGAAACGCAAGCGCCGCGCGTGCAGGAACATGCGATCGAACCGGTGGCCCGCCACGATCTGCCCCCGCGCCCAGGCGCGATTCAAGGCAAAGTCGCCGTACTTGTCGTCACCCAGAATGGGATGCCCCTCATGGGCCAGATGCACACGGATCTGGTGAGTCCGACCGGTCTTGATGCTCACATCGAGCAAGGTGTAGCCAGCAAAGGCCTGCACCACTTTGACCAGACTGATCGAGCGCCGCCCCTCCTCGGCGCCGGGGGCCACCGCGCGCACCCGCCGTTCGCCCTCGGGCGTGAGATATTTGTGCAGCGCAACGTCGATCCGCTTTTTGTGCGCTGGCCAAGCCCCGACGACCAAGGCGGCATAGGTCTTGCCGGTCTCCCGGCTGCGAAACTGGTCCTGCAAGGCCGTCAGTGCGCTGCGTTTCTTGGCGATGAGCAGCAGGCCGGAGGTCTCTTTGTCCAGGCGATGCACCAACTCCAACATCCGCGCCTGCGGCCGCGCACGGCGCAGCTGCTCGATCACGCCAAAGCTCACCCCACTGCCACCATGCACGGCCACCCCAGCGGGCTTGTCCACGACGAGGAGATGTTCGTCTTCGTACACGACCGGAAACTCACGCGCCGGCGTAAGCACGGACTCACTTCTTGCCGCCAGACGCACCGGCGGCACACGCACCTCGTCGCCCAAGGCCAGGCGAGTGTCGGCTGCCGCCCGGGCCTTGTTCACGCGCACCTCGCCGCTGCGCACGATGCGATAGATGAGCGACTTGGGTACCCCTTTGAGCGTTTTGGCCAGAAAATTGTCCAGACGCTGGCCGGCCGAGGCTTCATCGATCACGACATGGCGCACCGCGGGCTGTGGCTCCACACCGCTGCGCGCAGCCGGCGGTTTCGCCCCTATAATCTGTTGCACCACGTTTGCGTTGTAAGTGTTTGATTTGCAAGAGTTTACCCTTCCCGCCCCGGCGGGGGTGGTCTGAGGGCTCTCGAACACCCAGCGCCAACGGGTCGGCTGCCCACGCTCACCGTGCCTGAGTCCGTGGGGGAGTGGGGGGCGGCCACAAGAGTTGATGCAGCGCAGGCGCGTGGCTGCGGGTCGTCTCCCAAGGTGAGCCGACGGCAGAATCCACGGCCTGCGTCAGAGCCAACGCACACAAGAACCCAACAACAAGGTTTTCCGGCCGCAGGCCGGCATTGCTGGCGAAACCGTCCGCGCCCTCCCGAGGCGCCCCGGTCTCGGAAGCATCCGCCTGCAGCCTTGCGTTCAGTGATCCCATGCGGACCCTGCCTTCCGACCTCCTTCCCCCGCCGCCGCAGCGCTGCGGCCATTCGGCGGCCCTGTGCTTGGGCCGGCGGGCTCGGCGGCTTGGCGGCGAGAAGGCATCCGGCCCAGCCAGCGCAAGGGCGCTGCGGCGCCCACGGTCCGCAATTCCGTTCACTCCTCGCACGCGCCAACGCGGCTGACCGACGGAAGCTCCGTCGTGCCGGCCGTCCAGGGCGATTCCTTCCGGTTCCTGATTGCGTTCCTCGTGCATCGTTGAGCCGCCCCGGTCGTCGAGCCGACGGCGGTATGTGGTAGTGCTTGCGCTGGCCCCCTGAGGGGCCCGCTCAGGCGAAGGAGTGCACATGAAGCGCATGCTGATCAACGCGACGCAGCAGGAAGAGCGTCGCTTGGCCATCGTCGATGGCCAGAAGCTGCTCGATTTCGAGACCGAGATCGAAGGTCGCGAACAACGCAAAGGCAACATCTACAAGGCCGTCGTCACCCGCGTGGAGCCCTCGCTGGAGGCCTGCTTCGTCGATTACGGCGAAGACCGTCACGGCTTCCTGCCCTTCAAGGAAATCTCGCGCCAGTACTTCAAAGAAGGCGTCGACGTGCGCAACGCCAAGATCGCCGACGTCATCAAAGAAGGCCAGGAACTGCTGGTCCAGGTGGAGAAGGAAGAGCGCGGCAACAAAGGAGCGGCACTGACCACCTTCATCTCGCTGGCCGGGCGCTACCTGGTGCTCATGCCCAACAATCCGCGCGGAGGTGGCGTCTCGCGCCGCATCGAGGGCGAAGACCGCGAAGAACTCAAAGAGGCGCTGGACCAGCTCGAATACCCCAAAGGCATGAGCCTGATCGCCCGCACCGCCGGCATCGGCCGCAGCGTGGCCGAGCTGCAGTGGGACCTCAACTACATGCTCAAGCTGTGGTCCGCCATCGACGAGGCGGCCAAAGCCGGCAAGGGCGCCTTCCTGATCTATCAGGAATCCTCGCTCGTCATCCGGGCCATCCGCGACTACTTCACCCCGGACATCGGCGAGATCCTGATCGACACCGATGACATCTACGAGCAGGCTCACCAGTTCATGAATCACGTGATGCCCGAGATGGCGCACCGCGTGAAACGCTACCGTGACGACGCCCCGCTGTTCAGCCGCTTCCAGATCGAGCACCAAATCGAAACGGCCTTCTCACGCACCGTGACGCTGCCCTCGGGCGGGGCCATCGTGATCGATCACACCGAGGCCCTGGTGTCCATCGACGTCAACTCGGCCCGCGCCACCCGTGGCAGCGACATCGAAGAAACCGCCACCCGCACCAACCTCGAAGCGGCCGATGAAATCGCCCGCCAGATGCGCTTGCGCGACCTGGGCGGATTGATCGTCGTGGACTTCATCGACATGGAGGAGTCCAAGAACCGCCGCGAGGTCGAACAGCGCCTGCGCGATGCCGTGCGTCCTGACCGCGCGCGCGTGCAGCTGGGCACGATCAGCAAGTTCGGCCTGCTCGAACTGTCGCGCCAGCGCCTGCGCCCGGCCTTGAGCGAAGGCAGCCACATCACCTGCCCGCGTTGCAACGGAACGGGCCATATCCGCGATACCGAATCCTCCGCCTTGCAAATCCTGCGCATGGTGCAGGAAGAGGCGATGAAGGAAAACACCGCGGCGGTGCACGTGCAAGTGCCGGTGGAAGTCACCAGCTTCTTGCTCAACGAAAAGCGCACCGAGATCACCAAGATCGAACTCAAGCAACGCGTCACCGTCATCCTGGTGCCCAACAAGCACCTCGAGACCCCCAACTACAAGCTCGAGCGCCTGCGCCACGACGACCCCCGGCTGGAGAACCTGCAGGCCAGCTACACCATGATCGAGGAACCCGACGACGAGGTGGGCATCACCCGTCGTCGCGACGCCAACGAGAAAGGGCGATCCAAGCAGGAACCGGTGATCAAAGGCATCCTGCCCGAAACCCCGGCCCCGGTGGCCGCGCCCAAGCCGGCACCGGCGGCCGCGGCGCCTGCCCCAGCGGCCCCCCCGCCCGTGGCCTCGCCGCAGCCCGCCAGCGGCGGATTCTTCGGCTGGCTGAAAAAGCTGTTTGCCGGCCGCTCCGAGCCGGCCGCAGCCCCTGCGGCCGCCCCTGCCCCGGCGCAGCCAGCGGCCAAGGGCCCCCAATCCGATCGACAGGAGCCACGCCGTGGCGAAGGCCGCCGCGCAGCCCGTGGGGGCGACCGCAGCGAGCGTGCCGAAGCACGTGCCGACAACCGCCGCGAAGGGCGTGCGAACCGCGGCGAGGGGCGCGGCGGACGCCCTGGCGAAGCACGCAGCGACGCGACCGACAGCACCGCGGCGCGCGGGGCGCGTGGCAGCGACCCCCGGGGCGAGCCGCGCAGCGACGCACGGCCGCAGGAGTCGCGTCGCCCGGCGTCCGCCCCTCCCGAACGTGAAGCCGCCGCCACGGCAGACGCGGTCGCGGACACGGCCTTCGTCGACACCGTGCCTCAGCTCCCGGGCGACACCCCGGCCGAAGGCAGCCGCGAACCCGGCCGTCGCCGCCGCCGCAACGGCCGGGGCCGCCGGGGTGAGCGCGAGGCCGCCAGCGACACGCTGGCCGCCGCCCCCGACGGCCTGAGCGCCGAAGCCGTGGTCGAGCCTGAGGCTGCCCCCGAGCCGACGCGATCGGACGCATCATCCGAGCAGGCCCACCACGCCCAGGCGCCTGAAGGCGAAAGCCGTCGAGGCCGCGGGCGTGACCGCTTCCGCCGCGAGCGCCGTCCGCAAGACGGCGGTGAGCCGTCGTCCGCCGACGCGTCGGCCGCCGAAGGCTCGGCGTCCGAGGTGACCGAAGCCGCACCTGGTGAGGACGTGATCGCCCCCGCCGCGCAGACGCCCAGCGGCCCGCGTCCCTCGCCCGTGGTGCCGCCTTACGAGCTGCCCGTCTCCAGCCTCCAGCAGCTGGCCGCCTCCGCGGGTCTGGAGTGGGTGCATTCCGATGCGGACAAAGTGCGTGCCGCCCAGGAGTTGATCGCCAACACGCCTTCGCCCATCCACGTGCCGCGCCAACGCAAGCCCGTCGTGATGCTGGACGACGGCCCGCTGGTGCTGGTCGAGACGCGCAAAGACCTCGCCCAGTTCACCCTGCCCTTCGAGGCCGTCCAGGCCCAGCAGCAGCAACAGCAGCAGTGAGGCGCTCAGGGCAGGCGCGCCAGCGCCTGCTGATAAGGGGCATGATGCATCAGCTCGTCCCAGGCGCGCGGCGCGTCCTGGGGCAGCAGATCCAAGCGTCGCGCCTCGCTGTCGGCGCTGGGCTGCCAGCGGCCGTGCTCACGGGCCTCCCACAGGCCGTCCAGCAGGGCGTCCAGCGTCGCCCCACCGTCCACCACCGACTGGTTGCACAACAACACCAAGTCGCAGCCGGCCTGCAAAGCGGCCACGGCCCCCTGCACGGCATCTCCCATCACGCTGGCCCCACGCATGCTCAGGTCATCGCTGAAAATCGCTCCGGTAAAGCCCAGTCGACCGCGCAGGATGTCTTGCAGCCAACGGCGCGAGAAGCCCGCCGGCAAGGCATCGACCTTGGGGTAGATCACATGGGCTGGCATCACCGCAGTCAGCGCCGTGCTCAGCCATTCATAAGGCTTCGCATCCTCGGCCAAGATGGCTTTGAGCGAGCGGCGATCCACGGGAATGTCCACATGCGAATCGGCCGCCACATAGCCATGGCCGGGGAAGTGCTTGCCGCACGACTGCATTCCTGCCAGCAACAGGCCATGCATCAAGCTCTTGGCCAACAGCGTCACCACGCGGGCATCGCGGTGGAACGAGCGGTCGCCGATCACGCCGCTGGGGCCATGGTCGAGATCGAGCACCGGCGTGAAGCTGAAGTCCACCCCACAGGCGCGCAGCTCCGAGGCCAGCACATAGCCGCAGGCCGTGGCCGCCTCGGTGGCGCGCAGGGCATCCTCCATCCACAGCTCGCCCAGGCGGCGCATCGGCGGCAGGTGGGTGAAGCCATCGGTGCGGAAGCGCTGCACACGCCCGCCTTCATGGTCCACGCAGATCAACACGTCCGGGCGCAGCGATTTCACCTCCGCCGTCAGCTCGACAAGCTGGCGGCGGTCGGCCCAGTTGCGCGCAAACAAAATCAGGCCGCCCGTCAACGGGTGCTGCAGGCGGCGGCGGTCGTCCGCATCCAGCGTGGTGCCGGCGATGTCGAGAACCACCGGGGCATGCTCGGGCAGCAGGCTCATGTCACTCCTTCGTTTCCACCACCACGAAGCTGGCGGCATAGTCGGTTTCATCGCTCAGGCTCACATGGGCGCGCAAATGACGGGCCTCGAACCAGGCCGCCAGCTCCCCATGCAAGCGAATCTCGGGCTTGCCGCTCGATGCGTTGACGATTTCGCACGCCCGCCAGGTCATTGGCCAGCGCAGCCCCAGGCCGACGGCTTTGGAGAAGGCTTCCTTGGCCGAAAACCGCGTGGCCAAATAGCGCAGGCCGCGCGCCGACAGCTTGGCACGGCGCCGGCGAAACACCTCGATCTCATGCGGGCCCAGCACCCTGAGCGCAAAGCGCTCACCATGGCGCTGCCAGGCCGCCTCGATGCGGCGGATGTCGCAGATGTCGGTGCCGATGCCGTAGATCACGCGCCTTGCCTCGCCCGCACCGCTTCGGCCTTGAAGTCCGCGATCGCTTGACGCAGGCCCACGAACACCGCATGGCCAATCAGCGCATGGCCGATGTGCAGCTCGGCCACTTCGGGCAGGGCCGCGATCGCCGCGGTGCTGCTGGGCCCCGGATGCGGCGGCGGGCGATCCCACACGGCCAGACCATGGCCGGCGTGGGTCCGCAGGCCCAGCGAGCAGCCCAGCCGCAGGGCCTGCCGGATGCGCTCCAATTCCGCCTGCATGGCCGGCCGGTCCTGGGCCCACCAGGCCTCGGCATAGGTACCGGTATGGATCTCGATGCAAGGCGCACCGGCGCGGGCACTGGCCTCGATCTGCGCCGGATCCGGTCCGATGAACAGCGAGACGCGGCAACCCGCGGCCGCCAGACGCGCGCAGGCCTCTTGCACACGGCCGAACTGTCCCAGCACGTCCAACCCCCCTTCGGTGGTGAGCTCTTGACGGCGCTCGGGCACCAGGCAGACATGCTGCGGGCGCACCTGTTCGATCAGGCCCAGCATCTCGTCGGTGACGGCCGCCTCGAAATTGAGCGGCACGTGCAAGGTCGCTTTGAGTCGGTGCACGTCCTCGTCGCGGATGTGTCGCCGGTCTTCACGCAGATGGAAGGTGATGATGTCCGCTCCGGCGTGCACCGCCAGCTCGGCGGCAGCCACGGGGTCTGGAAAGCGCCCTCCACGGGCATTGCGCAAGGTGGCCACGTGGTCGATGTTCACGCCGAGCAAAGGCGCAGAGGAGGTGCCGGAAAAAATCATGGTTGCTGGAGTTCCATCAAGAGCTGGCGGGTGCGCAGCATGGGCGTGCCCAGATGATAGTGAAGCAAGCCGCGCAGCGCCGACTTGAGCTCGGGCAAGGCCAGGCGGCACGCCTGTTGCACGGCGGCCAGCCCATGCGGCCCGTCGGACAGCGCCAACGCCCGCTGAGCCTCGCGCAGCCAGGCCCCGCGCAAACCCACCTCGCCAGGGGCGAGCGCATGCACCCCAGCCTCGGCATCCAAGCCGTAGCGAACCTCATCCTGCACGGGCAGCTGAGTCAAAGTCTCGGTATGCAGCTCGGGCAGCACGCCAATCTCCCGCAGCAGCGCCAGTTCGAACGCCCGCAAAGCGGCCTGCACACCGACATCCTCCGCCCCGGTCAGGGCCGGCAAGGTGGCCGCATAGTGATCGAACAAACGCGGGTGAGCATCCGAGCGGGCCAGCAGCTTCATCAGCAGCTCATTGAGGTAAAAGCCGGTGAGCAAGGCCGCACCAGTGGGCATTGGCAAACCCCCGGCCCAGTCGGCGGCTTTCAAGGTGTGGACCTCCGCCCCATCCTCATCCCGACTGCTGTAGCTCACCAGCAAGCGCTGAAACGGCAACAACACCGGGCGCAGTTGCGAATAAGGCCGCTTGGCCCCTTTGGCCACCACCACCACGCGTCCGTGATGGCGGGTGAACAGGTCCAGGATCAGGCTGGACTCACTCCAATCGTAGTGATGCAGCACATAGGCGGGCTCGCCCGCCACGCGGTGCGCATGCCGCCGGCCGCCGGAGTTGCGTCTGGCCATGGTGTACGACGAGCAGCCTATTCGTAGCCGTAGGAGCGCAGCCGCTCCTCGTCGTCGGCCCAACCCGAGCGCACCTTCACCCACAGTTCGAGGAAGACCTTGGCGTCCAAGAGCTTTTCCAGCTCCTGCCGTGCTTCGGTGCCAATGCGCTTGAGCCGCTCGCCGCCCTCGCCGATGACCATGCCCTTGTGAGCCTCGCGCTCGACGATGATGGTGGCCGCAATGCGCCGCAAACGGCCTTCCTCTTCGAACTTGTCGACCACCACGGTCGAGGAATACGGCAGCTCGTCCCCGGTGAGGCGAAAGAGCTTCTCGCGAATGATCTCACCGGCCAGGAAACGCTCGCTGCGATCGGTGAGCGCATCCTCGTCGTACCACCAGGGCTGTTCGGGCAGATAAGGCCGCACGATGTCGAGCAATCGCCGCGCGTCCTCAGGCCGCTTGGCCGACAAGGGCACGAACTCCGCAAAGGGATGGCGCTCCTGCATGCCTTTGAGCCACGGGGCCAGTTCCGAGCGACGCACCACCTTGTCCAGCTTGTTGGCCACCAGAAAGACCGGCTTGCGCTCGGGCAACAAGGCCAGCACCTTGGCGTCGTCCATGCCATAGCGGCCGGCTTCGACCACGAACAGCACCACATCGACATCGGCCACCGACGACAGCACCGTGCGATTGAGGGTACGGTTCAGGGCATTGCTGTGGCGCGTCTGGAAGCCCGGCGTATCGACGAAGATGTATTGGGTATCGCCCACCGTGCGGATGCCCGTGATGCGGTGCCGCGTGGTCTGAGCCTTGCGTGAGGTGATGCTCACCTTCTGGCCCACCAGGGCATTGAGCAGCGTGGACTTGCCTACATTGGGGCGGCCGACGATGGCCACCAGAC
Source organism: Caldimonas taiwanensis NBRC 104434 (assembly GCF_001592165.1). Taxonomy (NCBI): domain Bacteria; kingdom Pseudomonadati; phylum Pseudomonadota; class Betaproteobacteria; order Burkholderiales; family Sphaerotilaceae; genus Caldimonas; species Caldimonas taiwanensis. The sequence continues at coordinate 55,642 of NZ_BCWK01000002.1, forward strand.
CGCAGCGTTGACCGCGGCTGGGTTCGGCAGGAGGCTGGTTGAGGTCTTCGAGGTTCACGACACATCAGGGCGGACGCACCGCCGAAAAAAAGGCCCCTCAGGAATGCGAGGACTTCAAATAGGCCAGCACGGCCTCGGCGGCCTGCTGTTCGGCGGCACGCCGCGAGGTGCCCTCGCCCAAACGCTCCACCTGCAGCGCCGCCACCGTGCAGCGTACGACAAATTCCTGGCGATGCGCCTGCCCCCGGGTTTCCACGATGGCATAGGTGGGCACCGGCAGACGCCGCGCCTGCAGCCATTCCTGCAATTCGGTTTTGGGGTCCTTGGCCGAGGCCTGCAGGTCGTCTTGGGACAGCACCGGCTCGAACAGTCGGCGCACCACGGCCTGGGCCGACTCGAAGCCGGCATCCAGGTAGACCGCCCCGACCAGGGCTTCCAGCGCATCGGCCAGGATGGACGGCCGCCGGGCGCCCCCGCTGCGAGCTTCGCCCTCGCTCAAGCGCAGGCAGTCGGGCAGTTGCAGGCTCAAAGCCAAGCGGTACAAGGAATCTTGACGCACCAAATGCGCACGCACCCGCGACAAATCGCCTTCGTCACTGCGGCCCAGGCGCTCATAGAGCAGGCTGGAGACGGCCAGCCCCAACACTGCATCGCCCAGAAACTCCAGCCGCTCGTTGTGATCGGCCCCGAAGCTGCGGTGCGTCAGTGCCGCGCGCAGCAGCGCCGGATTGGCAAAGCGGTGCCCCAGGCGCCGCTGCAAAGCTTCCAGGGTCTGGCTCACAGGCTGACGGACAAGGCTCGGGCGCACCTCATCGCGAGCGGCCGCGGTATTTGATGAGCAGGTAGACCGGCTCGATCAGCTCGATCTCCTTGTCGTAGGCAAAGCTGACAACGATTTTGTCGTTGACCTTCGTGATGTCCAAATCTGCCCCGGAGATCGAGGTGATGGAATACTCGATTTGCTTCTGGCGATCGAAAGCGGCCCGGATTTCCGGCACCGTGGTGCCCCCTTCCTGAGCCACCTTGTTGACGGTGCGCTGGATGGTCCAGTACTCGTTGAGCGTCGGGAACACCCGCATGGCCACCAGGGCGACGAAGCCGATCACAACGGCCCAGAACAACAGACCGATCAGGGTCACGCCGCGCTGCGGGTACCGCAGGATAGGGATCATCGAGCTGCTCCTCGTGGTGATGACGGTATTCCGAAAGACCGGGCGGCTCACTGGAAGAAGGTGCCCACGCGGCTGAGGTTACCGAAATTCATCCAGATCAAAAAGGCCTTGCCGACGATGTTGGCCTCGGGCACGAAACCCCAATACCGCGAATCCTGCGAATTGTCGCGGTTGTCGCCCATCATGAAATAGTGGCCCTCGGGCACCTTGCAGACCACGCCTTCGGCGTTGTAGCGGCAATGGTCACGGAAGGGAAAGCTGTCGACGGCCAGCATGAACGGCGGCACATCCTTTTGCAGCAGCACCTGGTGCTCCACGTCGCCGAGCTTCTCGCTGTAGAGCTGGGCATAGCGGCGGCTGTCTTCGTCGTAATACTCGCCCAGCGGCTGCATTGGCACGGGCTGACCGTTGATGCTCAGTCGCTTGTTCAGGTAGGCCACCTCGTCGCCGGGCACCCCCACCACACGCTTGATGTAGTCGATGCGCGTGTCCATCGGATAGCGGAAGACGATCACATCCCCACGCTGCGGTTTGTGGTTGTCGATGATCTTGGTGTTGATCACCGGCAAGCGCACGCCGTAGTGATACTTGTTGACCAGGATGAGGTCACCCACCAGCAGCGTGGGCACCATCGAGCCGGAGGGGATCTTGAACGGCTCGAACAAGAAAGAGCGCACCAAGAACACCACACAGATCACGGGAAACAGCCCGGCCGTCCAGTCCAGCCACCAAGGCTGCATCAGCAGCTTCTGGCGCGCCTGCTCGACGTCGCCGTCGACCTGCACGATGCCCTGCTCGGCCAGCGCGTTGCGGCGCTGGGCCGCCTGCTCGACCAAGCGGGCGGCCGCACGCTCGCGCTGCGGCTTGAAGTGAAAGCGCTCGGCCAGCCAATACAGCAGCGTCACGGCGGTCAGCAGGAAAAGCACGAGCGAGAAATTGCCGTGCCATTGACCGACATACCAACCACCGAGGTAGACGGCCAGACAGGCGTACAGGACTGCAGTGAGCAGCGACAAGGGACTCTCCCAGCGTTTGTGTTCAATCATCGACCTGGAGGATGGCCAGGAAGGCTTGCTGCGGCACCTCGACCGTGCCGATTTGCTTCATGCGCTTCTTGCCGGCCTTTTGCTTCTCCAGCAGCTTGCGCTTGCGGGTGATGTCACCCCCGTAGCATTTTGCCAGCACGTTCTTGCGCAGCGCCTTGATGTTCTCGCGCGCGATGATCGTGCTGCCGATGGCCGCCTGGATGGCCACGTCGTACATCTGGCGCGGGATCTGCTCGCGCATCTTGGCCGCCACCGCACGGCCACGCGCCTGGGCCTGCGAGCGGTGCACGATGATGGACAGCGCATCCACCCGGTCGCCATTGATCAACAAGTCCACCTTGACCACGTCGGAGGCACGGTACTCCTTGAACTCATAGTCCATCGAGGCATAGCCGCGAGAGATGGATTTGAGTTTGTCGAAGAAGTCGAGCACGATCTCGGCCAACGGCATGTCGTACGTCAGCATGACCTGACGGCCGTGATAGGCCATGTTGAGTTGCACACCGCGCTTTTGATTGCACAGCGTCATCACCGGGCCCACATAGTCTTGGGGCATGTACAGATGCACCGTGACGATGGGCTCGCGGATTTCGCGGATGCGGCCTGGATCGGGCATCTTCGACGGGTTCTCGACCTCGATGACCGTGCCATCGTTGAGCTCGACCTGGTAGACCACGCTGGGCGCGGTGGTCACCAGATCCTGGTCGAATTCGCGCTCCAGCCGCTCCTGCACGATCTCCATGTGCAGCAAGCCCAGAAAGCCGCAGCGAAAGCCAAAACCCAGGGCCTGCGACACCTCGGGCTCGAAACGCAGCGAACTGTCGTTGAGCTTGAGCTTCTCCAGCGCATCGCGCAACTGGTCGTACTCGCTGGACTCGCTGGGGTACAGGCCCGCGAAGACCTGCGGCTGGATCTCCTTGAAGCCAGGCAGCGGCTCGGTGGCCGGGCCGGCATTGTTGGGCAGCTTCTTCTCCACCGTGAGGGTGTCACCCACCTTGGCAGCGGCCAGCTCCTTGATCCCGCAAATGACGAACCCCACCTCGCCAGCGTTGAGCTCGGAGCGATCCACCGACTTGGGCGTGAACACACCCAAGTGCTCGACCGGGTAGACGGCATTCGTGGCCATGAGGCGCACGCGCTCGCCCTTCTTCAAGCTGCCATCGACCACCCGCACCAGCATCACCACGCCGACGTAATTGTCGAACCAGGCATCGATGATCATGGCCCGCAAGGGACCATCGGGCTGCCCCTTGGGCGGCGGCATGCGGGTGACCACCGCCTCCAGAATCTCATCCACCCCCATGCCGGTCTTGGCCGAACAGGGAATGGCCTGCGAAGCGTCGATGCCGATGACATCCTCGATTTCGGCCTTGGCACGCTCGGGGTCGGCCTGGGGCAGGTCCATCTTGTTGAGGACCGGGATCACCTCCACGCCCAGATCCAGCGCGGTGTAGCAATTGGCCACTGTCTGCGCTTCCACGCCCTGGCTGGCGTCCACCACCAGCAAGGCCCCTTCGCAGGCCGACAACGAGCGACTCACCTCGTATGAGAAATCGACATGCCCGGGCGTGTCGATCAGGTTGAGCGTGTAGACCTGACCGTCTCGGGCGGTGTACTGCAAGGCGGCCGTCTGCGCCTTGATCGTGATGCCCCGCTCTTTCTCGATGTCCATCGAGTCCAGCACCTGCGCCTCCATCTCGCGCTCGCTCAAGCCTCCGCAGCGCTGGATGATGCGATCGGCCAGGGTGGACTTGCCGTGGTCGATGTGGGCGATGATGGAGAAGTTGCGGATGTGCTTCATGAAACCGAAGGTGTGCGTTGCGACCTCGCGGCCCACCGGCCCGCCAACGAGCCACGATGCCTCAGGGGACCGCGGGAGGGACAACAAAAAAAAGGCGCGTCGAATCGGCGACGCGCCTTCCAACAAAAGGCTTGGCAACTGCTTTGTTGGGCTTTCATTGTAGCCAAATCCACCCCCTTGGAAACCGCGCCAGCCGTGGCTTGCCGCGCGTTGCACGCCACCAACAGGCAAGATATCAACAAGATATCCACAATCTCTTGTGGATGACTTGGGGATAGTCCAGGCCGCCCCGGGGATCCTTCCGCAGCTGCATCGAAAGCGCGTCGAACCACCCCGGATTCTACCGAAGCGGCGCCACAATCCGGCCCGGATCGGAGCTCGTGAGCCCACGCTCACATTCTTGAACGGTGACTTATCAACACCCGAAGGCCGGCCGGCGTGCGGGATTTCCCCCGCCTGACTCTCGCGATGCGAAAAAACCCGACACCCTAGTCGGATGCCGGGTGGCTGCGCTCATCCCGCGCCGGACCTCAGCGCGAGGGTCGAATCATCGTGTAATGGGCCCATTCCCCGCGACGGAAAAACACGTTGAACGGGCGTCCTTTGTCGAGCTTGGCCAGCACCGCCTCGAACTGGCGCACGTCGGCAATCTCGGTGTTGGCAATGGCCAGGATGATGTCGCCTTCACGCAGGCCGGCACGGGCCGCGGGTCCATCGACCGACTCCACGCGCACCCCGCCCTTGACGCCCAGCGCCGACTTCTGAGCCTCGGTGAGATTGGCCACGGTCAGGCCCACGCTGGATGCAACCCCACTGCCCGGCGTGCTGCGAGGTTCATTGCTGGCCACACGGCGCGGCGGGTCGGGCTCGAATTCACCGACCACCACGTTCAGATCCCGATAGCTGCCACGACGGAAGACCTGGACAGTGACCTTGGCGCCTGGCTTGGTATTGCCCACGATGCGCGGCAGCTCGCCGGCCTTGTCGATCACGCGGCCATCGAAGCGCGTGATGATGTCTCCTGCCTCGATGCCGGCCTTGGCCGCCGGACCATTGGGCTCCACGCTGCGCACCAATGCGCCCATGGGCTTGCCCAGTCCGATGGACTCGGCCACGTCCTTGGTGATCTGATCGATCTGCACACCGATGCGCCCCCGGATCACGCGGCCCGTGGTGCGCAGTTGATCGGCCACGCGCATGGCCTCGTCGATCGGGATCGCGAACGAAATGCCCATGAAGCCGCCCGAGCGGCTGTAGATCTGCGAGTTGATGCCCACCACCTCGCCACGCAGGTTGATCAGCGGCCCCCCCGAATTGCCCGGGTTGATGGCCACATCGGTCTGAATGAAGGGCAGGTAGTCGCCGGTATCGCGCGCCTTGGCGCTGACGATGCCGGCGGTGACCGTGTTCTCCAGACCAAAGGGCGAGCCGATGGCCATCACCCACTCGCCCACGCGCAAGCGGTTGACGTCGCCGATGCGCACGGCCGGCAAGCCAGTGGCATCGATCTTGACGACGGCCACGTCGGTGCGACGGTCGCTGCCGATGATGCGCGCCTTGAACTCGCGCTTGTCGGTGAGGGTCACGTAGACCTCGTCGGCGCCCTCGACCACATGGGCATTGGTCATCACGTAGCCGTCGGAGCTGATCACGAAACCGGAGCCCACGCCACGAGGCACCTCCTCCGGCTGCCCCTGACGCTGGCCGCCTCGTGGCGCTGGGGTGCCTGGCAGCGGCACGCCGAAGAAACGCCGGAAGAATTCCTGCATCTCCTCATCCATTTGCGGACCGGCCATCCGCGCCCGCTCGGTGGTACGGATGTTGACCACCGAGGGCCCCACCTGCTCGGCCAGATCGGCGAAGTCCGGCAACGTCGCTGCCTGCGCTCGTGCCGGCAGCGATGCCACGGCCAGGATCCAAGCGACTGCCAAGGCCATCAAAGCGGCCAGCGCACGTCGAGACATCGAGGGCACGATCGTGCCCAGGTGCATTGCTGTTTTCATTTCTCACCTCAACACGGGTTCCGCATTCCGAACGACGGCGCGGCGCGCCATCGTTCACTGCGGCTTCTTGCGTTCGAGGCCCCGGACGAACTCGTGAAGCGTGGCCACTGGCACCTCGCCCACGGCAGTCACCCACCAGGCCCCGTGACGTCTCATGAGCGTATGGGTGGCCCCCATGCTCATCAGCACCTCCTTGCGATGCCGACCGGCGTCATAGGGTTCCACGAAAATCGATACATGGGCCAAACCATCGGAGAAGATGGTCTGAAGCATGCTGCCGTGCTCACCGCCGTCGGCCGCGGGGCTGGCCGCAACCGCCCCATCCACCGCATTGGCACTGCGCTTGACGCAGCTGATGTGACGAAACCCCGGCACGATGCGTCGGTACACCCAGCCTTCGTCCTCATAAAAAGTGGGAGTCATCACCGGACGCTCGACGCGGTAGCCTTTGAGGCGCTTGAGCGGCTGGGTCACGCTCTCCGGTTGAGGGCGCACGCCAATGGACACTTCCGAAAACGCCGAGGACTCGATCACTTCTCCGGCCGGGTTGATCACGTCGGCGCGCAGCAGCAAGCCGGTCTCTTTCTCCGCCCACAGACGGTAGCCATAGCGCATCGCATCTCGCGGCAGGAGCAACAACTGCCGCGCCTCATGGCCGGCCACGCGGTCCAGCCCCTTCTTGCGCACGTCGTAATAGTCGAGGATGTGATCGCTGTCGGCATCCACCAGCCGCGGGAATTTGTTCACCATCTCCCGCTGCTCGATGAGCGCGGTGCGTTGTTGGGGCCACAAAGTGGCCACCAGGGTGTCGTGCCGCAAGATGCGGCGCGGCTGGCCATCCAGGGTGTCGATGCGCTCGAACTGTTGGTGGCCCTCCCAGTAGTGCGCAATGCGTGCGCTGGTCATCTGCCCGCCCGAGCTGACCACGAAGATGCCCTGGAAATTGCGGGTCTGGGCCGCCTCGTGGATGCGCAACAGCCAAGCGCGCACCTCGGCTTTGTCCAAGGGGAGATCGACCGGCGGCGTTTGAGCCAGACCCGTGCCGGCCAACGCCATCAAGCCCGCACCCATCCACGGGGCGAGCCAACGGGAAAACTGCATGCGCGTCCTCACAATCAACGGCCGGGTCCTTCGTGGGCAGCATTGCGCAGGAACAGAGACGGCCCCGCCCCCAGCGCCGAGCCCGCACCGAATTGCTTGTGCGCCGCGAGGTATTGGTCCAGCCGTGCGTCACGGATCAGGGTCTGATCCCCATGCACCACCCGCAATTCCGTGGCCGACGCCGCCGTCGGTGCGGCCGCAGGCGCGGCCACCGGCGTGACGGCCACCGCCGCCTCGGTGCCTGCGGATTGGGCCCGCAGGCCGATACCGGGCGCGGGCCACATCGCGTCGCCGCCGACCTCCCCCACATACAGCACCACCAGCGCCCCCGCGACGGCCATCACCCCCGCCGCCGTGGCCAAGGGGGTTCGCCAGCGTCGGCGCGCACGCGCGGCCGCGTCGGGCGTCGCAGCCGGCGCCAGGATCACCGGCTCACGCTGCAGGCGTTGGCGCACCCCTTGCAAAAACAGGTCGCCACGCGAACCGCCGGCCAAATCGTCGGAGCGCAGCACATCGCCGATCAGGTGGTACAGGTGCCAGTCTTCACAGTCTTGGCGGTGTCGCTCGGGATCGCTGTGGTGCGAGGCCAGCCATTCATCGAACTGCGAGGCAGTGGCCTCCCCATCGAGCAAGGCCGACAGGCGTTCACGAGAAGCCGCCTGGTCGCCCGCAAGATCCATCCGTTGCGCAGACATCACTCACTCTCCTGATCACCAACGTTTGCCATCGGGCGTGTCCAACAGCGGACGCAAGCGCTGCGCGATGGCCTCACGCGCTCTGAAGATGCGCGATCGCACCGTGCCGATCGGGCAGTTCATGACCTCGGCGATTTCCTCATAGCTCAGCCCTTCGATCTCACGCAAGGTGATGGCCTGGCGCAAATCCTCGGACAACGCCTCGATGGCCGCGTTCACGGTGGCGGCCACCTCTTTGCTGGCCAGCACGGCATCGGGAGTTTCGCCGTCGGTTAGTTCGTTTTCCACCCGGGAAGTTTCGTCCTCCTCGTCGGCGGACATCCGCGCCGTTTCAGTGACCAGCGGGTCCCGTTTGAGCTCGGCCAGGCTTTTCTTGGCCGTGTTGACGGCGATCCGGTACAGCCAGGTGTAGAAGGCGCTGTCCCCGCGAAACTGAGGCAACGCCCGGTAGGCCCGGATGAAGGTCTCTTGGGCAATGTCCTGGATCAGGTCGGCGTCGCGCACCATCCGGGCGATGAGGCGCTCGATCTTGCGCTGGTACTTGATCACCAGCAGGTCGAACGCCTTCTGGTCGCCGCGCTTGACGCGCTCAATCAGCACAGCATCGGCGTCGGCGGTCATGCGGTGGACGAGGAGGGTCCTGCCAAGGGGTCCATGGCGCAAGTGGGCGAATATACCGCACAGCGCAAGGCATGCCAGCGCGCCTCCAAGCCAGCGCGCTGCAGCGGCAGCCACACCGTGCCGCGGCCCTGGTGCGGCACGAGCTGCAGCAACATCCACGCCCCCAGGTCGATGCGCACCGTCGCGCGTCCGCGGCATTCATGCCTGCGTTCAGGCTCACGCCAATGCCAACACTGTCCGTCCCAGCGCAGCACGAAGCCCGGACGGCGCCAGTGGCGACCCAGCACCCCCCACAGACTCAGCAGCAGCGCAGGCCCCAGCGCCGCCACGGCCCAGGCTCCCCGATGCGCGACGGCCCAAGCCCCCAGGGCCAGCCACCCGACGCCCGCCAGCGCCAGCACCGCGGCGCGCCACCAGGTGTGACGGACGACCACCACCGTCACCGGCGGTGCGGTACGCTGGCGCATGGGATGGAGCCCGACATCAAACCTGTGCCGCGGCGTTCAGACGCGTTTGAACACCAGCGTCCCATTGGTGCCGCCGAAGCCGAAGTTGTTCTTCAGCGCCACCTCGATCTTCATGTCACGGGCGGTATTGGCGCAGTAGTCCAAATCGCACTCGGGATCTTGGTTGAAGATATTGATCGTCGGCGGCGACACCTGGTGGTACACCGCCAGGGCCGTGAACACCGATTCGACCCCGCCGGCGCCACCCAGCAAGTGGCCGGTCATCGACTTGGTGGAATTGACCACCAAAGCCTTGGCGTGGTCGCCAAAGGCCAGCTTGATGGCGTTGGTTTCGTTCACGTCGCCCAGCGGCGTGGAGGTGCCGTGCGCATTGAGGTAGTGCACCTCATCGGGATTGACGCCGGCATTGCGCATGGCCGCTTGCATCGAACGGCGCGGGCCGTCCACGTTGGGCGCGGTCATGTGGAAAGCGTCGGCACTCATGCCAAAGCCGGCCAGCTCGGCGTAGATCTTTGCACCACGCTTTTTCGCGTGCTCGTATTCCTCGAGCACCATCACCCCGGCACCCTCGCCCAGCACGAAGCCGTCGCGGTCTTTGTCCCAGGGACGCGAGGCCGTCTTGGGATCGTCGTTGCGTGTGGACAGCGCGCGTGCCGCGGCAAAGCCGCCGATGCCCAAGGGCGAGACGGTGGATTCGGCGCCGCCGGCAATCATCACGTCGGCATCGCCATACTCGATGAGGCGAGCGGCTTGGCCGATGCAGTGCAGACCGGTGGTGCATGCGGTGACGACGGCCAGGTTCGGCCCTTTGTAGCCGCACTGGATCGACACATGGCCCGAGATCATGTTGATGATCGACGCCGGCACGAAGAACGGCGAGATGCGGCGCGGACCACGCTCGCTGAGTTCTTGCTGAGTGGCCTCGATCATGGGCAAGCCGCCAATGCCCGAACCCACCATGCAGCCGATGCGCTCGGCCATCTCCTCACTCAGCGCATCGCCGGTGGGCAAACCCGCATCCCGCACGGCCTGCAGTGAAGCCGCCAAGCCGTAATGGATGAAGGTGTCCATGTGCCGAGCTTCCTTGGCCGGCAGATAGTCCTCGATGTTGAAGCCCTTGACCTCGCCAGCAAAGCGACAAGCGAAGTTCGAGGCATCGAACCGGGTGATGGTATCGATGCCGGACTGGCCGGCAACCAGGTTGCTCCAGGACTCGGCCACCGTGTTGCCCACGGGGGTGACGAGCCCCAGGCCGGTGATGACAACGCGGCGACGGGTCATGTGAGGAGGGGGGAATGCGGAACCAGGAACCCTTCGGGCCGATCAGGCCTTCTGGTGCTTCAGAGCGTAGTCGATGGCGAGTTGCACGGTGGTGATCTTCTCGGCTTCCTCGTCCGGAATCTCGATGCCGAACTCGTCTTCCAAGGCCATCACCAGTTCCACGGTGTCCAGCGAATCGGCGCCCAGATCGGCGACGAAGGACTTTTCATTGGTGACCTCCGATTCCGCCACGCCGAGTTGCTCGGCAATGATCTTCTTGACGCGTGCTTCGATATCGCTCATGACTCCTCCAAGAGGGTTTTCCAAAACAGCCCGTGATTCTACGACCGTCAGGGTGCCTACTCTAAGCCCCTCGGCGGCCGGGGTCCCGGACGGGCTCCAACCGGTCGGCGCCCCACGCAGGGCTTCCCAAAAGCCTTTTCAGTCCTTCAATGCCTTCAATTCATGAACATGCCGCCATTGACGTGGAGCTCCGCGCCCGTGATGTAGCCGGCCTGCGGCGAAGCCAAGTACGCCACCGCATGGGCAATGTCCTCCGGGCGGCCCAGACGGCCCAGCGGGATCTGCGCCATCAGGGCCTGGGTCTGCTGTTCGGACAGTGCGCGAGTCATGTCGGTTTCGATGAAGCCGGGGGCCACGCAATTGACCGTGATGCCGCGGCTGCCCAATTCCCGGGCCAGCGAGCGGGTCATGCCGGCCACGCCGGCTTTGGCCGCCGCATAGTTGGCCTGACCGGCGTTGCCGCTGGCGCCCACCACCGAGGTGATATTGACGATGCGGCCGTAGCGCTGCTTCATCATCGGGCGGATCACCGCTCGGCTGAGACGAAACACCGCTTTGAGATTGGTGTCCAGCACGGCATCCCAGTCTTCGTCCTTCATGCGCATGGACAGCGTGTCGCGCGTAATGCCGGCGTTGTTGACCAGCACATGCAAGGCGCCATGCTCTTTGAGGATCGCCTCGACCAGGGCCTCGACGCCAGCGGCATCGTTGACATCGAGCCGATGCCCGCGACAGCCCGGATAGGCCGCCAGCGTGTCTGTGATCGTCGCCGCGCCGGCATCGGTGGTGGCCGTGCCCACGACCTTGAGTCCGTGGCGGGCCAATTCCAGCGCGATGGCTCGGCCGATCCCACGCGTGGCCCCGGTCACCAGGGCGACTTGACCTTTGAAGACGACCTCGTTCATGCGAGCAGCTCCTTCACCTCGGCCAAGGTGGCCGGATCGTACAACGCGGCGCTGACCAGCTCCGCATCGATGCGCTTGACCATGCCGGACAGCACCTTGCCCGGCCCGCATTCCACCACGTGGGTGACGCCACGCGCGCGCAGCGCCTGGACGCATTCGACCCAGCGCACCGGCCCAAAGGCCTGGCGGTACAAGGCGTCACGGATGGCCTGAGGTTGGTCGTAAACGGTCACGTCGATGTTGTGGACCACCGGGATGCGCGGCACGGCAATGCTCACCTGGGCCAAGCGCTCGCGCAAGCGTTCGGCCGCCGGTTTCATCAGACTGGAATGGAAAGGCGCCGACACCGGCAAGGGCAGCGCCCGTTTGGCCCCGGCCGCCTTGAGCACCTCGCAGGCTTTCTCGACCCCGGTTTTGCTGCCGGCGATCACGGTCTGCTTCGGATCATTGAAGTTCACCGCCTCGACCACCTCGCCGCTGGATGCGGCCACCTCGGCGCAGTGGCGACGCACCTCGTCGGCCTCCATCCCCAGGATCGCGGCCATGCCGCCGGCGCCCACCGGCACGGCCTCTTGCATGGCCTGGGCACGAAAGCGCACCAGGGGCAGCGCCTCGGACAAGCTCAACGCACCGGCGGCCACCAAGGCGGTGTATTCCCCCAGCGAGTGGCCCGCCACCACGGCAGGCTCGCGGCCGCCTTCGGCGCGCCAGGCGCGATAGCAGGCGATGCCGGCCACCAACATCACGGGCTGGGTGTTGGTGGTGAGATCCAAAGCCTCCTTGGGGCCCTGCGCAATCAAGCGGGCGACATCCTCGCCCAGGGCCGCGCTGGCTTCGTCCAGCGTTTGGCGCACGGCGGCATGGTCGCCCCAGGCGTTGAGCATGCCCACGGCCTGGGAGCCCTGGCCGGGAAACACGAAGGCGAAAGTGCTCATGACGTTCGAAGTCAAGGAAAACTCAGGAATGCACCCATGCGGCGACGGCCATGCCGCCGCGTTCGTTCAGTAATCGAGCAACACCGCACCCCAGGTGAAGCCGCCGCCGACGCCTTCGAGCAGCAAGGTGTCTCCCCGCTGGATGCGGCCTTGCCGCACGGCATGGTCCAGCGCCAGCGGGATGGAGGCCGCCGAGGTATTGCCATGCTCGTCCACGGTGACGATGAGCTTGTCCTGTGGCAGCTTCAGCTTCTTGGCCGTCCCCTGCATGATGCGGATGTTGGCCTGGTGCGGGATCAGCCAGTCGATGTCGCTGTCTTGACGGCCGGCCTTGTAGAGCACGGCGCGGGCCACTTCGTCGAGCACCTTGACGGCCAGCTTGAACACCGCCTGACCGTCCATCTTGAGGAAGGGCTCGCCCAGCACCTGGCCGCCGCTGACCGTGCCTGGGGTACACAGCACCCCGGAATGGCTGCCATCGGCATGCAGCTCGGTGGCCAGGATGCCCGGGCGGTCGCTGGCTTCGAGTACGACGGCGCCGGCACCGTCGCCGAACAAGACGCAGGTGGTGCGGTCTTTGAAGTCGAGGATGCGCGAAAAGACCTCGGCGCCCACCACCAGGGCGCAATGCGCCGCGCCGGACTTGATCATCGCATCGGCCACGCTGAGCGCGTAGACGAAGCCCGAGCACACGGCCTGCACATCGAACGCCGGGCAACCGGCCACCCCCAGCTTGTGTTGCAACAAGCAAGCCGTGGACGGGAACACCATGTCCGGGGTGGAGGTGGCCACGATGATGAGGTCGATGTCGGCCGCCGTGCGTCCGGCGGCCTCCAACGCATGCCGAGCCGCGTGCAGGGCCAAGTCGCTCGAGGCGACGTCGGGCGCGGCGAAATGGCGCGCCCGGATGCCCGTGCGCTCGACGATCCAGGCATCGGAGGTTTCGATGCCCTGGGCCGCCAATTCGGCCGCGAACTCGGCATTGGTCACACGGCGCGGCGGCAGGTAGCTGCCGGTGCCGGTGATGCGGGAATAGCGATCAGAAAAAAGGGTCATGCCGTCTGGGCGACCGGCGCGGGCGCCGCTGCCTCACCGTTGGCCGGCAAGGCCTGCAGGGTTTCGACGATCCGATCGTGCACCCGGTCGAGCAACCGGTTCCGGGCCGCATCATACGCCCGATTCAGCGCCTGCTCGAATGCGAAAGCATCGGCCGAGCCATGGCTCTTGAAGACCAGGCCGCGCAACCCGAGCAAGGCCGCGCCGTTGTAGCGCCGGTGATCGACGCGCTTTTTGAAGTGGTTGAGCACCGGAAGTGCCACGATCGCCGCAAGTTTGGTGAAGATGTTGCGTGTGAACTCTTGCTTGATGAAGCGGGTGAGCATCGAGGCCAGGCCTTCGGCCGTCTTGAGCGCGACATTGCCCACGAAGCCATCACACACGACGATGTCGGTGCGGCCGGTGAAGATGTCGTTGCCCTCGACATTGCCGTAGAAGTTCAGATGCCCAGCCTGGGCGGCCGATCGCAGCAGCTCGGCGGCCTTTTTGATGGTTTCGCTGCCCTTGATCGCTTCTTCCCCGATGTTGAGCAAGCCCACGCTGGGCTGGGCCTTGCCCTCCACCGCGCTGACCAGCGCACTGCCCATCAGCGCAAACTGCAGCAGGTGCTCGGGCTCGCAATCGACATTGGCGCCCAGGTCCAAAACGGTGGTGAAGCCATCGTTCTGGTTGGGCATCACGGTGGCAATCGCGGGGCGATCGATGCCTTGCAGGGTTTTGAGCACGTAGCGCGAGACGGCCATCAAGGCCCCGGTGTTGCCAGCCGAGACACAGGCATCGGCCGCCGCGCGACCGTCCTCGCCGGGCTTGACCTGGCTGATGGCCACGCGCATGGAGGAATCCTTTTTGCGCCGCAAGGCCACCTCCACCGGATCGTCCATCTCGACCACTTCGCTGGCCTCGACCACGGTACAACGCGGCCAAGCGCGCGCCGGCGCCAGCGCTTCGGCACGCCCAACGAGAATGAGCTCGGCCTCGGGATGCGAAGCCAGAAACGCTTGACAGGCCGGCAAGGTCACGGACGGGCCGTGGTCGCCGCCCATGCAGTCGACGGCCAAGCGCACGACGCGCGTCGCAGCAGGCGTCGCCGACGCAGACGCCACCCTCTGGGTCGTGGAATTCATGGCAGGCGTGGGCAGACCGACATCAGATCACTCGCCCGGGCCGCTGCGGCACGATCAAGCCCACACCGGGCCGCCCAAGAGACCAAGCAGGCCACAGAGCCGGGCAGGCACAAGCCGCCGGCGCCCCGCTTGGGCATCGGCAACCGATGCGACTGCACTCCCATGACGCTGCAGGATCAGGCGTCGGCCTTGGTCTTGAGGACCTTGCGGCCGCGGTAGAAACCGCTGGGGCTGATGTGATGACGCAGGTGAACTTCGCCGGTGGTGGGCTCGATCGCCGTGCCCGGAGGGGTCAAGGCATTGTGCGAACGGTGCATCCCACGCTTGGAAGGCGACTTCTTGTTCTGTTGAACGGCCATGGCTCGCTCCTTGGAAAACCTGTCATTTTAGCATGGCCGTCATGGGCCGGTCTGGCTGACCCAGACGCCCGCACACCGCCTCAGGTGAGCCTGCGTTTAAGCGCGGCCAAGGCCGCAAAGGGATGGGGGCGTTCGGCCACGACCGGATCCGCACCCGTCGGGGCTGGCTCCCCCTCCACCGCAGCGGGATAACGGCAATCGGCATGCCGAGGCACCAAGGGCAGCGCCAGAATGAGTTCGTCTTCGACCAGTGCCTGCAGGTCCAGGCTGCGGTCGAGCACGAGGATGTCCTCTTCGACCTGGGCATCGAGTTCGGCCGCCTCGCGCTCATCGCGCACGAAGCGGAAACTGCGGTCGACTTCGAGCACCACGTCGACCGGATTCAGACAACGCTGGCACTGCAGCCGCACGGTCGCCCGCGCCCCCAGGTGCAGCCACACCTCGGCCGGCGCGCCGAGGCGATCGACACGCTGCCCGTGCGCCTCCCAGAGCACCTCCCGTCCTGCCGGGGCGACCCCGTCGACCTGGCTTTCCGCCAGCCGCGGCAACGCTGCAAGCAGCCAGCGGCCTTGCAGTTGCCCGGCGTCGCGGGCGAAGCGTTCCATGTCCAGGCGTTGCGCGTCGAAGGGCTTGGCGGACTTCATGCCAGCAGTGTAGCCCGATGGCGAGCGACAATGGCGGCATGTCCATGCCATCCATGCCCCGAGCCCTGATCCTGGGCTCCACGTCCCCGTATCGCCGTGAGCTGCTGCAGCGTTTGCGGCTGCCGTTCGACGTGGAGCCGCCCCATGTCGATGAAACCCCTCGCCCGGATGAGACGCCGGCGTTGTTGGCGCTGCGCCTGGCCTTGGCCAAGGCCCATGAGGTCGCCTCCCGCCATCCCGAAGCGGTGGTGATCGGCTCGGACCAGGTGGCCGACCTGGACGGCCGGCCCGTGGGCAAGCCAGGTCATCGGGCTCGAGCCTTGGCGCAGTTGCAAGAGATGAGTGGGCGCACGGTGATCTTTCAGACCGCCGTGGCCGTGGTTTGTCAGGCCACCGGCTTCGAGCAGGCCGCGCTGGTGCCGGTGACGGTGAAGTTCCGAGCCTTGTCGCAGCCCGAGATCGAGGCCTATCTCGATGCCGAGCAGCCTTATGACTGCGCCGGCAGCGCCAAGGTCGAGGGCTTGGGCATTGCCTTGCTGCGCGCCGTGGAAAGCGACGACCCGACCGCGCTGATCGGCCTGCCCTTGATCCGCACCTGCGAGTTGCTGCGTGCCGCCGGGGTGCCGCTGCTGGGTTCGGGGGGTCGATGAGCACCGGCAGGCTGTGGTTGGTGCCCACCCCGTTGGACTTCGGCACGCTGGATGCCGGCGGGCAGGCGCCCGACCTGCGCGAGGTCTTGCCCATGGGCACGCTGCGCACGGCGGCCCGTCTGTCGCATTGGGTGGTGGAAAACGCCAAGACCGCGCGCGCGTTCCTCAAGCGCGTGCATGCGGTGGTGCCTCTGGCCCAACCGCTGCAGTCCTTGCAGATCCAGGAGTTGCCGCGCGGGTCGAAGGGCCCCCGCGGAACGCCCCCCGCGGTGCCCGAGCACTTGCTGCAGCCGGCGCTGTCGGGGCTGGAGATGGGACTCATGTCCGAAGCAGGCATGCCGGCGGTGGCCGATCCGGGCGCCGAGCTGGTGCGCCGCGCGCAGGCGCTGGGCCTGACCGTCACTCCGCTGGTCGGCCCGTCGGCCTTGCTGCTGGCCCTGGCCGCCAGCGGCATGAATGGGCAAAGCTTCGCCTTCGTGGGCTATCTGCCGGTGGACGAAACGGCGCGCGCGGCACGCATACGTGAACTGGAAGGGGTGTCGCGGCGGCTGGGACAAACGCAGCTGATGATCGAAACGCCGTACCGCAACGCCGCGCTCTTTCGAGCGCTGTTGCAGCACTTGCATCCCAGCACCCAGCTGGCGGTGGCCTGCGGCCTGACCTTGGAGGACGGCTGGAACCACAGCGCGCCGGTGGCGCAGTGGCGCGAGGGCCGCGGCGCGGCCGCCCGGCACGTGCCGGCAGACCGCCCCGCAGTGTTTGCCTTGTGGGCGCGCTGAGCGCCTTCACGCCGCCGGCTTCTTGCCACCACTGCCGCCCAGCAAGACCGCCACTTTGCGCTTGGGCCGGATGTAGGCCGACAGCGATTTCGGTGCCGGCACGGGCACGGCGCTGCGTTCACGCTCCCAGGCCGGAGGCTCGGTGCGCTCGATGGGGGGCTCGTAGGGCTGGCTGAAGATGGGATCGCTGGGTTGTGCGCGCGGCGGCGCCGCACGGGGCGCCGCGCCGTCTGCGACCGGGCCGGCCGCCGTCGGGAGCTCGTCGTCTGGGCGGCGTCGCGGCCGGCGCGGGCGCTCGTCGTCCAGCTCCAGCGGCTCGATGTCGATTTTCTTCTTCAAGAGCTTTTCGATCTCGGCCACCAGGCGCTGATCGTTGCGCGACACGAAGGAAATCGCCAAGCCCGAGGCCCCGGCGCGGCCGGTGCGGCCGATGCGGTGCACGTAGTCTTCGGCGTTGAAGGGAATGTCGAAATTGAAGACGGCCGGCAAGTCGGCGATGTCCAGGCCGCGGGCGGCCACATCGGTGGCCACCAGCAGTTCGACCTCGCCACGCTTGAAGGCGTCCAGTGCTTTGAGACGCTCGTCCTGCGACTTGTCGCCGTGCAGCGCGGTGGTCTTCAAGCCATCGCGCTCCAGCGCTCGGGCCAGGCGTGCCGCACCCAGCTTGGAGTTCACGAAAACGATGGCCTGGGTGATGGCGCGTTCGCGCAGCAACTGGCGCACGGCGCGACGCTTGTCCTCATCTTCGACGCTGTAGAAGTGTTGCTCCACCGTGGCAGCGGTGGTGTTGGGCCGTGCCACCTCGACGAGCACCGGGTCGTGCAGGTAACTTTGTGCGAGCTTTTTGATCTCGGGCGAGAAGGTGGCCGAGAACAGCAGGGTCTGGCGCTGCTGGGGCAGGTAGCTCAGGATGCGCTGCAAATCGGGCAGGAAGCCGATGTCGAGCATGCGATCGGCTTCGTCGAGCACCACGTATTCCACCTGGCCGAGGTGGCAGTTCTTGGCCTGGATGTGGTCGAGCAAGCGGCCCGGAGTGGCGATGAGCACCTCGACGCCCGCCTTGAGCTCGGCCTCTTGGGGTTTCATGTCGACCCCACCGAACACGCAGGCCACCCGCAAGAGGGTGTAACGGGCATAGGCCTTGACGTTCTGGGCCACTTGGTCGGCCAGCTCACGCGTGGGGGCCAGCACCAAAGCGCGCACCGGATGGCGCGCCGGCGACATGCTGGCGTTTTGGTGGCGCAGCATTTTCTGCAACAGCGGCAGCGAGAACGCCGCCGTCTTGCCCGTGCCGGTCTGGGCCGCGCCCATCACATCGCGGCCAGCCAGGACGATGGGGATCGCCTTGGCTTGGATGGGCGTCATGCGGGTGTAGCCCTGGTCCGCGATGGCCTTCTGGAGCACGGGGTCCAGGGGCAGGAGCGAGAACTCGCCAGGCTCGGCGGTTCCGATGGAAGGATCGGTCATGCCCCCAATTATCCGCCACCGGGCGGCGCATCATCGGCCCAGACCGCCCGCCCTCCGGCATCGGCCGCGGCGAGCGCCTCGCCGGCGGGCCGGTATTCCGGCACGTGACGGCGCAACCAGGCGCGCACTTCGCGGTCGTCGCCGTCGGCCAGCAGTTCGACCGAGCGGGCCAGTTCGGCCACCCAGGTCTCGTCACCTTGCACGCCCAGCCGAGCGATGCGCAGGCGCGCAAACCGCGTGGGCAGGGTGGTGTCGGCATCGGCCAGCAGCTCTTCGTAGAGTTTTTCTCCGGGACGCAGCCCGGTGTAGACGATGGGAATCTCGTCCAGGCTGTGACCCGACAAACGGATCAGGTCCTGCGCGAGCTGGGCAATGCGCACCGGCTCGCCCATGTCCAGCACGAAGACTTGCCCCGACTCGCCGATCACCGCCGCTTGGATGACCAGGCGCGCCGCTTCGGCAATGGTCATGAAGTAACGGGTGATGTCGGGATGGGTGACGGTGACCGGACCGCCCTGCGCGATTTGCGCCTGGAACTTGGGCACCACCGAGCCGCTGGAGCCCAGCACATTGCCGAAGCGCACGGCCATGAAGCGCGTGGCATGGCCCTGGGCGGCCAGGTGGGACAGCACCATCTCGGCAGCGCGCTTGGTGGCGCCCATCACGTTGGTGGGGTTGACGGCCTTGTCGGTGGAAATGAGCACGAAACGCGCCGCACCCGCTTCGGCGGCAGCACGGGCGGCATACAGCGTGCCCAGGGTGTTGTTGCGCAGTGCCGCCCAGGCATTGTGCTCCTCGGTCAGCGGCACGTGCTTGTAGGCTGCCGCATGGAAGACGATGTGCGGCCGCCAGGCCAGGCAGCAACGGCGCAGCTGGGCGGCATCGCGCACATCGCCCAGCAAGCGCACCAGCGGGATGTGCGGGAAACGCCGACCCAGTTCCTGCTCGATGGTGTAAAGCGCGTATTCGCTGTGCTCGAACAGCACCAGGCGCGCCGGACCGTATTGGGCCAGACGCCGGCACAGCTCCGAGCCGATGCTGCCGCCGGCGCCTGTGACCAGCACGGTGGCCCCCGACAGGCATTCGGCGATGCCTGCCTCGTCGAGCTGCACCGGCTCGCGGCCCAGCAGGTCTTCGGGCTCGATCTGTCGCACCCGGCCGACCTGTGAGCCTTCGATGAGCTCTTGCATCGTCGGCACGGTGAGCACCGGCAGTCCGCTGCGGCTGGCCAGCTCGATCACCCGGCGACGCTGCGGCAGGCGCAGCGAGGGCATGGCCACGATGAGATGGGTGGCGCCCAGGCGCTTGGCCTGCTCGTTCAGGCTGGCCAAAGGCCCCAACACGGGCACGCCGCCCAGACGGGCGCCTTGCTTGGCCGGATCGTCGTCGAGCAGACCGAGCACCACATACCCCTGGTGCTGGATGCCTGCCAGCAGCATGCGCGCAGCCTGGCCAGCGCCCAGCACCAAGGCGCGGCGTGGGGCATGCCCCCCCGGCGACAAGCGCTCGCGCAAATGCTCGTAGAACATGCGGTAGGCGATGCGCACGGCGATCAACCCCATCAGCGTGACCAGGGGATGCAGCGCCAGGACCGAGCGCGGGATCTTGCTCCAGCCCGCCATCAGCACGACCACCGCCGCCACCAGGCCTGCGCCCGCACAAACCCAGGCCAGGCGACGCACCTCGGAGAAACCGGCAAAACGCCACATCGCCTGCGGCACACGCAAGAGCACCAAGCCCAGCAGGTACAGAGCGATCACACCGGCCATCACCCACGGGTCATAGTCGGCACGGGCGCTGATCCAGCGCTCGAAGCCCAGCCGAAAGAGGTAGGTCAGGTTCCAGGCCGCAGCGATCACGGCCGCATCGATGCACAAGGACAGGCCCTGCCGGTGCGGACGCACCCGGGCCAGAACCCGTTCGATGGCCAGCCAGAAGCGCGTCTCCATGTTCAACGCCCCGCCCAGACGCGGCACAAGGTGCGCCACAACACCCGCACATCCGTGGCCAAGCGGGCATGGTCCACGTACTGGGCCGACAACCGCAGCTTGGCGGGCAAGATCTCCTCGACATAGGTGCGCTCCGGATCGCTTGCGCGGCCCAGGCGCTCGCTTTCGTCCAGATGCGCAAGCGAGGCCGGGTCGGTGAGGCCGGGACGCACCGACAGGAGCTTGTCACGCAGATGCTCGGGATACAGCGCCACGTAACGCGGCACCTCGGGCCGTGGGCCCACCAGGCTCATCTGGCCGCGCAGCACATCGATCAACTGCGGCAGCTCATCGAGACGGTAGCGGCGCAAGAAGCGACCGGCGCGCGTGATGCGCGCATCTTGTCCGACGGTCAAGGGCAGGCCGCTGCCGGCCGGGTCGTCCACCATGGTGCGGAACTTGTGGATGCGAAACAGCCGCCCCCCACGCCCGACACGCTCTTGACGGAACAAGACCGGCCCGGGCGAATCGAGCTTGATCCACAGCGCCAGGGCCAGCAGCAGCGGCGCAAGCAAAACCAGCCCCACCAGGGCCGCGCTGAGGTCGAAGGCACGCTTGAGCATGGCTCAGTCTCGCAAGGCTTCGCGCACAGCCTCGGTCACACGGTCGACGTCGGACTCGCGCATGCGGGTATACAGCGGCAGGCTCAGCAAGGTCTCGAAGGCCCGCTGGCTGTGCGGGAACTGCTCGGGACGCAGCCCGTAGCGATCGCGCCAATAGGGATGCAGATGCAAGGGGATGTAATGCACGCTGCAACCGATGCCCTTGGCGTAGAGCCGGTCGATCAGCGCATCGCGCCCCAGGGGGGCGTCCTCGCGCAGGCGCAGCGCGTAGAGATGCCAGGCATGGCGCTCGCCCTGCGCGGGCCGCGGCGGCAGCATCACCGGCAGGTCGGCCAACGCGGCGTCGTAGCGCTCGGCCAGCGCCTGTCGGCGCCGTTGAAAGGCATCGGCGCGCTTGAGTTGGTGCAGGCCCAGCGCAGCGGCGATGTCGCTCAGGTTGTACTTGAAGCCCGGTGCGACGATTTCGTAATACCAACTCGGACGCGGGGCCGTGAAGCGGTCGAAGGCATCGCGGTCGATGCCATGCAAGCGCATCACACGGGCGCGGCGGGCCAGCGCTTCGTGGCGCGTGACCAGCATGCCGCCCTCCCCCGTGGTGATGGTTTTGTTGGCGTAAAAGCTGAACACCGTCGCATCACTGTCGAGCGTGCCCACGAGTCGGCCACCGCAGGTGGCCGGCAGCGCGTGGGCGGCGTCCTCGACGATGCTCAAGCCATGCCGGCGCGCGAGGGCCGTCAGCGCCGGCATGTCCGCTGCCAGCCCCGCGTAGTGCACCGGAATGATGGCCTTGGTGCGGGGGGTGATGGCCGCCTGCACCGCCGCCGGATCGAGATTGAGCGTGGCCGGGTCGATGTCCACCAAGACCACGTCGGCCCCGAGGTAGCGCACCACCTCGGCCGTGGCGGTGAAGGTGTGCGTGGTGGTGATGACCTCATCGCCAGGACCGATGCCCAGCGCTTCGAGGGCCAGATGCAAGCCGGCCGTGGCGGAGTTCACCGCAATGCAGTGCAAGCCGGCATCGCCCAGATAGGCAGCAAAAGCGTCCTCGAAGCGGCGCGCCTTGGGACCGGTGGTGATCCAGCCCGAGCGCAGGGTATCGACGACCTCGGCAATCTCGTCTTCGCCGATCTCCGGCAGCGCGAAGGGCAGAAAAGGCGGGGCAGCGGTGTTCATGCGGGTTTGGCAATCCAGGCCAAAACATGGGTGCGCAGCCAGGGCAGCGCATTGGCCACAGTGTAGGCAGACGGATGAAGACGCACGAGGGCGCGGGCCAGCGGCGGGGCCAGGGTGAGCCGGCGGGCGTGGATGTGCCCGCAGGGAAACAGCGCGCGCACCCGCCGCAAGGGCACCCCGCGCACGTCCGGGTTGCGCGGGTTGTCCACGGTAAAGTCATACCACAGCACGCCGCCGCCGGGGCGCACCCAGCGCCACATGGCCTCGGCCAAGGCCTGCTGCGCGGCGTCGTCCAGCAGCGATGAAAACACGGTGGATTGCATCACCACGTCCTGGCTGGCTGGCGCCACCGGGGCTTGGCTGGCATCGCCGATGAGCACCCGCAGCGCCGCCGGCAGGCGCCGACGTGCGCGTTCAGCCCGCTCGGCCAACAATTCCAGGCCGATGAGATGCGCAGGGTCGAAGCCCAGCAGCAAGGCGTCGAGCAACAGACCGCCGGTGCCACAGCCGACTTCGACCAGGCAGCGCCGTGAGAGGTCGTGCCACCCCAGGCGCCGAAACAAGGCCGCGATGGCACACTGGCGCTCCTGCCATGCCGCCAAGGCCGCCGGGTCGAGCAGGCTGTAGCGGGGATCGTCAGGCATGCGGCGGGCATAGCGCGCGCGCACGGCCTCCAGTTCGGCAGGGGCAGTCATCGCATCCTCAACGGCTCAGCCGCCCCATGCTTGCGCGGGGCCGGCCTCGGCCCCAGGCATCGAAGGCGCCCAGCAGGAAGCCCAGGCCATAGCTCAGGTGGTACGTCGGTATCACCAGCAACAGCCAAGGCAGGTGAGCCCAGCGGCTGCGCGCCGCAATGAGCAGCGCAGCGACCCACACCGCGGCCAGGTACAGCCCGGGCACCAGCGCGCCCACCCATGCCGCCCCCAACCAGGCCGCTGGCAGGCTGCCCACCAGGCCCAAAACCAGAGCCGCCGGCACCCAATGTCGCCAGGACGCGGCCCCCCGATGTTTGCGGATCACGAAGGGCTTCCAATAGCCATACTGCTGATACTGCCGCCACAAGGCCCCCAGGCTGTTGCGCGGACGGTAAGCGCAGCGGATGGCTGCCGATTGCCAGATGCGCCCCCCGCCACGGGTGATGCGCAGATTGTGTTCGTCATCTTGGTTGCGCACCAGGGTCTCGTCGAAGTCGCCAAAGCGCTCGAAAGTGGCTCGCGGCCAGCACCCCAAATAGACGGTATCGACCCAGCCGGTGTAATCCAGCTGGCGTGAGCGGGCGCCGCCGGCCAGCCAACGCGACTGAAAGGCCGCCGCAATGGCCGAGGACAGTTCGCCTTCGCCCTGCGCCCGCCATGGGCCCCCGACGTTGTCCGCGCCGCTGGCCTGCAAGGCCGCCAGGCATTGCGCGATGTAGTCTGTGGCATACGTGGTGTGCACGTCCATGCGCACGATCACTTCCCCCCGGCTGACCGCCAGCGCGCGGTTCAAGCCGCTGGAGACGATGCGTTGGGGATTGTCGATGACGCGCAGCCCGAAGCGTTGGGCATGGTCTTCCAGCCAGGCCCGGCTGCCGTCGTCGCTGTGGCCATCGGCCACCAGCACTTCCATCGTCCAGCCCTCGGGCAACCGCTGGGCCCGCAGCGAGGTGCAAAACGCCTCCAAGTGGGCGCGCTCGTTGCGGCAAGGCACGATGACCGAGACGGTGGGCATCAACGGCCTCCCTGGGTCAGCAGCTCACGGTACAGCGCGGCCATGCGGTCCATTTGTTCGTCGCGCGACACTTCGGGCACGACCCGACGGCGGTTGTGGCGGCCCATGGCTTCCAGGGTTTGGACATCGGCGGCCAGCTCGACCAGGGCCTGCGCCAGCGCCTGCCCATCGCCCGCCGGCACCAGCCGGCCGCCCCGGCCATCGACCCACTGCCGGTTGGCCGGCAAGTCGCTGACGATCACGGCCAGCCCAGCGGCCATGGCTTCCAGCAACGCCACCGAGGTGGCATCGCTTTCGGGCACGGACACGGCCAAATGGGCGTTGCGCACGATCTCGGCCAGGCGGTCTTCATCGACACGGCCATGCCAGCGCACCACACCGTCCACGCCCAGGGCCTGGGCCTGGGCGCGTAGCTCGGCCTCCAGCGGGCCGCCACCGCACAAATGCAATTCGAAGGACAGCCCCGGACGGCGCTCGCGCAACTGAGCCGCTGCGTGCAAGACGAGATCGATGCGGTAGTTGGGTTCCCAGTTGCGCAGGCTCACCAGACGCAAGGGAGTGGCGGTCTTGTGCACGGCGACGAACTTGGTCGTGTCCACGCCCCATAGCACCTGGTGCAAGGCTGCACGGGGACGGTACGCGGCGATGGCCTCGAGCATGTCGCGGCTGTCGGCCGTGACGAGGTCGGCACGGCGCAGGGTCCAGCCGGTGAGCGCGCGCACCAGGCGGCTGTGGCGCGGACTGACCAGCACGTCCGAGCCCCAGGCCGACAGGACCAAGGGATGCCGCCCCAGGCTGGCCGCCCAGAATCCGTAAGAAGTGAGATAGTGGCCATGCACCAGGTCGGGCTGCAGCTGGCCGGCCAGCGCACGCACCCTCGGCAAGGCGGCAAACCAGGGCCAGCGCCCCGGCGGGGTGTTCAAGGCATGGACCTGCGCCCCCGGCACTTCGCCATCCAGGCGGGAAATCACGCTGCAGCGAAAGCCGCGCTGTGCGATCGCACCCACCCAGCGGCGGGTGTGCACGCTGGTGGCATCGGCGACGAACAACAAGTGGGGCGCACTCATCGGCCTGGCCAGCCTTGTCCGCAGTAGGTCGACCGGATCTGCGGGTGAGGCTCGACCCAGGCCGCATCGCCCTGCCGCACATCGCCCACCACGCGGGCCGGCTGACCGGCCACGATGGCGTAGTCCGGAAACTCACCGTCCACATAGCTGAAGGCGCGCACCAGCACCCCGCGGCCCAGGCGAGTGCCGGGCATGATGACGCTGTGGGGCCCGATGAAGCAGTACGGACCAATCTCCGTCGATCGACGCACGAATCCCAGGGGCTGCGGATGACCGAAGTAATCCCGCCCCATCAAGCGCAAGGCGCGGTGGCTCGAATGCGTGAGCACCGAGACGTGATTGGTGATCTGGGTGCCTTCGCCGATTTTCAGACCGCCCGATGCATCGATGAAATTGTGATGTCCGATGAACACATGATCGCCCAGGTCCAGGAGTTCGGGGCTTTCCAGTTCGGTGCTGCTGCCAATGCGGGTGTGGGCCAACCACGCCCCGCTGGGGTGGCGATGGCCGTAGAGCATGCGCGGCCGCAGCAGCGCGCGCAGGGTTCGCAGGATCCAGGACTTGATCGGCATCATGGCGAGCAACAGGCGCAACAGTCTACCGGCACGGCCGCAGCAGATCGCGCCAGCGCAGGCCGGCATGCCGACGAAACAGCGCCACCCCCCAGACCATGGCCAGCCCATAGGACAGCGAGGTGGCCACGGCCGCGCCCGTGGCACCCCAACGCGGCACCAGCCACAGGCAGGCCGCCAGATTGATCAGCAACGACAAGCCCGCCACCGCGGCCGACAAGCGCGGCTTGCCCAGGAAATTGGTGTAGTAGGCCGACAGCGTGGAGGCGCACCCATAGGCCCACACGCCGGGCAGCAGCCACAGCATCAGAGGCACGGCCTCGGCGTAGGGGGCGCCCAGCACCCGCGGCAAGACCCAGGCCGCCAGGGCCAACAGCACGGGCGCAGCGATCGACAGCAACGCCAGATTGAGGTGCACCAGCCGCAGGGTCAGCGCGGCGGCGGCCGCCGGCTCGGGTTGCCCGATGCGACCATAGGCCGCAGCGCTCACCGAGGAGGAGATGAACCACAGCAACTCCGTCACCGTCACGGCCACCGCGTACACGCCGGTGGAAGACAGGCCGCCGTAGGCTTCGACGATGAACAGATCGACACGGTAATTGAGCCAGCTGATCAGATTGGTCAGGCCCAGCACGGCGCAAAAACCCGCCTGGGTGCGCCATGCCGACCAGTGCAGCGCCTGGACGCGCTGCTCGCGCCAGGCCCAGGCCGCACCGACCAGACCCACGAACACGCGCGCGCCCAACCAGGCGATCATGACCGCCCACAGACTGAGCGCTTGATCGGCCCAGGCCCAGACCGCCAGCACCAGCAGCGCCAGCGCCGGCGGCGCCACCGTGAGGACGTTGATCGGACCCATGCGCCCCAGCCCCAGGTACAGCCCCGAGACGGTAGGCGTCAGCAGCAGTGCCGGCGCGGCCCAGGCCAAGGCCGGCAGGTAGCGGTAGGCGGGCGCCTGCGACCATGCCCAGCCGGCCACCGCGAACACCAGCGCCGCGACGCCGCCGGCGACCACCGCCAGCCCCAGCGCCCCCCCCAGCCAGCGGGCGGCGGCTTCGCGGTGGTGCGACACCTGGCGGGCCACCACCAGACCGAAGCCGGAAAACATGGCCGCATACACGGCCTCGGTGGCCACCAGCAACGAGAACACCCCTTGCTCTTGCGGACCCTGGCGAGCCACCAGGCCCAACAAGACCAAGCCCAGCCCCACGGCCGCCAGTCGGCACAGGAAATGGCTGAGGGCCGAGCGGGTCAGGGAAGCAGGCATTGGGCGAGCAGGCACAGTGCAGGGGCGACGAGCGGCGGGAACCGCCCGGATGATACGTGCGCCGGCCCGGTAAAATCGCCGGTTTCCCGCCGATACGCTGCCCACCATGACCGACCGTGCGACGCCTGCTGCCGCCGAGGCTGCCGCCCCGGCCACCGACACCCACCAGCTGATTGCCGAGCGTCGCGAGAAGCTCGCTGCGATTCGCCGGCAGGGCGTGGCCTTCCCGAACGACTTCAAGCCCCAGCACCGGGCGGCCGGCCTGCTCCAGCAGTATGGCGACAAATCCAACGAAGAGCTCGAGCCGTTGGCGCTGAACGTGAGCGTGGCCGGACGCATGATGCTCAAGCGCGTGATGGGCAAAGCGAGCTTTTGCACGCTGCAAGATGCCACCGGCCGCCTGCAGCTGTACGTCACCCGAGATGGCGTGGGAGAGGAGGTCTATACCGCCTTCAAGCACTGGGATCTGGGCGACATCCTCGGCGCCGAAGGCCAGCTCTTCAAGACCAAGACGGGCGAGCTGTCGGTGCACGTGCGGCGGCTGCGCTTGCTCACCAAGAGCCTGCGTCCGCTGCCGGACAAGTTCCACGGCATGACCGATCAGGAACAGAAGTATCGGCAGCGCTACGTGGACCTGATGACCGATGAGCAGGCGCGACGCCGTTTCATCGCGCGCAGCAAGACCGTGAGCGCCATCCGCGACTTCATGACCGGCCACGGCTTCCTGGAAGTGGAGACGCCCATGCTGCATCCCATTCCGGGAGGCGCCAACGCCAAGCCCTTCGTGACGCACCACAACGCGCTGGACCAGGACATGTACCTGCGCATCGCGCCAGAGCTGTATCTCAAGCGGCTGATCGTCGGCGGCTTCGAGCGGGTGTTCGAGATCAACCGCAACTTCCGCAACGAAGGCATCTCGGTGCGCCACAACCCCGAGTTCACGATGATGGAGTTCTATGCCGCGTATTGGAACTACCATGATCTGATGGACTACACCGAGACGCTGATCCGCCAGGCCGCGCGAGACGCCACCGGCTCGGCCACTCTGACCTACCAGGGCCGCGTGGTGGACCTGGAGCCGCCTTTTGCGCGCCTGAGCATTCGCGATGCCCTGCTCCAATACGCGCCCCGTCTGAGCCCCGCCCAATTGGACGACCCTGCCTTCTTGCGCGAAGAGCTCAAACGGCTGGGCCAAGACGCACCGGCCCATTGGGGACTGGCGCAACTGCAGTTCGCCGTCTTCGAGGAGCTGGTGGAAGACCAGCTGTGGGAGCCCACTTTCATCATCGACCACCCGGTGGAGGTCTCGCCGCTGGCGCGCGCCTCCGACACCGACCCGTCCAAGACCGAGCGCTTCGAGCTCTACATCACCGGCCGAGAAATCGCCAACGGCTTTTCGGAGCTCAATGATGCGGAGGACCAGGCCGCACGGTTCCAGGCGCAAGCCGCCCAGAAGGCCGCCGGCGACGAGGAGGCCATGTATTACGACGCGGACTTCATCCGGGCGCTCGAATACGGCATGCCGCCCACCGGCGGCTGCGGCATCGGCATCGACCGGCTGGTCATGTTGCTGACCGACAGCCCCAGCATCCGCGACGTGATCCTCTTCCCGGCCCTGCGGCGCGAGCATTGAGGCACCGCCCATGAGTCGGCACGCGGAAGCTGACGGCGCACTGGGCGCCATCGAGGCCGCGGTGTGGCAGGAACTGGCGCAGGCGGCCCGCGACCGCCAACACCCCTGGCGCACGCCGGTCTTGGCCACCGGGCTGTCCGACGGGGCCGATGCCCGAGTCGTGGTGTTGCGCGAAGTCGATGTGCCGACCCGCACCCTGGTGTTCTATACCGACACCCGCTCAGGCAAGGTGGACCAGCTGCGCCAGCGGCCCACCGGCACGGTGGTGATGTGGTCGGCCGCGCTGGGCTGGCAGCTGCGCTGCCGCGTCCAGCTCAGCCTGGACACCCAGGGGGTGAGCGTGTCCTCGCGCTGGGCCCGCATGAAGCTCTCGCCCTCGGCGCAGGACTATCTGTCGCCCTTGCCGCCGGGCAGCGTGATCGACGCCCCGACGCTGGCGACCTGGTCCCGCGAGGAGCGTGGACACTTCGGCGTGATCTATGCACGCATCGACAGCCTGGACTGGCTGGAGCTGCGCCCCGACGGGCATCGCCGCGCCCGTTTCGATGCCCAAGGCGCACGCTGGTTGCAGCCCTGAGGAGCGCCCTGGCCTCAAGGCTGCCGCAGTCAAGGCTGCCGCAGCAAAGACGCCTGCAGCGAACGCGCCAACAACGCTCGGCTGTCCTCCAAATGGGCCCGCAGGCTCTCCGAGCCCCCCGGGCGGCGCAGCGCCCGGTCGAGCTCCCCCAACAACTGCCGCGCCAGGCGGCGCTGCAGACTCAAGGCATCGGCAGGCCAGCCTGTGCCGCCGCGCGTGAGCAGGCCCGACACACGCCGCAAATGCTCACGCTGCAACTGCCGCCGCAGCAAGGAAATCTCGCCCCCGGTGCGCAGCTCGCTCCACACCGCCTGCTGCACGGTGCGGTAGACCTCGTCCAAGCCCAGCACCGGCTCGCCCGGCTTGGCATACAGCGGCGCCTCCAGCACCCGTGTGGCCGTGCCCGCGCCCAGCAAACGGTCGAGCACCGCCGACTGCACGCCACGCACCAGCTCGGGCACCGACACCGGACCGGCCACATGGCGGTCGAGGTAATCGGTGGGCAGACGGCGCAAAAACTCGGGGCGAAACCGAAAATTGTCGGCACTGAACAAATGCCGCGTCAGGAAAGTGAGCGCGCGGCGCTGCTCATGCGCGGCCACCGGCGTGTAGGTGGCCCGCGCTTGCGGCCCCGGCAAGTCGCGCACCTGCACCATGCCCCCCACGTACTTGGCGGCCAGCTCGGCCACCACGCGCAGCGGCCCAAAGCCGCTGATCATCGCGCGACGCGCCCGCAGCGGATCCTCGCCCGGCTGGGGTTGGCGCGTTTGCAGACGCTGCCACAACTCCTGCGACAACACCAAGCGGCGCTCGTAATAACGCAGCGGGTCGTCCCCGAGGTCGAAGCGGTTGGCCAGCGGATCGAAACCCTCGAAGCCGCCCATCCCTCCGGCGTCGAAGTCATCGGCATAGGCCAATTCGGGCTCGCCACTGCGAGCGGCGATGCGGGCCAAGCCCTGTGCCTCGTCCTCGGGCGCGAAGGGCCGGTAAGCGTACTCGATGGCCCAATAGTCGTAGGGGCCGAGCGTGGTGTTGACGATGGCCCCCTGAGGCTGGCCGGCCGGCGCCAGGTTGTAGGCGTTGTAATCCATCACCGAGCCCGAGATGCCGCGCTCGGCCGTGTCCGCTGCATCCCCCAGCCGCGCCCAAGACACCGTGGTGGACGCCTTGAAGTTGTGCTTCAGGCCCAGCGCATGCCCCACCTCGTGCATGACCACGTCTTTGAGCACCGCCTGCACGAAGGCCTCGGCTTGCGGGCCATCGGGCGCGAGCTGGCCACGGGCTGCCAGCAAGTCCCAGACGAACTGCGCTTCGGCCGCCACCTCGCGGGCATAGTGGCAGGCCCCCTGGGCGGCTTCCCCGCGCCAGGCCGCCGTGAGTTCGGCCAGCCGATCCTCGCTGCTGGCGCGCGGCGTCTCGACGATGAAACGCCGCGCTCCACGGGCGAACAGGTCGGCGATCGCAATGTCCGCATCCAGGATCTCGCCGGTGCGCGGGTCGGCATGGTGCGGCCCGCGCGCCGTGGCCGCATCCGCCCCCACATACCAACGAATCGAGGCATGACGCGCATCCAGGGCCTCCCAGTCGGCCTCATCGCTTTGCTGACGCACCTCAATGGCGCCGATGAAGCCGATGCGCTCGAACGCCCGGTTCCATTCCAACACGCCTGCACGCACCGCCTCGCGGTAGCGCTCCGGGATGTTGCGGTCCAGCCAAAAGACGATGGGCTGGCGCGGCGCTGAGCGCTCGGCCTGGGGATCGGCTTTGTCCAGCCGCCAGCGCGCGATGTAATGCACGCGGGGCGGCACCGGCAGGTCGCGGCTGAGGTCGGTGTGCGCATGGGTGAAATGCCCCAGCCGAGGATCGGCCAGGCGCGGACGCATCGGCTCGGCGGGCAAGGCCAGGAAGTTGTAGACCAAGTCGATGAAGAAACTGCGCGCATCGGGCAGCACGGTCGGCGGCGTCGGCACGGCCGCCGCGGCAGCGCCCGCCGCTGGCGCCGGCAGCACCGGGATGCGCGCCACCATGTGGTGCTGACGCACGCGCACCGCGGTCAACTGCGCGGACTGGTGCACGCGCTCGATCTGCGAATTGGCGCGATCCAAGGTATAGCTCAGACGAAACGCCGACTCGATCGCGCTGCCGTAGGCCCCGATATCGCCCAACAAGAAACTCGCATCGACCAACACCGACTGGCGCTGCGGATGTGGCGCGCTGGCCAACGGCATGGCCGCCAGCAAGCTCTCGGAATAGCCCTCGCCCACGGCCCGGCTCAACGCGGGATCCCCGGGGGCCCGAACCGCCGTGTTCAAGGCCACCAGCTGCATGCGGTCGCCCTGCCGGCGCCACTGCACCAGCCAGCTGCGGCCCATCTGGCTGGCATACAGGCCGCGTTGGCCCACCGAGCCGGCCACGTTGATGCTGAACATCAAAGGCTGGCCCAGCTGCGCAGGCGCCAGCTCGAACCACACCTTGTCCTCGCGCCGCCACACCGGCAGGTGGCCGTCCTCGCGCGTGGCGCCGCGGACCACCTCCTCGAAGGCCGGCAGGGCGCCAGCCGGCGGCCTGGGGGCCGAAGCGGCCGCCGCAGGTGGCGGTGCGGGGGCCTGCGGCGAGGTCGCACCGATGCCGGCACAGCCGGCCACACTGGCGGCAAGCCACATCACGGCCCAGCGCACTGACGAGACATTCGCAGACATGCGCCCATCATGCCGCGACTGCGGGCCGCAGCAGGTGCAAAACCTTTCACACTCGGCCCTAGAACAAACCCCAGGAATGGTTCCGGGCGGGCTGGGCCGGCTTAGACTGCGACGCTTTGCCGCCGGCCTTGTCGTCCCGATGCCCCGCCGCGACCTGTTGTACCTCCACGGCTTCCGTTCCTCCCCACGCTCGACCAAAGCGCAGCACATGGGTGCGTGCGTCGCACGGCGACAAGCCCAAGGGGAAGACTGGAGC
This sequence comes from Caldimonas taiwanensis NBRC 104434, assembly GCF_001592165.1. NCBI lineage: Bacteria > Pseudomonadati > Pseudomonadota > Betaproteobacteria > Burkholderiales > Sphaerotilaceae > Caldimonas > Caldimonas taiwanensis. The sequence continues at coordinate 87,535 of NZ_BCWK01000002.1, forward strand.
TGGCACTGCCCGCAATTGCCCCCATCGCCGGCGCAAGCATGGTCCTTGATCGAATCCGTGCTGCTGCGGCTGCCCCACGACCGACGCGCCGTGATCGGATCCTCGCTCGGCGGCTTTTACGCGACGGTGGCGGCCGAACGCTTCGGCTGCCCGGCCGTGCTCATCAACCCTGCGGTCGACCCGGCGCGTGATCTGGCTCGCTACATCGGTGAGATCACCGCCTGGCACAGCGAGGAACGCTTCTGGTTCCGCGCCGAGTACATCGAGGAGCTGCGCGCCCTCACTCCCGGGGCGATCACCCGGGGCGAGCGCTATTTCGTGCTGGTGGCCCAAGGCGACGAGGTGCTGGACTGGCGCGAGATGGCCGCGCGCTATGCCGGCACCCGGCTGACCGTGCTGAAGGGCGGCGACCACGCCCTCAGCAGCTTTCCCGACCACATCGACGACATCTTTTCTTTCTTGGAGCACGCATGAGACTGCAAGACAAAGCGGCCATCGTCACCGGCGCGGCCCAAGGCATTGGCCTGGCCACGGCGCTGAAGTTCGCCCGCGAAGGTGCGCGCGTGATGGTGTGCGACATGCGCCGCGAGGCCGTGGATGCCGCTGTGGCGCAGTGCCGCGCCCTGGGCGCCCAGGCCGAAGGCCTGGTCGTGGACGTGACCTCGCGCGAACAAGTGCAGGCGATGGCCCAAGTCGCGCTGGCGCGGCTGGGGCGCATCGACGTGCTGGTCAACAATGCCGGCATCACGCAGGACGCACGGCTGCAGAAGATGACGCTGGAACAATTCGACCGCGTCATCGATGTGAACCTGCGTGGCGTCTTCCACTGCACGCAGGCCGTGCTGCCGGCCATGCTCGAGCAAGGCGCCGGCGTGATCCTCAATGCCTCCTCGGTGGTCGGCCTGTATGGCAACTACGGCCAGACCAACTACGCGGCCAGCAAGTTCGGTGTGATCGGCTTCACCAAAACCTGGTCGCGCGAACTCGGCCCCAAGGGCATCCGCGTCAATGCGGTCGCGCCGGGCTTCATCGAAACCCCCATCCTCGCCACCATCCCGGACAAGGTGCTCAGCGCCATGCGCGAGGACGTGCCGCTCAAACGCCTGGGGCGCCCCGAAGAAGTCGCCAACGTCTATGCCTTCCTGGCCAGCGACGAGGCCTCCTACGTCAACGGGGCGGTGCTGGAAGTCAGCGGCGGCCTCACGATCTGAGATCGGGGCCCGGACAGGCGACAATCGGGGCATGTTCGCCCTGTTTGAAGAAGCCGGCAAATTCCTGGCCGGCCGTGTGATGTCCCAGACCGAGGCCTCGGTGCAGATCGAGCTCGAGTCCGGCAAGCGCGTGAAAGTCAAATCGGCCCACGTGCTGCTGCAATTCGACCAGCCCGCCCCGGCCCAATTGCTCGCCCAGGCGCAAGCCTTGTCTCAGGAGATCGACCTCGATCTGGCCTGGGAGTTCGCCCCCGAAGACGAATTCGGCTTCGCCGATTTAGCGAAGGACTATTTCGATCCCCACGCCGACGCGGTCCAGCAAGCCGCCGCACTGCTGCGCCTGTTCGAGGCACCGCACTACTTCCGCCGTGTCGGAAAAGGCCGCTTCAAAAAGGCCCCCCAAGACACCGTTAAGGCCGCCTTGCTGGCCATCGAGCGCAAGCGGCAACAACAGGCGCAAATCGAGGCCTGGGCCACCGAACTGGTCGCAGGCCAGTGCCCCGCGCCGGTGCGCGAGCAGCTCTACAAAATCCTGTTCAAGCCCGACAAAAACGCCCCGGAATACAAAGCCGTCGTCGAAGCCAGCAAACGCACCCACCGCAGCCCGCTGGACTTGCTCAAAGCCGCCGGCGCCATCGACAGCCCCTACCAGTTTCACTGGCGGCGCTTTCTGTTCGAGCACTTTCCCAAGGGCTATGGCTTTCCGGCCGTCAGCGCCCCAGCCATCACCGAGACGCTGCCCGTGGCCGCGGTGCGGGCCTTCAGCATCGACGACTCGACCACCACCGAAATCGACGATGCGCTGTCGGTGCAAGGCCTGGGCAGTGGCACCGTGGTGTTCGGCGTGCACATTGCCGCGCCCGGCCTGGCCATCACCCCCGGCGATGCGCTGGATCAAATCGCGCGCAGCCGCTACTCCACGGTGTACATGCCAGGCTACAAGATCACCATGCTGCCCGACGCAGTGGTGCAGGCCTACACTTTGCAAGAAGGGCGCGACTGCCCGGCCGTGTCGATCTATTTCACGATCGACGAAGCCACGCTCGAAGTCCGTGGCCACGAAACGCGCTTGGAGCGCGTGCCCATGGCCGCCAACCTGCGCCACGACCGGCTCGACGGCATGATCACCGCCGACACCCTCAGCGGCACCGCCCCGGCGACCTACCCGTTCCCGGACGAATTGGCGTTCTGCTGGCGCCTGGCCCGCCACCTCAAGACCCAGCGGGAAGTGCTGCGCGGCAAACCCGAGACCTTCACCCGCCCCGACTACAGCTTCAAGCTCGAAGGCCATGACGGCGGCGAACCCACCGGCCAGGAAACCGTGCGGATCACCCCACGCAAGCGCGGCGAACCGCTCGATCTGATCGTGGCCGAGGCCATGATCCTGGCCAACGCCACCTGGGGCGGCTGGCTGGCCGAACTCGGCGTGCCCGGCATCTACCGCAGCCAGGCCAGCCTGCTGCCTGGTGTGAAAGTGCGCATGAGCACCAAGCCGCTGCCGCACGCGGGCATGGGAGTCAAGCAATACACCTGGGCCACCTCCCCGCTGCGCCGCTATGTCGATCTCGTCAACCAGTGGCAAATCATCGCCTGCGCTCGCCATGGCCGCACCGCCGCGCTGGCTGCGCCTTTCAAGCCCAAGGATGCCGAGCTGTTCTCAGTGATCTCCGGCTTCGATGCCGCCTACACCGCCTACAACGACTTCCAGCACAGCATCGAGCGCTACTGGACGCTGCGCTACCTCGTGCAAAACGATGTTCAGGAGCTCACCGCCACCGTGCTGAAGGACGCGCTGGTGCGCGCCGACAGCCTGCCGCTGGTCTTGCGCGCCGCCGGCACCGAGAACCTGCCGCGCGGGGCCCATGTGCGGGTACGCATCACCGGGGTGGACGAACTCACGCTGGACGTGCATGCCAATCTCATCGAGCGCCTCGATGAAATCCCTCCCGAGGCCGTGGACGATGACAGCGAGGACGACACGGCCGCTGCCGGCCCGATCGCCTTGGCCATCGAGCTCGACGATGGCGACCCTGCGGCAGCGCCCCCGGGCCCTGCCGACGCGGCCGCCTGACCCGACACCGCGCCGCCATGCTCAAGAAGCTCAGCACCCTGCAGATCGCTCTGGCCATCTCCTTGGCCGTGCATGCCGCGTTGCTGACCGTGCGCTTCGTCGATCCCGAAGCCTTCAACCGCGTCTTCGAGGACACCCCGCTGGAGGTCATCCTCGTCAATGCGCGCTCCGCCGAACGCCCGGAACATGCCCAAGCCATCGCCCAGGCCAACCTCGCCGGCGGCGGCCAAGCCGAACGCGGCCGTGCCAGCTCGCCCCTGCCGCCGTCGGCCATGCTGGAGACGGGCAACGCCCTGGAGGATGCGCAACGCCAGATCGAATCCTTGATGGAGCAACAAGAGCGCCTGCTGGCCAGCCTGCGACGCGAGCTGGCCCAGCTGCCAGCGCCCGACCCGCGCCACGCCCAAGGCAGCCCGGAGGCCCGATCGCTCGAAGACAAGCGTCGCCAGTTGCTGCGCATGCTGGCCGAGATCGAAAAGCGCATCAACGAAGAAAACTCACGCCCCAAGCGCCGCTACGTCAGCCCCAGCACCCGCGAAGAAGCCTACGCGCTGTACTACGACCAGCTGCGCCGCAAAATCGAAGACCGTGGCACACGCAACTTCCCGGAGCATCAAGGCAAGAAGCTCTACGGCGAGCTCACCATGATCGTCACCGTCGACGCCCAGGGGCGTGTGGTGGACACCGAAATCGTGCAAGGCTCCGGCCAACCCGTGCTGGATCGACAGGCCGTGGCCATCGTGCACGCAGCCAGCCCGTTTGGCCCCTTCACCCGTGAAATGCGCGCCAAGGCCGACCAAATCGTCGTCGTCTCGCGCTTTCGTTTCACGCGCGAGCAGTCCCTGGAAACCACCCTGACCGGCAACTGATGGACACCGCCGAACGCCCCGACCGCTATGCGGTCATCGGCCACCCCGTGGCCCACAGCAAATCGCCCGACATCCATGCACGCTTTGCCGCTTTGACCGGGCAAAGCCTCGTCTACGAGCGCGTGCTCGCTCCGCTGGACGGCATGGCCGCCACCGTGCGCGACTTCGCCGCCGCCGGCGGCCGCGGCTGCAACGTCACCGTGCCCTTCAAGTTCGAGGCCCACGACCTGGCGCAACGGTGCAGCCCACGCGCCATGCTGGCCCAAGCGGTCAACACCCTGCGCTTCGATGCCGACGGCTGGTTCGGCGACAACACCGATGGCGCCGGCCTGGTGCACGACCTGCAACACAACGCCGGCATCGATTTGGCCGGCCGCGACCTGCTCCTGCTGGGCGCCGGCGGCGCCGCCTCCGGCGTGCTGGGCCCGCTGCTGGCGGCGCGACCGCGCCGGGTGGTGGTGGCCAACCGCAGCCCGGACAAGGCCCGCGCCCTGGTCCAGCGCCATGCCCCGTGGGCCCAGGCCCATGAGGTGGAGCTGTGGGCTTGTGGCTTGGACGACTGCGGCAGCGGCTACGGCCTCGTGCTCAATGCCACGGCCGCCAGCCTGCAAGGCGCAGGCAGTCCAGTCTCGGCCGCCGTGCTGGGCCCAGGCGCCGTCGCCGTGGACCTGATGTACGGCCCGGCCGCCCAAGCCTTCCTGCAATGGGCGCGCGAGCATGGTGCCACCGCCCGCGACGGCCTGGGCATGCTGGTCGAACAAGCCGCCGAAGCCTTTCAGGTGTGGCGCGGCGTGCGCCCCCCCACGGCCGAGGTCCTGCGCGAATTGCGCACCGGGCTGACCGCCTGAACCCGAGGAGCCCATGCCATGCGTCGCATGCTCGACTGGGCTTGGCGTCTGATCGCCCTCTTGCTCGTCTGCACCCTGTCGCTCCAGTTGTATTTCTTGGCGCGGGTGGCCCTCATGCGCGTCATCGATCCGCAGTCCACCACCTTCCAACGCAGCCAGGCTTGGCGCATCACCCTGGAGACAGGTCGTCTGCCCTGGCGGCAGGCTTGGCGCGCCTACGACGACATCTCCGACCACCTCAAACGGGCTGTCATCGCGGCCGAAGATGCCAGCTTCGCCGAACACGACGGCGTGGATTGGGACGCCATCGAGCGTGCCTGGGAACGCAACCAGCAAGCCCTGGAGCGGGCCGAGCGCCTGGCCCGGCGCCGTCCCGAAGCGGCCAAGCCGCCGGTGCGCATCGTCGGGGGCTCCACCATCACGCAGCAATTGGCCAAGAACCTTTTCCTCTCCGGCGAGCGCAGCTTGCTGCGCAAGGGCCAGGAAATCGTCATCACCTACGCGCTCGAACACCTCCTCGGCAAACGCCGCATCCTGGAGATCTACCTCAACAGCGTGGAATGGGGCGAAGGCGTCTTCGGCGCCGAGGCCGCCGCGCAGCACTACTTCGGCGTCCCCGCCGATCGACTCACCCCCTGGCAGGCCGCCCGCCTGGCCGTCATGCTGCCAGCGCCGCGCCGCTACGAGCAGCGCCCACACTCGGCCTACTTGCAGCGCCGTGCGCAAACCATCCTGGCGCGCATGAGCGCCGTGACCCTGCCGTGAACCTCCACACCGTCCCACGGGTCTGACTGCCATGCCCCCCTCCGCCCTCACCGCCGAAATCGCCGCCACCGCCGCCCGACTCATCGTCGAAGACGGCATGGAATACGGGCCGGCCAAGCGCCGTGCCGCCAAACTCGTCGCGGCGCGCCGCGGCGGGACGGTCGAGCTGCCCGACAACGACCTGGTCGAAGAGGAAGTGCGTGCCTACATCGAGCTCTTTTGCGCCGACACCCAGCCGGCCGAGCTGGCCGCACTGCGCAGCGTGGCATTGCGCTGGATGGAACGCCTGGTCCAATTCGACCCGCACCTGAGCGGCGCCGTCTGGAATGGCACGGCCACGCGCCACAGCGACATCTGGATCCAGCTCTATTGCGACGACCCCAAGTCCGCCGAAATCAGCCTGCTCAACCTGGGCATCCCCTACGATGTCGGGCGGGCCCAGGGCTGGCGCGGCGAGCCGGTGGACGTGCTGACCGTCACCGACCGGCATGCCGCGCTCGCGCAGCCGGTGCTCGTGCACTTGGGGATCTACGACCGCGACGACCTGCGCGGCGCCCTGCGCCGGGACGCTCGCGGGCGCAGCGAGCGCGGCTCGCTGGCAGCCCTGCGCGCCCTGATCGACCCCGACACGCCTGCACCCGAATGAACCGACGACACGCCCTTTCATATGCCGGCGCGGCCCTGGCCGCCGCCCTGGCCGGAGCCGGACTGGCCTGGTGGCGATGGCGCCCCACCGAGGCGGCCGCCCATGCCGCAACCACCTTGTTTTCCCAGACCTTCGACAGCCCCGAGGGCAGCCCCCTGGCGCTGCGCCAGTTCGCCGGCCGGCCGCTGGTGGTCAATTTCTGGGCCACCTGGTGCCCGCCGTGTGTGAGAGAAATGCCCGAGCTCGACCGCTTCTACCGCGGCCATCGGGCCCAGGGCTGGCAGGTGCTCGGCGTGGCCATCGACCAGCCGCAAGCCGTGCGCGAGTTCTTGCTCAAGGTGCCGGTGAGCTTTCCGATCGCCATCGCCGGCTTCGCCGGCACCGAACTGGCCAAGGCCCTCGGGAACACCTCGGGTGCCCTCCCTTTCACCGTGGCGCTGAATGCCTCCGGTGAAATCACGCACCGAAAGCTGGGCGAAACCAGTTACGATGAATTGCTCGGTTGGGTGCAGCCGCTGGCCTGAGGCACTGGCCGGAGGTCGCGGCCCCATCGTCCGGCCCCATGCCCATGACGAGGTCGATTGAAACAATTTCTCGACTTTTGGCGTGATTTGCGCTTAAAGTTGCGCCTTCGTCTCACAACTTGCGCGTTCGCGCTTTCCACCCCATGTCGATCCTCGTCCTTCATGGCCCCAATCTCAATTTGCTTGGCACCCGTGAGCCGCAGGTCTATGGGTCGACCACTTTGGAGCAGATCAACGCTGATCTGGTCAAGATGGCGCAAGATCACGGCCAGACCCTGGTGACCTTTCAAAGCAACCATGAAGGAGCCCTGGTCGACCGCATCCATGCCGCCCGGCTGGATGGCACCCGCTTCATCCTGATCAACCCGGCGGCCTACACCCACACCAGCGTGGCCCTGCGCGACGCCTTGGCCGCCGTGGCCCTGCCCTTCGTCGAAGTGCACCTGTCCAACATCCATCGGCGAGAATCCTTCCGCCACCACTCCTACCTGTCGGACCTGGCCGAAGGCGTGATCTGCGGCCTGGGCGCCAGCGGCTACCGGCTTGCGCTGGCCTATGCGCTGGAGCGCCTGAGCCGGGCCCCAGCCTGACATTTCACAACACAAAAAATGATCGGTGCACAATGCGCGCCGATCTCAACAATCCACCTCGAAGTCTGTTGGAGAGCCACCATGGATCTACGCAAGCTCAAAACCCTGATCGACCTGGTGTCCGAGTCGAACATCTCGGAACTGGAGATCACCGAAGCTGACGGCAAGGTCCGCATCGTGAAGTCCGATGGTCAGGCTGCAGCCCTGCCCGCCATGGTGGCCGCGCCCATGCTGGCGCCCACGCCCGTGACCGCGGCGGCCGTGCCCGCCCCGGCGCCTGCCGCCCCGGCCCCGGCCCCGACTCCGGCCGCCCCGACCGGCCATGCGGTCAAGTCCCCGATGGTCGGCACCTTCTACCGGGCCTCCAGCCCCGGTGCCAAGCCCTTCGTGGAAGTGGGCCAGCAGGTCAAGGAAGGCGACCCGATCTGCATCATCGAGGCGATGAAAATCATGAACGAGATCGAAGCCGACAAGTCCGGCACGATCACCCAGATCCTGTGCGAAAACGGGCAAGCCGTCGAATACGGCCAGCCGCTGATGATCATCGAGTGAGGCGCACTCGATGTTCAAGAAGATCCTGATCGCCAACCGCGGGGAGATCGCCCTGCGGATCCAGCGCGCTTGCCGTGAAATGGGCATCCAATCGGTGGTGGTCTATTCCGAGGCCGACCGCGATGCCAAATACGTCAAGCTGGCCGACGAAGCCGTCTGCATCGGCCCGGCGCCGTCCTCGCAGAGCTATTTGCACATGCCGGCCATCATCTCGGCCGCCGAAGTGACCGACGCCGAAGCCATCCACCCCGGCTATGGCTTCCTGTCCGAGAACGCCGACTTCGCCGAACGCGTCGAGCAAAGCGGCTTCACCTTCATCGGCCCCACGCCCGAATCGATCCGCCTCATGGGCGACAAGGTCTCGGCCAAAGCCGCGATGATCAAGGCTGGCGTGCCTTGCGTGCCCGGCTCCGACGGTGCCTTGCCCGAGGACCCGAAGGAAATCATCCGCATCGCCCGCTCGATCGGCTACCCGGTCATCATCAAGGCTGCCGGCGGCGGTGGTGGGCGCGGCATGCGTGTGGTGCACACCGAAGCCGCGCTGATCCATGCCGTGCAGACCACCCGGGCCGAAGCAGGCGCCGCCTTTGGCAACTCGGCGGTCTACATGGAGAAGTTCCTCGAGAACCCGCGCCACATCGAGATCCAGGTGCTGGCCGACCAACACCGCAATGCCGTCTACCTGGGCGAGCGCGACTGCTCGATGCAACGCCGCCACCAAAAGATCATCGAGGAAGCCCCCGCACCAGGCATTCCGCGGCGCATCATCGAGCGCATCGGCGCGCGCTGCGCCGATGCCTGCAAAAAGATCGGCTACCGCGGCGCAGGCACCTTCGAGTTCCTCTACGAAAACGGCGAGTTCTACTTCATCGAGATGAACACCCGGGTGCAGGTCGAGCACCCGGTCACCGAGCTGGTCACCGGCATCGACATCGTGCAGATGCAAATCCGCGTGGCCGCTGGCGAGAAGCTGCCGTTCTCGCAGCGTCACATCCAGATGCGCGGTCATGCGATCGAGTGCCGCATCAATGCCGAAGACCCGTACAAGTTCACCCCGTCGCCTGGGCGCATCACCATGTGGCATGCCCCTGGCGGCCCCGGCGTGCGCGTGGACTCGCACATCTACACCAACTACTTCGTGCCCCCGCACTACGACTCCATGATCGGCAAGATCATCGTGCACGGGGACACCCGCGAACAAGCGCTGGCCCGCATGCGCATCGCGCTGTCCGAGACGCTGGTCGAGGGCATCCAAACCAACATCCCGCTGCACCGGGAATTGATGGTCGACTCCAAATTCATGGAAGGCGGCACCAGCATCCACTACCTGGAAAGCTGGATGGCGCAGCACCAGCGTTGAGGTCATGGTCGAACTCATTCTGCTGGCCGCCGAGGACGACGTCGAAACGGTGTCCGATGCCTTGATGGAACTCGATGCGCTGTCGGTCTCGGTCGAAGATGCCGATGCCGACACCGCCTCCGAGCACGCCTTGTTCGCCGAGCCGGGCCTGCCGCCGCCCCGCGCGGGCTGGCAGCGCTCCACGGTCAAGGCCCTCTACCCAGACGAAGCCGCCGCGCTGGACGCTGCCACACTGCTGCTGGCGCAGCCGTGGGCCGGCAACGTGCACGTGGTCGCGATTCAAGACGTGCCCGACGAGGACTGGGTGCGCCTGACGCAATCGCAGTTCGCGCCAGTGGAAATCACGCCCGAGTTCTGGATCGTGCCCAGCTGGCATGAGCCCCCTGCGCAAGCCCAACGCGTGGTCCGTCTCGACCCAGGCCTGGCCTTCGGCACGGGCACCCATCCCACCACGCGCATGTGCCTGCGCTGGATCGCCCAACAAGCGCCATCGCTGGGCAGCACCTGGACGCGCGTGCTCGACTACGGCTGCGGCTCGGGCATCCTGGCCATCGGCGCGGCGCTGCATGGTGCCGGACAGATCGACGCCGTCGACATCGACCCAGCCGCCGTGGAAGCCACCTGCCGCAACGCCCAGGCCAATGGCATCACGCTGCAAGCCGGGCCGCCCGAACTGGCCCGGGGCGCCTACCCCCTGGTGCTGGCCAACATCCTGGCCACCCCCCTGAAGCTGCTCGCCCCGCTGCTTTGCGCTCATGTGCAACCCGGTGGTCACTTGGTGCTGGCCGGCATCTTGGAGCGGCAGGCCGAGGAATTGCGCGCCGCGTACGCCCCTTGGGCGGCTCTGCACGTGAGCGACCAGGAAGAGGGCTGGATCCTGATGACCGCCCGCCGTGACTGAACCCCTGCCGCCCTTCGGGGCGGATGGTGCATCGTGGCATCATTCGCGCCATGAGCCTGGCTACCCGTTGCCCCGCCTGTCATACCGCCTTCCGCGTGGTGCAAGACCAGCTCAAGGTCTCTGAAGGCTGGGTGCGCTGCGGCCGCTGCAACGAAGTCTTCAATGCCTTGGACGGGCTGTTCGACCTCGAACGCGAGCCCGCCCCCACCCGTGGCACGGCCTCGGCCAGTGGGCTGCCGCAAGACAGCCCCAGCGCGGCCGTGCAGGCCGGCTTGGGCGCCTTGTTGTCCCGCGCCTCCAGCGACATGGCCCCACCGCCAGCCCCTCCTGCGGTCTCGCCCCCCTCCCGCGCGCCCGAGCCGCCCAGCGTGCCGAACGATCCCCACGAGCACGAAGCCATCGCCACTTCCGAAGTGCTGGATTCGCGCTTTCTCGACCGCAGCACCTACGGCGCACAGCACGACGCCGACGGGGAACATGGGTTCGCCGATGCACGCCTGGACAGCCGCCTGCACGGCCCCGACGACAGCCAGCCCCCGCGTCCTTCGGCCTGGACGCCTCGCGCGACCTCCAGCGCCGCACGCGGCGCTCGACACCGCAGCGCCCGTGCCAGTGACACACCCCCAGAGGCGTCCGCCGCCACCCCGGGCTTTTTGCGCCGGGCCGAGCGCGAGGCCCGCTGGCGCCACCCGGCGATGCGCGCCCCGCTGGGCTTGCTTGCCTTGTGTCTGCTGAGCGGGCTGGCCCTACAGTGGGCCTACCACGAACGCCAATGGCTTGCCGCCCATCACCCCAGCACGCGCCCCTGGCTGGAACGACTGTGCACCTGGACCGGCTGCCGCATCGGTCCTTGGCAGTCCATCGACCATGTGGTCGTGGACAGCAGCAGCTTGAGCCCCGGCAGCACACCGGAGAGTTATCGCCTCTCCGTGCAACTGCGCAACCGGGCCCCGGTGGCGCTGGCCGTACCGGCCATCGAATTGGTGCTGACCGATATGCAAGGTCAGCTCGTGGCGCGCCGCGCCCTGCTGCCTTCGGACTTTCGTGTGGGCGACACCCTCGCGCCGCACGGCGACCTCAGCTTGCGGCTCGAATTCCGCACCCCCGGACACCGTGTGGCCGGCTACACGGTCGAAGCCTTTTATCCTTGACGATCCCCCCCTCTCTCTGCTCGGAGCTTGTCCATGCCAGCGCTGATCTGCGGTTCCCTCGCCTTCGACACCATCACCAACTTCCACGGGCGCTTCCGCGATCAGATCCTGCCAGAGCAAATCCACATCCTGAACGTCTCGTTCCTCGTGCCCACCTTGCGTCGGGAATTCGGTGGCTGTGCCGGCAACATCGCCTACTCCTTGTACCAGCTGGGCGGCACGCCGCTGGTGATGGCCACGCTGGGCAGCGACGGACACACCTATCTTCAGCGCTTGCGTGACTGGGGCGTGTCCACCGAGTTCGTGCAGGTGCTCGAAGATCACTACACCGCCCAGGCCATCATCATGACCGACCTGGACAACAACCAGATCACGGCCTTCCACCCTGGCGCGATGGCACAGGCCCACCGCATTCGCATCCAGGCGCGGCCGGACATCGCACTGGCCATCATCGCTCCGGACGGGCGCGAGGCCATGCTCAGCCACGCCGAACAGCTGGCCGCGGCCGGCATCCCCTTCATCTTCGATCCGGGTCAGGGGCTGCCGATGTTCACTGGCGAGGAACTGCGGCACTTCATCGCTCAGGCCACCTGGGTCGCGCTGAACGACTATGAAGCCCGCATGCTGTGCGAACGCACTGGCCAAGATCTGGCCACCCTGTCGCGTTCACACCTGCGCGGCGTGGTGGTCACGCTCGGGGAGCATGGCTGTGAAGTCTGGATCCAGGGCGAACGCCAGCACATTGCCGGCGTGAAAGCCCAGGCCGTGGTCGATCCCACCGGCTGCGGAGACGCCTTCCGCGCCGCGCTGCTCTATGGTCTGGAGCGGGGCTGGCCTTTGGCCCGCTGCGCCGAACTGGGCAATCGGCTGGGCGCCTTGAAGATCGCCTGCAGCGGTCCGCAAAACCACCGCATCGACCACGCCGCCCTCGGTTTGTGACCCGCCAATAAAAAACCCGGCCGCAGCCGGGTTCTCGGTCCGCAGGGCACTGCAGGCACTTGCCGCAGCGCCCTTGCGGGCAGGCTCAGGGCTTGTTGCCCGTCGGGAAGGGCCAGGCCGCTTGAGGGCTGAGCGCCGTCTTGGCCGCGGGGGCCGCCGGAGTCGCCGCAGGGGCAGCCGGGGCGGCAGGGGCCGCTTTGGCCGCAGGCTTCTTCGCTGCCGCCTTCTTGGCCGGAGCCTTCTTCGCTGCGGCCTTCTTGGCTGGGGCCTTCTTGGCCGCCGCCTTCTTGGCCGGAGCCTTCTTCACCGCGGCCTTCTTGGCCGGAGCCTTCTTCGCCGCCGCCTTCTTGGCCGGCGCGGCCTTCTTGGCGGCGACCTTCTTCACCGCGGCCTTCTTGGCCGGGGCCTTCTTCACCGCCGCCTTCTTGGCCGGCGCGGCCTTCTTGGCGGCGACCTTCTTCACCGCGACCTTCTTGGCCGGAGCCTTCTTCGCAGCGGCCTTCTTGGCGGCCGGCTTCTTCGCTGCCGCCTTCTTGGCGGCCGGTTTCTTCGCAGTTGCCATGACGAATCTCCTTGATCAAGTGGCAAAGAGCACCGCGCTGCTCGATACAGCACGGGGATTCACAGCCCGGGGTTCTGTCCTTGCGGGACGCCCCGGTACGGTGAATGCGTTGGCAGGCCGTCGGCGCGGCTTCTACGTCCGCTGCATTGGGCCTGCAAAGTCAGTTGTTCTTCGTTCATGTCCCGAAGCCCGGCCTGCGGCCGCGGCGCTTCAATCCCACGACAGCGCGCCACCGGACTGGTATTCGATGACGCGGGTCTCGAAGAAATTGCGCTCTTTCTTCAGGTCGATCATTTCGCTCATCCACGGGAAAGGGTTCTCCTCATGCGGGAAGAGCTCCTCCAAGCCAATCTGCGTGGCGCGCCGATTCGCGATGTAGCGCAGATAGCCCTTGAACATCGAAGCGTTCAGCCCCAACACCCCGCGCGGCATGGTGTCTTCGGCATAGCGGTATTCCAGCTCGACGGCCTTGAGGAACAGGGCCTTGATTTCGGCCCGGAACTCCGGCGTCCACAGATGCGGGTTCTCGAGCTTGATCTGGTTGATCAGGTCGATGCCGAAGTTGCAGTGCATCGACTCGTCGCGCAGGATGTACTGATATTGCTCGGCCGCCCCGGTCATCTTGTTCTGGCGACCCAGCGCCAGGATCTGGGTGAAGCCGACATAGAAGAACAGCCCTTCCATCAAGCAGGCGAAGACGATCAGGCTCTTGAGCAGCTTCTGATCGTTCTCGGGCGTGCCCGTCTTGAAGGCCGGATCCATGATCACGTCGATGAACGGAATCAGGAACTCGTCCTTGTCCCGGATCGACGGAATCTCGTGATAGGCATTGAAGATCTCGCCCTCATCCAAACCCAGCGACTCCACGATGTACTGGTAGGCATGGGTATGGATCGCCTCTTCGAAGGCCTGGCGCAACAGGAATTGGCGGCACTCGGGCGCCGTGATGTGACGGTAGGTGCCCAGCACGATGTTGTTGGCCGCCAGCGAGTCGGCCGTGACGAAGAAGCCGAGATTGCGCTTGACGATGCGGCGCTCGTCTTCGGTCAGGCCGTTGGGGTCTTTCCACAGCGCGATGTCGCGGGACATGTTGATCTCCTGCGGCATCCAGTGGTTGGCGCATGTGGCGAGGTACTTCTCCCAGGCCCACTTGTACTTGAACGGAACGAGCTGGTTGACGTCGGTCTGCCCGTTGATGATGCGCTTGTCGGCGACATTGACGCGGCGCGTGGAGACCGCAGCAGCGGACAGCGGTGCCCCTTGGGGTGACGATGCCGCGGACCGCACGGCACCAGGCGTCGTGGGCACGGTCTGCAACGCAAGAGAGTTCGAAGCTTGGAGGTCTTCTTCCCAGGCCAACATGGTGGACTTCCTATGGGTGCGAATTATGAGAGTGTTGTGTCCAAACACCAAGCACTTCTTGACAAGGACGCGATGAACTTGTTGCTGTGCTGCATCGAAATCGGCGCTCCTTGCAGCACCTCATCACCGTCTGGTGCGAACACACGATGGCATCGATGCGAGCACGCGGCCGAACACCGCGCCTCGCATCACACCGGTCTGCTTACTGACAGGCCTCGCAGGTCGGATCGTCGATGGAGCAGAACTTCACGTCGGTGGCCGGCACGGCGGCCATCTGCGCACGCGCCTGCGCGGCCGCGGCCTCCAGCGCCGCAGACCCGCCGCTCACACCGCCTTGCGCAGGCACGGCATTGAGCTGACCAGGCCGGACCGTGGACTTCTCGGCATGGGTCGCGCCGATGGTGCGCAGGTAGTAGGTGGTCTTCAGACCACGCCGCCAGGCGAGCTTGTAGGTCTCGTCGAGCTTCTTGCCCGATGCGCCGGCCATGTAGATGTTCAGACTTTGCGCCTGGTCGATCCACTTCTGACGGCGCGCGGCAGCCTCCACCAGCCACACCGGCTCGATTTCGAAGGCCGTGGCATACAGCTGCTTGAGATCCTCGGGCACCCGATCGATGCGACGCAGCGAGCCGTCGAAGTGCTTGAGGTCCATGACCATCACGTCGTCCCACAAGCCCAGCTTTTTCAGGTCGCGCACCAGGTACTCATTGACCACGGTGAACTCGCCCGAGAGGTTGGACTTGACCGACAGGTTGCCAAAGCAAGGTTCGATCGAAGCATCCACCCCAACGATGTTGGAGATGGTGGCCGTCGGCGCGATGGCCACACAGTTGGAGTTGCGCATGCCGTACTGGGCGATGCGAGCGCGCAGCGCCTCCCAGTCCATCGTCGAGGACGTGTCGACCTCGACGTAGCCGCCGCGCTCCTCGGCCAGCATCTTCAGCGTGTCCAACGGCAGGATGCCGCGGTCCCACAGCGAGCCGCGATAGCTGGAGTAGCGGCCACGCTCCTCGGCCAACTCGGTAGACGCCCAGTAGGCGTAGTAGCACACCGCCTCCATCGAGCGATCGGCGAACTCCACGGCCGCCTGGCTGGCATAGGGGATGCGCAGCTGATACAGCGCGTCCTGGAAGCCCATGATGCCCAGGCCGACCGGGCGGTGGCGCAGGTTGGAGTCGCGGGCCTTCTTGACGGCGTAGTAGTTGATGTCGATGACGTTGTCCAGCATGCGCATGGCCGTGGCCACCGTCTTCCTGAGCTTCTCGTGGTCGATGCCGCCGTCCTTGAGGTGCCGCGCCAGGTTCACCGAGCCCAGGTTGCACACGGCGATTTCCTGGTCGTTGGTGTTCAGCGTGATCTCGGTGCACAGGTTGCTGCTGTGCACCACGCCGACGTGCTGCTGGGGCGAGCGCACGTTGCAAGCGTCCTTGAAGGTGATCCAAGGATGCCCGGTCTCGAACAGCATGGTCAGCATCTTGCGCCACAGATCGACGGCCCGCACCTTTTTGTACAGCTTGATCTCGCCGCGGGCGACCATCTCCTCGTAGCGGGTGTAGGCCGCCTCGAAGTCCTTGCCGAACTTGTCATGCAGGTCCGGGCAGGTGGACGGCGAAAACAGCGTCCACTCCCCGTTTTCCATCACCCGCTTCATGAACAGGTCGGGAATCCAGTTGGCCGTGTTCATGTCGTGGGTGCGGCGGCGATCGTCGCCGGTGTTCTTGCGCAGCTCCAGGAACTCCTCGACATCCAGGTGCCAGGTCTCCAGATAGGCGCACACGGCGCCCTTGCGCTTGCCGCCTTGGTTGACGGCCACGGCCGTGTCGTTGACCACCTTCAGGAAGGGCACGACCCCTTGGCTCTCGCCATTGGTGCCTTTGATATGGCTGCCCAGGGCGCGCACGCGGGTCCAGTCGTTGCCCAAGCCGCCGGCGAACTTGGACAACAGCGCGTTTTCCTTGATGGCCTCGTAGATGCCTTCCAGATCGTCGGGCACGGTGGTGAGATAGCAGCTCGACAGCTGCGAGCGGCGCGTGCCGGAATTGAACAGCGTGGGCGTGCTCGACATGAAGTCGAAGCTGGACAGCACTTCGTAGAACTCGATGGCGCGGGCTTCGCGGTCGATTTCATTGAGCGCCAGGCCCATGGCCACGCGCATGAAGAAGGCCTGAGGCAGCTCGATGCGCTGCTTGCGGATGTGCAGGAAGTAGCGGTCGTACAGGGTTTGCAGGCCCAGATAGTCGAACTGCAGGTCGCGATCGGCTTTGAGCGCTTGGCCCAAACGGGTCAGATCGAACTGCAGCAGCCGCTCGTCGAGCAGCTCGGCCTCCACCCCCTTCTTGATGAAGCCGGGGAAATACTCGGCATAGCGCTGGTGCATCTCGGCATGGGTGACCTCCTCGCCGAGCACTTCCTTGCGGATGGTGTGCAGCAGCAGCCGCGCCGTGGCGCGGGTGTAAGCCGGGTCTTTTTCGATCAGGGTGCGCGCAGCCAGGATGGCAGCCTTGTGCACCTCCTCCATCGGCACCCCGTCGTAGAGATTGCGGCGGGTCTCGGCCAAGATGGGCTCGGGTTTGACGTCCTCACCCAAACCCTCACAGGCCGACTGGATCAGGGCCTGCAGGCGCGTCATGTCCAGGGGCACGCGGTGGCCTCCATCGACCACCATCAGCGTGGGCTCGGCCTGCTGGGCGGCCGCCTGCTCGGCTTGACGGGCGCGCTCTTGGGCGCGGCGTTCCCGATAGAGCACATAGGCTCGCGCCACTTCATGGTGGCCGCCACGCATCAGACACAGCTCGACCTGGTCCTGCACGTCCTCGATGTGGAAGGTGCCACCGCCCGGACGTGAGCGCAGCAAGGCACGCACCACCGTCTCGGTCAGGTTGTCCACCGTCTCGCGCACGCTGGCCGAGGCCGCGCCTTGCGCCCCGTGCACCGCCAGAAAAGCCTTCATCAAGGCCACCGCGATCTTGTGCGGCTCGAAAGCCACCACCGCGCCGTTGCGACGGATGATCTGGTAGCCGGCATAGGCCGAGGACGTGGCGCCGGCCGGACGGGCGGTGGAGGCACTGAGGGCGGAGCCAGTGTGCGGCTCGGAGCTGGCAATGGTGGTTTGCATGGGTTCCCCTAAATCTGCGTGTGGCGGTGCATGTCCAGCGGTGCCGGTGGCGCAAGCTCGGTGCGAGCCCTCACCATGACGGGCCGCGGCCATGCACACATCGTCTGGACCGCTGCGCTGCCTGCGGCTCCGGCGGCTCGGCGGCCGGCCTGGCTGACGTGTGTCACCGTGTCTCGGAACGCGCGCAGGGCATCGCAGTCGAAAACACTATATCTAGTGTACCAACCCCTTTCAAGCGCTACCGATAGTGTCCTGAGGGCACGCAATGCAGGATTGACGAACGCCCCGTTTGGTGCTTGCCTGGCCCGCGCAACACCACGCGAAACACCCCGGATCGGCCGCCCGGCCGCTTCACGACGGCCTGGGCCACGGCATGGCCAAGCACCATGCGGGCTGGCGGCCCAAGGTCGGGCGCAAGACCGCGCCAGGCTTGGTCAAGGACGATCAGGCCGACGCAGCGGCCAAGGGAGCGAAGCAAGCCACCGGCCAGTCCAGGGCACGCTGCAAGCCCTGCCAGTCGAAGGCCGCTCCAGGGTCGGCCTTGCGGCCCGGGGCCACGTGCTCGTGGCCGGCGACGTGGGCAATCGGATACACCGCGCGCAATTCGCGCAGCAGGAGGACCAGCGCACGGTACTGCACCGGAGCGAAGGCTTCGCCCTCCAAGCCCTCGAGCTCAATGCCCACGCTGAAGTCATTGCAGTTCTCGCGTCCGCGGAACACGGAGCGGCCCGCATGCCAAGCCCGCCGGTCGCAGGAGACGAACTGCAACAGCTCGCCATCGCGCCGCACGACGAAATGGGCCGACACCTCCAGCCCGCGCAGCCGCTCGAAATAGGGATGCTGCGCGCAGTCGAGCCGGTTGGTGAAGAAGTCCTCGATCTCGGCTCCGCCGTAGCGGCCCGGCGGCAGGCTGATCGAGTGGATCACGACCAACTCCGGCACGACCCCCGGCGGTCGCGGCCCCTCATTGGGACTGGGCACCGCGCGTGCCCCGGCCCACCAGCCCTCGCGCCAGCGCTGCGCCGGCGTCGGCCCCACATCATTCGGATGCATCGCCGTCGGTGGTCACGCCATGCTCGGCCACGGTCACGCCCAGCCGTGCCATGCGATAGCGCATCTGTCGCAAAGACAGGCCCAGGCTCGCACCGGCGGCCGTGCGGTTGTAGCGGTGCCGCTCCAACGCGCGGATGAGGATGTCGCGTTCGACCGCATCGAGGTAGGCTTCCAAGTTGGACGGCAGCGGTGGCTCGCCAGCCACCGTGCTCGGGGCCCCCGCCTGCGGGGCGGGCGCCTCGAGATCTTGGCTCAGGGTATCGCCCTCGGGCTCGTCGGGCAAAAACAGCGCCCCCTCGTCGACCCAATCGCCGCCAGACAGAGCAACGGCTCGGTGCAAGAGGTTCTCCAATTCGCGCACATTGCCCGGGAAGGTATAGCGGCGCAATTGTTCCAGCGCCTGCGGCGCCAGGCGGGGCGGCGGCCACACGCCGGCGTCCTGGGCGATGCGTTCGAGCACCCGCTCGCAAATGGCCGGCAAATCCTCCAGGCGCTCGCGCAGCGGCGGCACACGGATCTGAATGACGTTGAGGCGGTAATACAGATCCTGACGGAAGCGCCCGGCCTGCACTTCGGCAGCCAGATCTTTGTGGGTGGCGCTGATGATGCGCACGTCCACTGGCGTCTCGCTGACCGCGCCCACCGGGCGCACGGCACGCTCCTGGATGACGCGCAGCAGCTTGGACTGCATCGACAAGGGCAGATCGCCAATCTCGTCGAGGAACAACGTGCCACCACGCGCTGCCTGGAAAAAGCCTTCACGATCTTCGTTGGCGCCGGTGAAGGCCCCTTTGCGGTACCCGAAGAACTCGGCCTCCAGCAATTGCTCGGGAATGGCTCCGCAGTTGACGGCGATGAAGGGCTGATCCTGGCGTGGACTGACTTCGTGCACGGCGCGCGCGACCAGCTCCTTGCCGGTGCCCGATTCGCCGGCCACCAACACCGGTGCCATGCTGCGGGCCACTTTGTCGATGAGGCTGCGCACTTGCTGCATGGCCGGGGATTGGCCGGCCATGCGATCCAGGGCCCGACGTGCCGTGCTGCCGCTGCCGGCGGCGCCTGCGCGCGCGGTCGACCGCGGGGGGGTGGACGCCGCCGTGGCGGGTGCCGACGGGCTGGCTGCGCTTTGGCGCCCCAGCGCCGAGGCAATCACCGAGCGGAATTGCCGCAAATCCACAGGCTTGGTGAGATAGTCATAAGCCCCCGCTTTGAGCGCCTCGACGGCGTTCTCCGGCGAGCCGAAGGCGGTGATCACGATGATCTTCTCACGCCGACCGGCCTGTTCGAGGCGGCGCAGCAAGTCCAAGCCGGTGCCATCGGGCAGGCGCATGTCGGTGATGACGGCGCTGTAGGTGCGGTCGCGCAGACGCGCCCAGGCATCTTCGACGCTGGAGGCGGTCTCTACGTCGTAGCCCTCGCGCAGCAGCGTCAGCTCGTACAGGGTACGCAAGTCGGGCTCGTCATCGACGACCAACAGGCTGTAATGGGAGGCGAGCGTCATGTGTCGAGGTGCAGAGTGGGCGAGCTGGCATCGAGGGCTTCGCGCCGCATGACCAGGTAGAACTCATTGCGCGCGACATGGTGAGCACCGCGCAGCCGGTAGTCGATGGTCGCGCCATAGCGCTCACACAACTCTTTGCAAATATACAAGCCCAAACCAGTGCCACGGCTGCGCGTCGAGAAGAAGGGCTCGAAAAGATAACGCTCGACCTCGGGAGGAATCGGCGCCCCGTCGCTGGCCACGCTCAAGGTGACGATCTGCTCGCCATCGGGGTACAAGTGCACCTCCACGCTGCCGGGCCGGCCAGAGGCATGGCGGTAGGCATTGTCCAGCAGGTTCACGAGCACACGGCGCAGGTGGTCCGGATCGAAGCGCGAACCCACAGGCTGCGAGGGCAGGTTCAGACGCAATGCGCTGTGCTCGTCTGAGGGCAGGCCTGCCGTGCGCGCCCAGTCGTGGCAAATGGTGGCCACCAAGGCGGTCAGATCCACCACTGCGGCGGCCGCCGCCGGCCCCCCCGGGGCGACCTCCATCACGTCATCGACGATGCGCTTGAGCCGCTCGACATTGTCACTGACCATCTGCGTGAGCCGGCGTTGAGCCGGGGTGTCGGCATCCTCGGCCAAAAGCGCATTGGCCTGGGCAATGGCCGCCAAGGGATTGCGAATCTCGTGCGCAATGCCGGCGGAGATGCGTCCCATCGCGGCCAGTTTTTCTTGACGCACGCGCGCCTGCACGTCGCGCTCGTCTTCCAGAAACAACACACACAGCTCCTCGCTGCTGTCCGGATCGCGCCGACGCGTGAAACGCATGCGCACCCGCAGCACACGCTCCACGCCAGAGTCGAACTTCAAATGGATTTCGCGCCCCGCCGCGGGCCATTGGCCTTCGGCGAAGGCGCGGCGCACCGCCTGGGCCAACGGCTCCCAAGCCGGATGAGACTGCAGCGGAAAAGGCGCCGGCCGCGCCAGCCCTGAGTCCGAAATGATGCGCCGCGCCGCCGGATTGGCCGCGCGCACCTTGCCGCGGCGATCGACCACCAAAACACCATGGTGCAACTCGTCGATCACCAGCCGATTGAGCTGCGCTTGCTGCCGGGCCAGTTCGAGGCTGCCGCGGGCGGCCAGCTCCTCGCGAGCCAGCCGGCCGGCCATCTCGCCGGCCAAGATCGCAATCACGAAGAAGCCGCTGGCCACCAAGCCGGCCTGTGTCATGAGCACGCCCAGGTCGGCCCCGCGAGCGGCTTCGCGCCAGGCTTCGCCCAAGAGCATGAGCGTGACGGTGGCGGCCACGGCCAGCGCGGTGCGCCTCCGGGTCAACACCCCGGCCATCAGCACCGGCAGCACCAGCAGCGGCACGAAATTGAGCCCACCGCGCGGCGCAAGCAGGTGCAAACTTCCAAAGGCCACCACGTCCACCACGATGGTGCCCAGCCACTGGGTGCGGTTCAGACGCACCGGAAGGCGGCCCAAGCCGCCAGCTCGGCGATAGGCAAACCAAGTGACCAGGGTCAAGACCGCGTAGGCCGCGCATCCGGCCAGCACCGGCCAGGGCACGCCGGCCGTCCCCAACCCTGCGGAGGCCAGCTGGGTGCTCAGCAGCAACAGCCCCACCACCACCCGTGCGCCGAGGAAGGCCCGGAAGATGCGCTGGAACGAGGGGATGCCCGAACCCAGCAGGCGCCGCGCATGACGGGTCAGGAAGCGCGAGTCTTCGCTGGGCAAGGTGTTGCCGTCGTTGTAGCGCGATTCCTCGTCGATCTGCGTGTCTTGCTCGACGCCAATCGCTGCGAACCAAGACTCCGGCGCGGGACGTTCGGCCGCCACAGGGCGGCGCTGCGTGGCGCGTCGTGGGGCGAGCCTGCGGTTCATCGCGGACCGGCCAGGCGGTGGGCCGCGCTGCAATAGTGGCGCCCGTCGTCGCCCGTGATGGCCTCGTCCCGTGGCAGGTGCAGCCCGCAGTGCGCGCAGTCGACCATGGTCTGCGGGCGCGCTCGAGGGCCGGCCGCCCGGGACGCCGCCGCCCCGGCATCGCGCCGGCGTCCGCTGCGCAGCACCCACACCAGCGCCATCACCACCACCAAGACGACGAGATATTTCACGATGCCGCCCCCACGGACACGGCCCGATGCAGCAAGACTTCCATCACGAAGCGGGAGCCGACATAGGCCAGCAACAACAGGCCCGCACCGGTATACAGCCAGCGCGTGGCCATGCGCCCACGCCAGCCGAAGGCACGACGCCCCGCCAGCAAACCGGCGAACACTGCCCAGGCCAAGATGGAGAACACCGTCTTGTGATCCCAGCGCCACGGGTCGGCAAACCACCAGCCCAGCACGAGCGCCGCCGACAACACCACGAAGCCCGCCGCAACGAAACGAAAGGTCAGCTTTTCCACACGCAGCAAGGGCATGCCCAGCGGCGCGGGCGGCAGCACACCGCGGCGGATGCGCATTTGACGCTCTGCATGCGACAGCAGGCCCGCATGCAGCACGGCCGCGCCGAACAAGCCATAGGAGGCAATGCCCAGCACCCAATGCAGGGGCATCCAGGGCGAGTCGGCATGCGCCCGCACCTCGCCCGGAAACGCCAGCATCAGCAACACCGCCGCGGCGCCCAGTGCGGCCAGCCACCGCTGCACGCCCGGCA
The DNA here is from genome assembly GCF_001592165.1 of Caldimonas taiwanensis NBRC 104434. Classification (NCBI taxonomy): domain Bacteria; kingdom Pseudomonadati; phylum Pseudomonadota; class Betaproteobacteria; order Burkholderiales; family Sphaerotilaceae; genus Caldimonas; species Caldimonas taiwanensis. Next base: position 110,203 of record NZ_BCWK01000002.1, read on the forward strand.
GCGGCACGAAGCGGCTCTCGATCGCATAAACCGCCAGCACCAGCCACAACGTGGCCGACAGCGCCGGTGCAAAGCCGAAGCGGGCCCCGTGCAAGCCCGAGCCTGCGGTGTCCAGCACCAGAGCCAGTGCATGGGCCACCCAGCCCACTGCCAAGGCCCAGCGCAAAGCGTGCACCGTCCGTGGGCTGCGCAGGGCCGCCAGGGCATAGGCCAGCAGCGCGATGCCGCCGGCGGCCAGCGTCAGGAAGGGCAGACCAAGGTCGGCGCTCAGCATGCGAGACGAGGATCTAGAATCATCCGCACAGTGTACTTTCGCGGCCGGCTGCGCTGGCCCGGCCGCCTCTTCCATGGCCTCCACACTTTCCGAACGCCTGTCTCGGCTGGTCAAGCAGATGCGCGGCCAAGCCCGCATCACCGAAAGCAACGTCCAGGACATGCTGCGCGAAGTGCGCATGGCATTGCTCGAAGCCGACGTCGCGTTGCCCGTGGTACGCGACTTCATTGCGCGCGTGAAGGAGCGCGCGCTCGGGCAGGAGGTGGTTGGATCGCTGACGCCCGGACAAGCGCTGGTCGGCGTGGTGCACAAGGAGCTCGCCGCCACGATGGGCGAAGGCGTCAGCGACCTCAATCTCGCCACCCAGCCGCCGGCCGTGATTCTGATGGCCGGCCTGCAAGGCGCCGGCAAGACCACCACCGCCGCGAAACTGGCCCGCCACCTGATTCAGTCGCGCAAGAAAAAGGTGCTCACGGTCTCCGCCGACGTCTACCGGCCCGCGGCCATCGAACAGCTCAAGACGGTCACCCGGGCCGCCGGCGCCGAGTGGTTCCCCTCGCAGCCGAGCGACAAGCCCTTGGACATCGCCCGCGCGGCGCTGGATCATGCCCGGCGCCATTATTTCGATGTGCTGATCGTCGATACCGCCGGCCGTCTGGCCATCGACGAGGTGCTGATGGCGGAAATCCGTGAGCTGCACGCAGCGCTCAAGCCGGTGGAGACGCTGTTCGTCGTCGATGCGATGCAAGGCCAAGACGCGATCAACACCGCGCGCGCGTTCAAGGAGGCGTTGCCACTGACGGGCATCGTGCTCACCAAGCTCGACGGCGACTCGCGCGGCGGGGCCGCGCTGTCGGTGCGCGCAGTCACCGGCGCGCCGATCAAGTTCGCCGGTGTGTCCGAAAAAATCGACGGCTTGGAGATCTTCGACGCTCAACGCCACGCCGGACGGGTGCTGGGCATGGGCGACATCGTCGCCCTGGTCGAGGAGGTACAAAAAGGCGTCGACATGGAGGCCGCCCGCAAGCTGGCCGAAAAGGTGAAGTCCGGCGACGGCTTCGACCTCAACGACTTCCTGGCGCAGATCAGTCAGATGAAGAAGATGGGCGGATTGGCTGGCCTGCTGGACAAGCTGCCCACGCAGATTGCCGCCAAGGCCGGCCAGGCCGATATGGCGCGTGCCGAACGCGAGGTGCGCCGCATGGAAGGCATCATCAACGCCATGACGCCCTTGGAGCGCCGCAAGCCCGAGCTGATCAAGGCCAGCCGCAAGCGCCGCATCGCCGCCGGCGCGGGCGTGCAGGTGCAAGAGGTCAATCGCCTGCTCAAGCAGTTCGAGCAAATGCAGGGCATGATGAAGAAGATGAAAGGAGGCGGCCTGATGAAGCTGATGAAACGCATGGGCGGGATGAAAGGCCTGCCCGGGCTGGGACGCTGAGTCCTCCGCCCTGCCTTGCCGAGATCGAACTGGCCATGGAGATGATTCTGCTTCTGGGGCTGGCCGCCGTCGTGCTGCTGGGCCTGGTGTTCTGGCTCACGCGCCGCCCCGCCTCGGCCAGCAGCACACGGCCGCGTGCGGTCGAAGCGCTGGACACCCTGATGGCCTGGCAGCCCAGCCCCACGCGCCTACTGACCGGCCCCGAGCGCGAAGCCCATGCGGTGCTGCGCCGCGCCCTGCCCGAGCACCTGGTGTTCGCCCAGGTGCCGCTGGCGCGCTTCCTCAAAGTGCCCACACGGCATTCCTACACCGAATGGCTGCGGCGGGTCGGTCAGGTCTGCGCCGACTTCGTGATCTGCGAAGCCAACACCTTGGCCGTGGCCGTGGTCGAGGTGCGCCCTCCCGAAGGTCGGGACAGCCCGCGCGCCCGCAAACGACAGGCCCGCATGGAGCGGGTCGTGCGCGCAGCCGGATTGCCGCTGCATGTCTGGCATGAAGGGCAGATTCCCGACGTCGAGCAAGCCCGCGCCTCGATCCTGCAGTCCCTGGGCTTGCTCACCACCGAGGAAGGCGCCGCCCACGTGAGTACGCGCGGGGCGGAACATCCCGCCGGCGCGCGCCGACCGATGGCCACGCCCGAGACGACCGAGCCGCCTTCATCGACCTGGTTCGACGACCTGGATTCCGCGCCGACGCCACTGTCGCCGCCCCACTCGGCGCGGCGGCCCTGATCAGCTCAGCAGCGCCTGTGCGAACTCGCGCGCCTGGAAGGTCTGCAAGTCTTCCAGCTTCTCGCCCACGCCGATGAAATAGACCGGGAGGGGCCGCTCACGAGCCAATGCGGCCAGCACCCCGCCTTTGGCCGTGCCATCCAGCTTGGTGACGATGAGCCCGGTGAGTTGCAGAGCATCGTCAAAGGCCTTGACCTGCGCCAAGGCGTTTTGGCCGGTATTGCCGTCCACCACCAACAGCACCTCGTGCGGTGCGCTGGGATCGGCCTTGGCGATCACGCGACGGATCTTCTTGAGCTCCTCCATCAGGTGCAATTGGGTGGGCAAGCGTCCGGCGGTGTCGGCAATCACCACATCGCAAGCGCGTGAGCGGCCGGCGGTGACCGCATCGAAGCTGACCGCCGCCGGATCGCCGCCTTCCTGGCTGACGATTTCCACCTGGTTGCGATCGGCCCACACCGACAGCTGCTCGCGCGCGGCGGCGCGAAACGTATCGGCGGCGGCCAGCAACACCTTTTGCCCGGCAGCGGCCAAATGGTGCGTGAGCTTGCCGATGCTCGTGGTTTTGCCGGCCCCGTTGACGCCGACCACCATGATCACCGTGGGCTGGTGTTCGCCCAGCATCAATGGCTTTTCCAGCGGCGCGAGCAGTTCGGCCAGCGCATCGACCAGCAGGGCTTTGACCGCGGCCGGATCGGTGGCCTTGTGCTCCTTCACGCGCCGTCGCAAGTCGCTCAACAGGAACTCGGTGGCCTTCACTCCTGCGTCGGCCATCAGCAAGGCCGACTCCAGCTCTTCGTAGAGAGCCTCGTCGATGCGCGTGCCGGTGAAGACCTGCGAGAGGCTGCTGCCGGTCTTGCGCAGGCCGTTGCGCAGGCGCTCCATCCATGAGCGGCGCACACCGGGTTCGGCCGCTGGCGGCGTTGGCGTCATGTCCGCGGGCGAGACCGGCGGCGCCACCGCCGTGGCACCCGTCGCCGATGCCGGCTCGGCCGCCGCAGACGTGGGTGCAGGAGGCGTAGGGGTCTTCTTACGGAAAAAGCTGAACATGGAAAGATCGAGGTTTTCGGGCTCGATTCTAGAATCCAGGCCGTGCCTGCCTCCCGCCCTCCCGTCCCCCCCCGGCCCGACCGCCGCGCAGCGGCCCACGAGGTGCGCATCATTGGCGGCCGATGGAAGCGCAGCAAGCTGCCGGTGGCCGACCGCCCTGGGCTGCGCCCCACCCCCGACCGCGTGCGTGAAACCCTGTTCAATTGGCTGGGACAGGACTTGAGCGGCTGGCGCTGCCTGGATGCCTTCGCCGGCAGCGGGGCCCTGGGACTGGAGGCCGCCTCCCGGGGGGCTGCGCACGTGTTGCTGCTCGAACGCGATGCGACCTTGGTGCGCAGCCTGCGCGAGACGGTGCAAAGACTGGGGGCCGGCGGCGTCGACATACAATGCGCCGACGCCCTGGCCTGGATGCGCCAGCATGTCCGCCCCGAGTGGGATTTGATCCTGTTGGATCCGCCCTTCCAGGCCGAGGTGTTCACCACCGCGTTGATGGCGGCGCGGCCCTTGCTTGCCAGCGGCGGGCTCATCTACCTCGAAGCCGATCGGGCCTGGTGCGAGGCGCAGGCCGCCGCCCTGGGCTTGAGCCTGTGGCGCCAAGGCCGCGCTGGCGCGGTGCACTATCACCTGCTGCGCCTGGCCCCGCCTACACTGGCAAGCTGCGACCCTGCGCCCAAGACATCATGACCCGCTCTGACCGCATCACGGCCGTCTATCCAGGCACCTTCGACCCCATGACCTTGGGGCACGAAGACCTGATGCGCCGTGCCAGCACCTTGTTCGATGCCCTCATCGTGGCCGTGGCCGCCGGACACCACAAGCGCACGCTGTTCTCCTTGGACGAGCGTCTGGAAATCGCCCGCGAGGCCGCGGCCGCCCATCCCAACGTGCAGGTGATGTCTTTCGCCGGCTTGCTGCGCGACTTCGTCCTCTCCCAGCAGGCCAAGGTCGTGGTGCGGGGCCTGAGGGCCGTCAGTGACTTCGAATACGAGTTCCAAATGGCCGGCATGAACCGCCAGCTGATGCCGGAGGTGGAAACGGTCTTCCTCACCCCCTCGGATCAGTACCAGTTCGTCTCGGGCACGTTCGTGCGCGAAATTGCCATGCTCGGCGGTGATGTTTCCAAATTCGTGGCACCCTCGGTGCTGGAGCGCCTGCGCCACAAGGTGACTCAGGCTCACTGACGACGACGGGGTGGCCCATGGCCCTGATGATCACCGATCAATGCATCAATTGCGACGTCTGCGAGCCCGAGTGCCCGAACCAGGCGATCTCGATGGGGCCGGAGTACTATCAGATCGACCCGCAACGCTGCACCGAGTGCGTCGGGCATTTCGATGCGCCCCAGTGTGTGCAAGTCTGCCCGGTGGAATGCATCCCGATCCATCCCGACTACCAAGAGGATCGAGACGCCCTGTGGGCCAAATACCAGCGCCTGCAAGCCCAAGGACGGGCCATGGCGCCAGCCAGCGCCCCGGGTGAATCGGTGCCGCGCTCAGCCTGAGGCGGGCCGGGTCTTGGGGCGCTTGGGCGGCTTGGGCAGCCTCACCTTGAAATCCTTGGGCCGGCGCGAGCGGCGCGTCTCCGACGGCGCCGCAGGCGCAGCCGCCTGCGGCGGCTCCTCGGGCAAGCGCTGTGCCGCCCGCAACGCCTCCTCGCGCCGCAGCCGCTGCTGCTCCAGCTCGTCGGCCATCCAGCCCTGGCGCAAGCCGTGCTCCCGCGCTTGCCATCGCTGTTCGTCGGTGCGGGGGTCGGCCAGGTCCGTGCGCAGCTTGGCGTCGGCGCACGGCCGGTCGCTGTACTGCGTGCCGCATTGATACACCGGCTGGGCCGCAAGCCACGGGGCCACCACGGCCCAGACGACCCCGACCCACCCCGGCACGGCGCGGCTCATGGGTGGGGGGCCGCAGGGCTGTCCTGCGGGGCACGGGGGGCCGCCGGCCGGGCATGGATGAGACGCGAGGCCAGCTCCATCTCACCGCGCAGCATCGGCGCCAAGGCCTGCTTGGATCGCGCGATGCAGGCTTCGATGGCTTCGCGCTCGGCTGCCGGCGGCTTGCGCAGCACGTAGTCGGCCACCTCGGCCTTCACCCCTGGGTGGCCGATGCCCAGACGCAGGCGCCAAAACTCCGGGCTGCCCAGCTGGGCCTGGATGTCTTTCAGGCCGTTGTGGCCCGCATGCCCTCCGCCGCGCTTGAGCTTCATCTGGCCCGGCAGCAGGTCGAGCTCGTCGTGCACGACCAAGATTTCCTGCGGCTCGATCTTGAAAAAGCGTGCCAACGAGGCCACCGAGCGGCCTGACAAATTCATGTAGGTCTGGGGCTGCAGCAGCCACACCGCAGTGTCCACCCCGGCCAGGGGACGGTTCACCCGCGCCACCAGCCCTTGATGGGCGCGTTCGGGCAGCAGACGCACGCCCAGCTCACGGGCCAGCTCGTCGATCCACCAAAAGCCGGCGTTGTGCCGTGTGGCCTCGTATTGCGGCCCGGGATTGCCCAGGCCCACCAGCAGTCGAATCATGGACGCCATTATTGCCGCGGCTGCAGCAACGAAAAACCCCGCCGAAGCGGGGTGTGGCCAAGCGCTCGCCGAGAGTGGCTCACTTCTTCTTTTTCGCGTCTTTGCCTTTGGCCGGAGCCGCCGGTGCGGGGGCGGGAGCGGCCACGACCTCCTCCACGGGCTCGACCACCGACACCACGGCCGGATTGGGCTTGCCATGGGTGACCACCTTGATGCCCTTGGGCAGCTTCAGGTCATTGACATGCAGGGTCTGGCCTTTGACCAGTTCACCCAGATCGACCTCCAGGAACTCCGGCAAGGCTTGCGCCAGGCACTGGATTTCGAGTTCGTTGAGGATTTTGTTGACCAGGCACTTGTCGGTCTTGACCGCTGGCGAGTTTTCTTCGTTGACGAAATGCAGCGGCACCTTCTTCTGGATCTTGGTCTTGGGATCGACGCGCTGGAAGTCGACATGCAGCACCTGGGGCTTGTACGGGTGCATCTGATAGTCGCGCAGCAAGACCTTCTCGACCTTGCCGGCCAGCTCCATGTCCAGAATCGAAGAATGGAAGGCTTCTTTCTTCAGCGCAAAGAACAGCGCGTTGTGATCGAGCTCGATCGGCTGGGGCGAACCGGCCCCATAGACGATGCCGGGCACCTTGCCGGCACGACGCAGGCGGCGGCTCGCTCCGGTCCCCTGCACAGTGCGCTCGTAAGCGACGAATTTCATGCAACTCTCCAATGAGTCAGCGTCCGCGACCAGACGCAAGAAACGGGGGGCTCGAAGGCCGCCCCACCCATGAACCGGATCAGAAGTTGTTGTTCTGCTCCGAGAACAGCGACGTGACCGACTCGCCGTCGGAAATGCGGCGGATGGTCTCGGCAAACAGGAAAGCCACCGAGAGCTGGCGGATCTTGGGAATGGAGCGCGCCTCCTCGGCCAGCGGGATGGTGTTGGTGATCACCACCTCGTCGAGTTCGGAATTGCGAATGCGCTCCAGCGCCGGGCCCGAGAACACCGGATGCGTGCAATAGGCATACACCGACTTGGCATTGCGCTCTTTGAGCACCTCGGCAGCCTTCACCAGCGTGCCGGCGGTGTCGATCATGTCGTCCATGATGACGCAATTGCGGTTCTCGATCTCGCCGATGACGTGCATCACCTCGGACACATTGGCCTTGGGCCGACGCTTGTCGATGATGGCCAGATCACAACCGAGCTGCTTGGCCAGCGCACGCGCGCGCACCACGCCGCCCACGTCGGGCGACACCACCACGAGGTCGTGGTAGTTCTTGCTCTTGAGGTCCGACAGCAGCACCGGCGAGGCATAGATGTTGTCCACCGGGATGTCGAAGAAGCCCTGGATCTGGTCGGCGTGCAGGTCCATGGTCAGCACGCGGTTGACGCCCACGGCTTCGAGCATGTTGGCCACGACCTTGGCGGAAATGGGCACGCGGGTGGAGCGTGGGCGGCGGTCCTGGCGGGCGTAGCCGAAGTACGGAATCACCGCGGTGATGCGCCGGGCCGAGGCACGCTTGAGCGCATCGACCATGATGAACAGCTCCATCAGGTGCTCGTTGGTCGGCGCGCAGGTGGGCTGGATGACGAAGATGTCGCGCCCACGCACGTTTTGCTGGATCTCGACCGCGACCTCGCCGTCGGAGAAGCGTCCAACCGAGGCCCGGCCCAGCGTCAGGCCCAGGTGATTGGCGATCTCGAGGGACAGTGCCGGATTGGCGTTGCCGGTGAACAGCAGGGTGTCGGACAGCATCGTGGGCTCCGTCGGACCGGCACCGGCAAGAACCGGCGCTTCAGTGCGGCCCCCGCGGTCCGTGGCTCGGGGGCTCGTGCAAAAACCACAGAACCTCTGGATGATCCCCGCAGGGCTCGTCCAGAGGTTCTCGAAGAAGGTGGCAGGGGAGGAAGGATTCGAACCCTCGAATGTCGGAATCAAAATCCGATGCCTTGACCAACTTGGCGACTCCCCTACACCGGCCATCGCCTGGGCCTCCAAGCCCTGACGCCGGCCGACAACTCGTCGCGCTCAATCCGAAACCCAACCCGCAAGGGGATGTCGCTCCAGACTGCGGCACCTGCGCCACTGCCACCCCTCGGGTACATCAGGACCCTGCAGGCTGACACCGGTTGCGGCGCCAATTTTCTCGCCAACCCATGCGAACACCGCACTGCCCGAACCCGTCATGCGGCTGTTGCCGCACCGCTGCTTCAAGCATTCCAGGGCTTGACCAACCGACGCACAAAGCGCAACCGCTGCCGCTTGCATGTCGTTCCTGCCAAATCCCCGGGGGTCTGCAAGAAAGTCCGCAACTATAGCAGGTTTTGTGTCGCGTACCAAGAGGGGGCTGGCAAAAAGATCGCGGGTGGCCAAGCCTTGCGGGGGTTTGAGCACTTCCAGCTCGGCCGCCGGCAGGTCCAACGGGGTCAAGCGCTCGCCGATGCCCTCGACCCAGGCCGGTCCGGGCCCCAGGAAGAAGGGCACATCCGCGCCGACCGTCGAGCCCAGCTCGATGAGCCGAGCGCGGGGCCAGTGCAAGCCCCACAGGCGGTTCAGCGCGATCAACGTGGTGGCCGCATCCGAGCTGCCGCCGCCCAGACCGGCGCCCCAGGGCACGCGTTTGTCGAGGTGGATGTCCGCGCCGTAGCGGGTGCCGCTGGCCGCTTGCAAGGCACGGGCCGCGCGCAGGCACAAATCGTCGTCGGGCAGGCGTGCGCCCAGGTCGTGCCGCCGCAGCCGGCCGTCGTCGCGACGCTCGATGTGCAGGACATCGCCCCAATCGATCGGCACGAAGACCGATTGCAGCAAGTGATACCCGTCGGCCCGCCGGCCCACCAGATGCAAAAACAGATTCAGCTTGGCCGGCGCCGGCAGGTCGTAACAGGCTTTCATGAGTCCAAACGGGCGCGCACGATCACCGGCACCGGAGCAGCGCGCCGCGCCACGATCAGCCCTTGGTCGGCGCCGTCGAGCTCCACCGTCCAGCCCAGTTGCTCGAAGCCCGCGCCGCCTTCGCGCGGCCGGCTCGAGGCCCCCGGCCAGGGACGGGCACGCAACCAATCGAACAAGGCGGCCACGGGCAAGGATGCCCCCACGAGCTCGCGGGTGAGGTCCTCCAAGCCGGCATAGTCGTAGCGCTGCCCGCGCATCAGCACCCAAGCCGCCCCGGGTTGCCAGGCGGCCACGGCCATCACCGTGCCCAACGGACTGGCCAGGCGCAATTCGCCCCGGTCGGGGTGGCCCAGCAGCTCGAAGGCGGCCGTGGTCGAGCGCACACCTTCGGGGCCATCCACCCGCACGGCCAGGCGCCCCGAGGCCGCCAAGGCCAAGGCCTCATCGGCACCGGGCAGGCTGGCGCAGCCGGCCAACACGGCCAGCACCATGCCAGCCCAGCCGGCGCGCCACACCGCTGCGGCCCCGCGCCTCACAGATCCACCCCGAATCGGCGCAAGGTCTCGCGCAGCACCTCGTTGGACGCATCACGCGCCTGCCCTTCGCGCCAGATGCGCCGCGCCTCCTCGTGCCGCCCCAGCACCCACAGCACTTCGCCCAAATGCGCCGCGATCTCGGTGTCCGGACGCGCTCGATAGGCGCGTTGAAGGTGTTGCAGCGCTTCTTCGCGCTGGCCCAGGCGGTATTTCACCCAGCCCAGGCTGTCGACGATGAAGGGCTCATCGGGCGCCAAGGACAACGCTTTTTCGATGAGGGCGCGCGCTTCATCCAAGCGCAGGTTGCGGTCGGCCAGCGTGTAGCCCAGGGCGTTGTAGGCGTGATAGTGGTCGGGCTTGAGCTCGATGACCCGCCGCAGCAATTCCTCCATGCGGTCGATGCGGTTGGTCTTTTCGGCCATCATGGCCTGCTCGTACAGCAGGTCCACGTCATCGGGAAAGCGTTCATTGGCCTGCCCCAACACCTGATAGGCCCGCGGCCACTGCTGCTGGTCACGCAACAACTGGGCCTCGGCCAGCAGCTTGGCGCGCGCCATCTGGGGCTCGTCTTCGGGCAGGCGGCGGATCAGCGCAATGGCTTCGTCGAGCCGGCCTTGCCGAGCCAGCAAGGAGGCGCGACGCTGCTGCACGCTCAGCGCCGCGGCCGGGTCGTCCACCCGCGCCAGCCACTGTTCGGCCTGCTGCATCAGGCCACGCGACTCGGCGGCCTGGGCCAGCATCAGATAGGCCTGCGTCAGACCCTCGGTGGTGACGGCCGTGGACGCATCGTCCGAACTCGGCGCCGCAGCCCCAAGCTCGACATAGCGACGCAGCGCCTGTTCGGCAGCCTCGAGCTCCTTGAGCTCCAGCCGCAAGGCGCCCAGGCTGAGCCAGGCCGGCGCCAACGCGGGGTCGTGCCGCAGCGCTTCGTCCAGTTGGGCTGCGGCCTCGACATAGCGCTGCTGGCTGACGAGTTGGCGCACATAGCCCAGGCGCAGGGCATGCCCTTGCGGTCGTGCCTGCAAATAGGCCGCCACCACGGCATCGGCTTGCGGCTGTTGGCCCACCAACTCCAGCGCAATGAGCGCCGGCCCCTCGGCAGCCGGGTCGATCTGCTGGGCCTGCCGGGCCAGTTCCAGCGCCTGCAGCGGCTCCCGCAGCAGCAGGCGCATGCGCGCCTGGGCCACCAAGGCCGCAAGACGGGTGTCCGGCTGCGCCAGATAGGGCCGCAGCACCGCATCGAGCATGGCCACCACCTGCGGCAATTGCGCCGCACGGGCAAATTGACGCGGCAGCAGTGCGATCGCGTGCGCCCGCTCGGCCGGCGCGGTGCGCTCCAGCATGGTCTGCAAGGGTTCTTGCGCCTGCGCCACTCGACCCAGGCCCACCTGGATTTGGGCCAGGTAGCGCAAGGCATCGAGCGACTGGGGCACGGCGGCGCGCCAGGCCTGCGCCGCCGCCAGGGCTTGCTCGCCAGCACGGGCTTGCAACGCAATGTCGGTGGCCCGCTGAAACAGGCGCTCGTCGCCGGTCTTGCGTGCGGCATCGAGCAACAGTTCGTAGGCCGTACCGGCCGCGCCAGCGCGCAGCTCCATCTCGGCGACGAGAAGCTGGTAGAACAGGGCCGCGTCCAGGCTCGAGTTCACGACGGCCGGCTCGGCCGCGCTGGGCGTCGGGGCGGCCGAGGCGGCCGAGGCGGCCTGCGCCCGCGCCGGGGCGCCCCAAAGCATGGCCTGCGCGGCCAGGGCCGCGACCAGCACTCGCACATTCAGGGCACGCATGGGCATGAGCAACTCCTCGACGTCGATTGGATTCTACGGACGCCCGGATAATTCCCCGCATGCCCGAACTGCCCGAAGTCGAAGTCACCCGGCAAAGTTTTGCTGCTCAGCTGCTCGGCGCCCGCGTGCTGCACGTGCGCCTGGGCAAGCCATTGCGCTGGCCCTTGGGATGCGCCCCCGAGTCTTTGCAGGGCCAGACGGTGGGCGAAGCCCGTCGCCGCGGCAAGTACCTGTGGCTGCCGCTGGATCGCGGTGGACTGCTGATGCACTTGGGCATGTCTGGCTCGCTGCGCTATGAACGCATGCCTCAGCCGCCGGGGCCGCACGACCATTTCGATCTGTGGACGACCCACGGCCTGCTGCGGCTGCATGATCCGCGACGCTTCGGCGCCGTGGTGTGGTCGCAGTCGCTGGAGACCGACCCGGCGCGCAAGCTGTTGGCCGCCTTGGGTGCGGAACCGCTGGAGCCCGGTTTCGATGGAGCCGTGCTGCACGCCGGCCTGCGCGGACGCCGCTTGGCCATCAAACAGGCCTTGCTGGCTGGGGACGTGGTGGTGGGCGTCGGCAACATCTACGCCAGCGAGGCCCTGTTCGCCGCGGGCATCGACCCGCGCACCCCGGCCGCTCGGCTGAGCCGGCCGCGCTGCGAGCGCCTGGCGCAAGCCATCCGCGAGACGTTGAGGCGCGCACTGGCGGCCGGCGGCTCCACGCTGAGAGACTTTCGCAATGCCCAAGGCCATGGCGGCGCCTACCAGGACCAAGCGCGCGTCTACGGCCGCCAAGGGCTGCCGTGTCTGAACTGTGGCACACCGATCCGTCGCATCGTGCAAGGCCAGCGATCCACCTACTTCTGCCCGCAGTGCCAAACTCGCGGCTGACCCGGTGCCCCACCTCACAAGGTGTGGTCGCCGCTGCGGTCGTGACGAAGGTCCGTCCGGTGACGACCCGAGGCAACGCCGCTGGCAAGCCATGCGCTACCATGCTTGCTTCCCTCTCGCATGCCCGGTATGGCCGCCATGTCCTCTGCCGCTACGTCACCCTCGTTCGCGCTGAAGTTCGATGCCTTGAGTTTGTGGCGCGCCGATCTCGAGATCCAGCTGCAGGAGTTGTCGCGCTTTCTCTTCGACCATGATTTGCTGGACGAGCCGGCAGCGGACTTGCTGGAGTCTTTGCAGACCCGGCTGGCCCGCGATCGCCTGGTGGTGGCCTTCGTCGCGGAGTTTTCCCGCGGCAAGTCCGAGCTGATCAACGCGATCTTCTTTGCCGACACCGGCCGACGGATCCTGCCGGCCACGCCTGGGCGCACCACGATGTGTCCGGTGGAGCTGAGCTACGACCCCGACGAGGCGCCATCGCTGCGCCTGCTGCCCATCGACACGCGATTGGGGACGGCGTCGCTGGCCGAATTGCGCCTGCAAGACGATGCCTGGGTCCAGGTTCCACTCGACGTGAAGCGGCCCGACGAACTGGCCGAGGCGCTGACCCGCGTGATGGCCACGCAGCGTGTCTCGCCAGAACAAGCCCGTGCACTGGGCTTCTGGGATGAGGAGCGAACCCAGGACAATCCGCCGCTGGGCGAAGACGGGCTGGTCGAGGTGCCGGCCTGGCGACATGCCATCATCAACTACCCGCATCCGCTCCTCAAGCGCGGCCTGGTGATCTTGGACACGCCGGGCTTGAATGCCATCGGTGCCGAGCCCGAGCTGACCGTCAGCCTGTTGCCTTCGGCGCATGCCACCGTGTTCATTCTGGCGGCCGACACCGGCGTGACGAAATCCGACCTGGCGATTTGGCGGGATCATCTCTGCGGCCAGCCGCTGGAGCGCTACGTGGCGCTGAACAAGATCGATGCGCTGACCGATCCGCTGAGCTCGCCGGCCGAAGTGGAGGCGCACATTGGCCGACAGCGCGCCCAAACGGCGCAGACGCTGGGCATCCCCGAGGAGCGGGTGTTTCCGATTTCGGCCAAGCTCGCGCTGGCCGGCCGTGTGACCGGCGACGCCGACGACCTGCGCGCCAGCCGCCTGCTGGAGCTGGAGGACGCGCTGGGCCGGCAGTTGCTGCCGCATCGCAAGGAGGTGCTGGCGCAACTGGTGATCGACAGTGCCGGCCAGCTGGAGGCGCAGATCGGCCGCCGCCTGGCCGACCGTCGGCGGCAGTGCGCCGAGCAGTTGCTCGAACTGCGCGGGCTGCGCGGCAAAAACGCGGGCATGGTCGAGGTGATGATCCGTCGCGTGGAGGCCGAAAGCAGGGAGTTCGAACAGTGCATCGCCCATGTGCAGGCCATGCGCTCGGTGCACTCGCGCATGCTCAAGGACGCGCTGGTGGGCATCTCCAGCGATGTGGTGCGCCGGCACACCGAGGTGCTGCAGGAGCGGCTGCGTTCGGCCATTCTCAATTTCGGCGCGCGCAAAGCTTTCGCCGAAATGGCACACACGTTGCGTGCCAAGCTCGACGAGGCCCAGGCCAAGGGCCACGAGATCCATGCCATGCTGGGCGCGTCGTTCCAGAAACTCAATGCCGAGTTCGGGTTCGGCCTGGCCATGCCGGCCGCCCCCGACCTCTCGCGCTTCATGCGCGACCTGGAACTGATCGAGCGCAACTACACGCAATACTTGGGGCTGTCGCATGCGCTGCGCTTGTCCAACGAGCGCTTCATGTCGCAGTTCCGCCGCATGCTCGTCTCCAAGCTGCGCGTGGTGTTCGAAGGCGCCAGCGCCGAGCTCGAGCTGTGGAACAAGACCGCCTCGGCGCAGATCGACACGCAATTGCGCGACCGCCGCCGCAACTTCAAACGCCGCCGCGAAACCCTGGAGCGCGTGCGCAGTGCCGCCGCCGAATTGGAAGCCCGCGTGCATGAGATGGAAGCCCAGGAAGTGCGCATCCGCGAACTTCAGGAGCGCCTGCACCGTCTGGTCAGCCGCCTGCAGCAGCTGGCCGCCGCCCCCTTGCCCGCGGCAGACTTCGAGCCATTGACGCTCGATCTGGATCTCAGCACACAGTCGGCGCCCTTGCAGGCCTGAGTTCGGTCGCTCGAGCGTGCTCCCGTACACCGCCCGCAGCCTCGGTACATGTCGCGCCCAGCTTCGTCCATCGCCTTGCTGCGTCGAGCTTTCGCACCGGCCGTGATCGCTTGGCAGCGCGAGCACGGCCGCCACGATCTGCCCTGGCAGCGCAGCCGAGAGCCCTACCGTGTCTGGCTGTCGGAAATCATGCTGCAGCAAACGCAGGTGAGCACGGTGCTGGCCTATTACGAGCGCTTTTTGCAGCGCTTCCCCGACGTGCATGCGCTGGCCCGCGCCAGCCATGACGAGGTGATGGCCGCCTGGAGCGGGCTGGGCTACTACAGCCGTGCGCGCCATCTGCATCGCTGCGCCCAAGTGGTGGTGGCCGAACACGGCGGGCAGTTCCCGCGCACGGCCCAGGCGCTGGCCGAGTTGCCGGGCATCGGTCGCTCGACGGCGGCGGCCATTGCGGCCTTCTGCTTCGGCGAGCGTGCGGCCATTCTGGATGGCAATGTCAAGCGGGTGCTCACGCGCGTGCTGGGCTTCGGCGAGGACCTGGCTCAGGCCCGCCACGAGCGCGCTTTGTGGGTCGAGGCCACCGCATTGCTGCCAGCCCACGACATGGCCACCTATACCCAAGGCCTGATGGATCTGGGGGCGACGGTGTGCACGGCACGCTCGCCGCGCTGCGCGCAATGTCCGGTGCGGACTTGGTGTGCCGCACATGCCCAAGGCCGCCCCGAGGCCTACCCCGTGCGCAGCCGCAGGCTGCGGCGTGGGCGTCGTGAGCATTGGTGGTTGTGGTTGGAGCACGAAGGCCGGGTATGGCTGCAACCACGGCCCGCCGGCGGCGTGTGGGCCGGCCTGCACAGCCTGCCGGAATACGACAGCGAGGCCGCCTTGCGAGCGGACTGGCCGGGGCCGCTGATCGCCTGGCCCAGCATCTCGCATGCGCTGACACATTTCGACTGGCTGCTGCACCCCCGCCAGTGCGTGCTGCACGGTCCGCAGCCGCAGCCTCGCGGTCCGGGGCAATGGGTCGCCTATGAAGCCTTGGAGGACTGGGGCCTGCCAGCGCCGCTGCGCAAGCTGCTGGCCTTGCGCAGCGCGCCGTGAGGTGCGACGCGCCCTCAGGGGCCGCCGATGATGCCCTTGCTGCGCAAGAATTGATCGACCAACTTCAAGCGCACCTGCGGGTCGTCCAGTTCCATCAGGCGTTGGCGCGCAACCAGCGGGATCGGCAAGATCTCGCACCAGCGGTTGGCGATCCAGCCGGCATCGTCGAAGTGGAAGGGCTCCAGGAAGGGCAAAGGTCCGCGCTGGCGCAACATCCGGATGGCATTGGCCAGGGCCTGTGCGCTGGCCAGATGCTCTTTCTGCGGCAGCACGGCCGCATCGGGCGCCAGCCATTGCACCTCGGCCCACCACAGCCCGTCCTCGCCTTGACGCGTGGACAGGATGCGGAAACGCTGCGAGCCTCGGCAGCGCACCTGCAGGATGCCGGCCTGCTCGCTGTCGACCTCGATCAGCTCGGCCAGGCAGCCCACGGCCTCGAAGGCCACCGCCTCGCCCGGGCGGCGAACCTCATGCCCTTGGCGCAAAGCCACCACGCCAAAGGGATGCTGGGTGCGCAAGCTGCGGCTGACGAGGTCGAGATAGCGCGCCTCGAACACCTTCAGGCTCAGCAAGCCCTCGGGGAACAGCACGGTTTGCAAAGGGAACAGCGGCAGCGCGGAAGGGTCGGGCAAAGCAGTCATGAAGCAGCGTCACGCGCATCGAGTTCGCGGTGACGAATGAGGGTGGAGCCGCGCGCCCGGAAGCGCTGGGCCAGTTGTTCGACGAGGTAGACAGAGCGGTGCTGCCCGCCGGTGCAGCCCACCGCCACGGTGAGGTAGGCGCGCTGGTCCTGCTCGAACGCGGGCAGCCAGCGGCGCAAGAAGGCCTCGATCTGGGCCACCATCTCGGCCACCTCCGGCTGTTGTTGAAAGTACGCGATCACCGGCGCGTCGCGCCCGGTGTAAGGGCGCAAGTCGCGGTCGTAATAGGGGTTGGGCAGCATGCGCACGTCGAAGACGTAGTCCGCATCGAGCGGCACGCCATGTTTGAAGGCGAAGGATTCGAACACCAGCGTCAGCGAAGCCGCCGGGGCCTGCACGATCTGGCGTATCCACTGGCGCAGTTGGGTCGGGCGCAGCTCGCTGGTGTCGATGATGGTGGACAGCTCGCGCAGCTCGGCCAGCAGATCGCGCTCCAGCTCGATGGCCTCGATCAGCGCGCGCTGGGCAGTGGGGTCGGCCGCCGAGGGGTCCGACAGCGGATGGCGGCGGCGGGTTTCCGAAAAGCGCCGCACCAAGGTGTCGGTGGAGGCATCGAGAAAGACCGGCCGCACCGCCACACCCTGCTCACGCAGCCGCGCCAGGGCAGGCTTGAGCAAGGGCAGCGACTGCACGGCCCGCACATCGGCCGCAATCGCCACACGGGCAGAGCCTTTCTCATGCACGAGTCGCACGCAGGGCTCCAGCAGCTCCGCCGGCAGGTTGTCCACGCAAAAATAGCCGGCGTCTTCCAGCGCGTGCAGCGCCACCGACTTGCCCGAGCCGGAAATGCCGGTGATGAGCACCAGCTCGCGCCACGCGTTCGTCGCCGCCGGGCTCATCCGCGCCTCCGTGCCCGCGGCGGCTCGGCCGGCTCCAGCGAGGTGGCCGCCGTGGCCAGCATTTCCTGGGCATGCGCGAAGCTGGTGCCCGAGCGCTGCTGCCCCCCCAGCATGCGGGCGATCTCGGCCACCCGGTCCTCACCGAAGACCGCGCGCAAGCCGCTGGTGGTGTGGCCTTCCTGGGTGGTCTTGCTGACCACCCAGTGATGATCGGCACATGCGGCCACCTGGGGCAGATGCGTGACGGCCAAGACCTGGCGGTCGCGCCCGAGCTGCTTCATCAAACGCCCCACCGTGTCGGCCACCGCGCCGCCCACGCCAGCGTCGATCTCATCGAAGATCAGCGTGCCGGCCTCGCCCAGCTGGCTGGTCGTCACGGCAATGGCCAGCGCGATGCGCGACAGCTCACCTCCGGAGGCCACTTTGGCCAGCGGCCGCGGTGAGCTGCCGGCATGACCGGCCACGAGGAATTCCACGGTCTCCAGGCCATGGGCCTGAGGGGCCTCGTTGGGCACCAGCACCACCTCGAAGCGGCCCCCGGCCATGCCCAGCCGTTGCATCGCCTCGGTGACGGCTTGGGACAGGCGAGGCGCGGCCTCGCGGCGGGCCCGGGACACCTCGCGTGCAGCCTGCTCGTAGGCTTTGCGGGCCTGAGCCTCGGCTCGCTCCAGCCCTTGCAGGTCGCTGGCCGCCTCGAGCCGGGCCAGTTCGTCCTTCCACCGGGCCCACAGCCCCGGCAGATCCGGCGGGGCACAGCGGTAGCGACGCGCCAGGCCCATCCAGCTCGACAAACGCTCGTCCAGCTCTTGCAGGCGCGCTGGGTCGAGCTCGCCACGGCGCAAGTAGGCATTCAGGCTGTGGGCGGCATCTTCGAGCTGCGCCTGGGCGCTGCGCAAGACCTCGATCACGTCGGCCAGCGAGCCGTCGTAGCCGACCACGGCCTCCAGGCCGTCGATGGCACGGGCGGTCAACTCGTCGGCGCTGCCCTCGGACTCCGACACCGCCTGCAAGGCGGCCTGCACCGCATCGAGCAGGGCCTGGGCGTGGCTCAGCCGCCGGTGCTCGGCATCGAGCTCGGCCCATTCGTCCGGGCCCGGCGCAAGCTTGTCCACCTCGCCGATCTGCCAGGCCAGGCGCTCGCGCTCACGCTGCAAGTGATCCTGGCCGGCGCGGGCGTCTTGCAGCGCCTGGGCCGCCGCTCGCCAGTCCGACCAGGCGCGCGCCAGCGGCGCCAGGTCGCAGCCCGCATAAGCGTCGAGCAACCCCCGCACCGCGTCGGGCCGCGTCAGGCTTTGCCAGGCATGCTGGCCGTGGATGTCCACCAGGTGCTCGCCCACGGCCTTGAGCTGGGCCACGGTGGCCGGACTGCCATTGATCCAGGCACGGCTCTTGCCCTGGGCGTCGATGCTGCGCCGCAACAACAGCAGCTCATCGGTCTGGAACCCGGCTTCGTCCAACCAGGCAGCCAAAGTGGCGGGGCTGTCGAATTCGGCGCTGATCTCGGTGCGCGATGCGCCCTCGCGCACCACGCCGGCATCGCCGCGCGCGCCGAGTGCCAGCTGCAAGGCATCGATCAGGATGGATTTGCCAGCCCCGGTTTCACCGGTCAGCACGGAAAAGCCAGGCCCGAACTCGACCTCGAGTTCTTGAACGATGACGAAATCCTTCAGGGCGATGCGGCGCAGCATCGGCTCAAGCCCCCAAACCTTCGTTCCAATGGAGTTTTTTGCGCAGCGTGGCGTAATAGCTCCAGCCACGCGGATGGAGAAAGCGTACCCGGTGCGCCGAACGTCGCACGCGCACGACGTCGCCGTGCAACAGGCTGGCCAGGCTTTGCATGTCGAAATTCACGCTCGTGTCGCGCCCGCCGACGATCTCCACGGCCACCTCGCTGTCGTCGGGCAGCACGATGGGGCGGTTGGACAGGGTGTGCGGCGCAATGGGCACCAGCACCCAGCCGGCGATGTCCGGATGCAGGATGGGCCCGCCGGCGGACAGGGCATAGGCCGTCGAGCCGGTGGGCGAGGCCACGATGAGGCCGTCGCAACGGATGTTGGCCATGAAGTCGCCGGCCACCTCGATGCGCAGCTCCACCATGCCGGCGGTGGCCCCGCGGTTGACCACCACGTCATTGAGGGCGAAAGCTTCGAAAATCACTTGGCCATCGCGCACGACCTGGCCTTCGAGCATGCTGCGGCGCTCCTCCTCGAAGTCGCCGCCCATCACGGGCCCCAGCACCTCGCGCACCTCGCCCACCGGAATGTCGGTGATGAAGCCCAGGCGGCCTTGGTTGATGCCCACCAGCGGCAACCCATGGCGCGCGACCTCGCGGGCAATGTGCAGCATGGTGCCGTCGCCGCCCACCACGACGGCCAGGTCGCATTCGCGGCCCATGCCGTCTGCATCGAGCATCGGATAGCCGCTCAAGCCGGTGTTCATCGCGGTGTCATGCTCGAGCGAGACCTCCGCCCCCTGGCGGCAGATGAACTGGGCAATGTCCTCCAGCACCCCGCGCATGCCCTGGGCCTGGTATTTGCCGATCAGTGCCACGTGACGGAAGCGGGATTTCATGGGCGCGATTACACCACAGCGCCGGCGCCGCCCAGGATCGATCGCACCCCCGGCCCGACCCGGGAATACGCCCAGCCCACCCCCCCTTGTAGCGCGGCGGCGCGCCCTAAAATCCATGGCATGCTGGACGACCGCGCCAAAACCCTGCTGAAAACCCTGGTCGAGCGCTACATTGCCGACGGCCAGCCGGTGGGTTCTCGCACCCTGTCCAAAGCCTCGGGGCTCGAGTTGTCCCCGGCCACCATCCGCAACGTGATGGCCGATTTGGAAGACATGGGGCTGATCGCCAGCCCTCACACCTCGGCCGGGCGGGTGCCCACTGCGCGCGGCTATCGCCTGTTCGTCGACACGATGCTCACCGCCCGGCCGCTGGATTTGAACCAGCCGCCGCCCGAGGTGGCCAGCGTGCGGGACCAGCTGCAGCCCGACCAGCCACAGCGGGTGATCGCCACGGCCGCGCAGTTGCTGTCGAATCTGTCGCACTTCGTGGGCGTGATCACCGCGCCGCGCAAGCCCTCGGTGTTTCATCACATCGAGTTTCTGCGCCTGTCCGAGCGGCGCGTGCTGGTGATCTTGGTCGCTCCCGACGGCGATGTCCAAAACCGCGTGCTGTTCACCGATCACAACTACACCCAGGCGCAGCTCGTCGAGGCCACGAACTATGTCAACACTCACTTCGCCGGCTTGACCCTGGAGGAAGTGCGCAATCGCTTGCAAACCGAGGTGGAGGCCCTGCGCAGCGAAATCGCCAGTCTGATGCAGGCGGCCGTGCAGGCCGGCTCGGAGGCCATGGCCAGCAGCCAGGAGCAGGTGGTCGTCTCGGGCGAGCGCAACTTGCTGACGGTGCAAGACTTTTCCAGCGATCTGGAATCGCTGCGCAAGCTCTTCGATCTGTTCGAACAAAAAACCCAGCTCATGCGCCTGCTCGATGTCTCCAGCCGCGCCGAGGGCGTGCGCATCTACATCGGTGGCGAAAGTCAAGTGGTGCCCTATGAGGAGCTGTCCGTCGTGTCGGCCCCTTACGAGGTGGACGGTCAGGTCGTGGGCACCCTGGGCGTGATCGGTCCGACCCGCATGGCCTACGATCGCATGATCCAGATCGTGGACATCACCTCGCGCCTGGTGTCCAACGCGCTGAGTCAAAAGTAGCACGGCCTACAATCGGGGGCTTGCCCTTTGGGCCGTTAGCTCAGTCGGTTAGAGCAGAGGACTCATAATCCTTGGGTCGCAGGTTCGAGTCCTGCACGGCCTACCACGGTTTGACGCCGCCGTCGTGACCTGCGTCTACGGTTGCAGCCAGTGCCGCAGCCGGGCATACAACAAGGCCGGCTCGACCGGCTTGGCGATGTGGTCGTTCATCCCGGCCGCCAGGCAGGCTTCGCGGTCTTCGCCGAAGGCATTGGCCGTCATCGCCACGATGGGGGTTTGCGCATACCCGGGCAAGGCCCGTATCGCCCGAGTGGCTTGCAAACCATCCATCTCGGGCATGTGCATGTCCATCAAGATCAGACGGTACGGATAGGCCGAAGCCATGCGCACGGCATCCACCCCGGTGCCGGCCACGTCCACCTCCAGACCCGCCGCGCGCAGCAGTTCGCAAGCCACTTCTTGATTGACGGGGTTGTCTTCGACCAGCAGCAAACGCCCTTGCGGCCACGGCGCTTGCGGCGGCGTCGGCGCCGGAGTGGGCGATGGCGCACGCAACACGCGCTGGCCCAACAAGGAGATCAAGGCATCGTGCAGCGCCGAAGGCGTCACCGGTTTGAGCAGCACGGCCCCCACCCCTTCATCGCGCGCGGCTTGGCGCAAGGCCGCATCGTCACGCGCCGTGACCATCAGACAAGGTGGCATGGCCTGCGGCCCCCACAGTTCGCGCAAGCGCCGAACGGTTTGCAAGCCGTCCAACTCGGGCATGAGCCAGTCGGTCACGATGACATCGGGCCGGCATGCATCGCCCCGACCCATGTCGTGCACGGCCTGCAAGCCGCTGTCGCAAGCCTGCACCTGCAGTCCCATGATGTGGAGCATTTCGCCCAGCGCCTGGCGAGCCTCGATGAGGTCGTCGATGAGCAAGACCCGCAAACCACGCAGCCGCACATCCGAGCGTGCGGCCTGGGTGGCCGCGCGACGCAGAGTCACCGTGAACCAGAAGGTGCTGCCCCGGCCAGGCTGGCTGTCCACGCCGATCTGGCCACCCATCAGCTGCACCAGATGGCGGGTGATGGTCAAGCCCAGGCCGGTGCCGCCGTGGCGGCGGGTGCGGCTGCCGTCGACTTGCTCGAACGGATGGAAGATGCGTTCGATCTGCTCGGGGGTGAGGCCCGGGCCGGTGTCGCGCACCGCAAACCGAAGCTCAATGGACTGGGCATCTTGGGCGAGCACCTCCCCGCTGAGCACGATGATGCCTTGGTCCGTGAATTTCACGGCATTGCTCAGCAAATTGAGCAGGGCTTGCGACAGCCGGGTGGCGTCTCCGTGCACCGACACGGGCAGATGGTCCGCATCGAGCACGAGCTCCAGGCCTTTGTCGCGCACCTTCGGGCCCACCAGGTCGCAGGCGCGCGACAACATGGTGTCGATGCGGAAGTCTGCCGACTCGAGCTGCAGCTTGCCGGCCTCGATCTTGGCCAGGTCCAGCACGTCGTTGATGATGGACAGCAGATGCTGGGCGGCCGCATCGATCTTGTCCAGTTTGTCGGCATGTTCGCCCGTGCCGATGTGTTGGCGCAGCAGATGGGTCAATCCGATGATGGCATTCATCGGCGTGCGGATTTCATGGCTCATGTTGGCCAGGAACGCGCTCTTGGCCCGGTTGGCCGCCTCGGCGCGGTCGCGCGCGCGCGTGAGCTCGACATTGAGCGCTTCCAGGTGGTCTTGCGCCACTTTCAGGTCGGTCACATCGGTGGCGAAGAAGTAGTAACCGTGGACCTGGCCGTCTCGCCGGTCCGGCATGCGATAGGCCCAGAACTGCCGCGGCGTGTGCTCGCCCACGGCCCAGGTGTACTCGCCCTCGAAGCTTTCACCTTCCAAGATGCGCCGGATCTTGGGCCATTCGCGCTGAAAGAGGTCTTCGCCCACGACTTCGGGAATGGTGCGACCGATCGCCTCTTCGGCACGCTTGCCCAGCCAATCGAGGTAGGCTTTGTTGGCAAAGCGCAACCTCAGCTCTTTGTCCCAATAGGCCACCAGGGTCGGTTGGTGATCGACCACCGTGCGCCAGAAGGCATCGGCCCGCCGCTGTTCGGCCAAGGCTTGGTCCAGATGGGTTTTGCGCTGGTCGGCCAGCGCCCGGTAGCGCTGCTGGCTGTCTTGCAAAGCGGCTTCGATGCGCCGCTGTCGGCGCAAGGCGCGATGCACCGCCCACGCCAGCACGGACCATAAAAGAATGGTGCCGCCCCAAGCCACCCCGTGGCGACGCCGCTGCCTCTCGATGCTCTCGTCCAAACGCTGCGCCAGTGCCTCCACCATGCGCGCGGCCGCCGCGTCGATGCGGCTGAGCATCAAACGTGCGGCACTGGAGCGCAACCATGCCTGCCGCTGTGGGCCGGCGCGCGCCCATTCCTGACGCAGCTGCGTGATCGCGGCGGCCAGCTCTTGCGCGGGCGCATCGAGATCGCCCGCGGCAGTGGCCATCTTGTGGAGCTGGTCCAGGGCCTGGTCGATCAAGGCCTGCCCCTGGGCCGCATTCCAAGGCCCGAGCGCATCGTCCGAGCCGAACGCCAGATGCAACATCCCTTGGGCCACGTCGCTGCGGGCCACCCGCATGTAGCGCAGGGTCTCGACCGTCTGCTCCAACTGGTTCAAATGGCTGCGCTGCAGCCACACGATGGTCAGGCAGATCAGCCCCGATCCCACGATGGCGGCCCAAGCCCACACGGGCCAATCCCAAACCCCCCGCATGCGTGATCGATGTGCTGCGCGGCTGTTCGTCATGAGCCGCCCTCCCTCGGCGCTCGTTCCAAGGCGGGATGCGCGTCCTGGCCCACCTGCCAGCGTACCAGCAAGGCCGCGTACTGCGGGCTGCCCAGCACGTCGCGCAAGGCGGCGTCCCAGGCTTGGCGCAAGGCCTCGTCTTCATGTCGGAACTGGAAAGCGGGGTGGTCCAGGTCCGTGCCCAAGAGCTCCCCAGGGGCCAAGGGCTGCGCCTGCAAGCGGCCTTGGCTGTGCGCGGCCATCCACTGCACCGACGGCCATGACAATGCGAACGCATCGGCCAAGCCTTCGAGCACGGCCGCCTGTCCGCTGGCCGCATCGGGCACGAGCATCAAGCGGTCTTGCAGGCCGCCGCCGGCCAACCAGCGCTGGTGCTCCACCGAACCTTCGATCACGGCCACACGCTGCACCGTCTCCCACCCGTGCCAGGCGGCCGCAGGTGAGGCGTCTTCGGCGGCACGCCGCCACAACACGCCGCTGCGCACTTGCATCATCGGTTGAGAATGGGCCACCCAGGCCTCCCGCTGCGCGGTGATGAACATGCCTGCGGCCACCACGTCGAAGCGATGCGCCCGCAGCTCGGGGATCAAGGCGTCGAAGCGGGTCTGGATCCACTCGTAACGGGTCACGCCCAGGCGCTGGCCCACCATCCGCGCCACTTCGGGCGCCAAACCCTCGACCTGCCCATCGGCGCGCACCACGGCATACGGCGGCTCGACGGCATACCCCACCCGCAAAGGCTCACCGGCGCGCAGGCGCTGCAAGGCATCGGCCCGGTCATGCGTGGCGTGCCTGCCTGGCAAGACACCCCACATCGTGATCAGACCCATGACGGCTGCCGCCGCCCACATCCACCGCCGCGTCACCGCGCCCTCCTGTGCCCGGCTGCGTCGCTGAGGCCAACACGGCCCGCATGCGCGCTTTCATACCGAGCGTCCATACCCTCATGCTAGAAGGGCTCGGCCCAAGGTCCCATACCCCCAAAATGGGGGGTGTTGTGCGATCAACGCACAACCGGGATGGGGTGTTCCAAGCTGGCGCGATCGTGTGCGCCGCGACAATCGGGGGATGGACTCCGTTTCTCAGTTGGCGTTGGGCGCGGCCGTCGGCCTGGCGGTGATGGGGCGGCGCACGGCACGGTGGAAGGCCGCCCTGTGGGGCGGCATCGCAGGCACCCTGCCGGATCTGGATGTGCTGATCGACTTCGGTGATGCGGTGCGCAACATGACGTATCACCGCAGCGCCAGCCATGCCTTGCTCTATCTGAGCCTGGCCTCACCGCTGCTGGCCGCGATCGTGACTCGAGTGCATGGGGAGACGGGCCTGTTTCGGCGTTGGTGGCTGGCCCTGTGGCTAGCACTGGTGACCCACCCGTTGCTGGATGCGATGACGGTGTATGGCACCCAGCTGGCCTTGCCCTTCACCGACCACCCCTTCGGCATGGGCAGCATCTTCATCATCGACCCGCTGTACACCTTGCCTTTGCTGGTGGGCATCGCGGCGGCTTTGGGGTCGCGCCGGGTCGACCGTCTGCACTGGAATGCGGCCGGGCTCGTGCTGAGCACCGTCTATCTTGGCTGGAGTGTCTTGGCCCAGCAACAAGCCCTGGCCGTCGCGCGCGAGTCGCTGGCGGCCCAGGGCGTGGCGGTGCAGCAGCTGATGGCCACGCCCACGGCCTTCAACACCGTGTTGTGGCGCATCGTGGCGGTCTCGCCCGAGGCGCACTGGGAGGGCTTCTACTCCTTGCTGGACGAGGGCCGCCAGATCCCGTTCGACCGCTTCGATCGCGGACAGGCGCTTTACGAAGCCCTGCGCGATCACGAACCCGTGCAGCGCATCGCCTGGTTCAGCAAGGGTTATTTCAAGATGCAGGTGCGTGATGGGCAGGTGCTGATGAGCGACCTGCGCATGGGCCAGGAACCGTTTTACGTCTTCACGTTCCGCATGGCGCAGCTGCGCAGCGACCCGGTGCCGCTGGCGCGCCCCGAGCAGGTCGGCTCGCGCCCCGACCTGGCCGAGGCCCTGCCCTGGTTGTGGCGGCGCGCTTGGGGCGAGCCGCTGCGGCCGCCGCGCTGAGGCTCAGGCCACGATCCAGCCAGCCTTGCTCTCGCGCACCCGGCCTTCGGATTGCAGCTTGAGCAAGTGGGCCAGCAAGGAGCGTTCGGCCATGGCATGCAGGGCCGGCCTCAAGTCGGCGTAGACCTGCTCGCGCAACACCGGCACCGACGCCGGCCCCAGGCGGGCGACGGCCTGCAGCACCAGGGCCTCGCGGTGCAAGCGGTGGGCGATGAGGCCTTCGAGCACGCGCCGCGGCTCGGCCATCAGAAAGCCGTGGCCAGGGGCCAGCCAGTCCAGGTCCAGGTCGAGCAAGGCGCGCAGCGAGTCGAGGTAGGCCGTCATGTCGCCGTCCGGGGGGTTGATCACCACGGTGGACGACTGCATCACGTGATCGCCGGTGAACAGCAGCTTTTCCTCTTCGAGCAGGAAGCACAGATGGTTGGACGCATGCCCGGGGGTGTGCCACACGCGCAGATGGGCATGTTCCGCGCAGCTCAGGCGCTGCCCGTGTTGGAGCTCGACATCCAGTGCCAAATGGGCATCGTGCCCCTGCGGATGGGCCGGCCAGCGGCCGGCCACCGGCGCGCCGGTGAGCTCGCGCAATCGCCACGCGGCCGGGGAATGGTCTTGGTGGCTGTGGGTCAGGACGATGGCCTCGATCGGACCGGTGGCCGCGGCCAGGACGGCTTGGACATGCGCCTCGTCCGGCGGACCGGGGTCGATCACGGTCCAGCGATGGGCTGCGCCGCCACCGACGAGGTAGGTGTTGGTGCCCGGCCCGGTCATCACGTTGCCATTGGGCGCGGTGATGCGGATCACCCGCTCGGACAAACGCACCGGCACGCCGGGCTCGAGTGCGTAGGACGCATGCCCATGGCCTTGCGGGTCCAGGCGGCCGATCTCGGCCCAGGCGGGTTCATCGGGCATCACCGGGCGCTCGCCCTGCGGTCCGCGGCCGATGCGCGGCATCACCAAGGCCACCTGGCGCGGCGCCTGAGCCCAGGCCATGAGGGCGCTGGTGTGGGCAAAACGCGACAGCAAGTCCAGCGTGACGCGCGTGGGGGTCATCAGCTTGAACCGAGCGGGGGCGCGGGCCAAGGCGTCCTCGGGGCGGAACCAGCCATGCTCGACGGTTTCGAGCTCGTCATGGGCCGTGTCTTGCCCCGCGGGCGCCACGGCCACGAAGAAGCGGGTATCGAAGCGCTTGGCCCGCCCTTTGGGCGTGAGCCAGTGGCTGAGATAGGCCAGCCGGTCTGGACGCAGCACCCAGCCGGCCTGGCGGCACAGATCGGCCCAGGCCAGTTCGCCGCGGTGGACCCGTTGCCGCCAGGTTCGCAGCGTGGGCGCGTCGGGCCGCGGTCCGTCGGCGAACAGCAGACCGCATTCCTCGAAGCATTCGCGGATCGCACACAGGTAGTGGTCGAGCGCCCCCTCGTCCAGGCCGAGCCGCTCGTTGGCCGTGCGCGCATCCAGCCCAGCGGCGCAGGCGCTGGCCAGCCGGTCGCCAGGGTCGACCAAGCCCCCCGGGAACACCCAAGCGCCGCTGTTGTGATCGCCGCGTTCGGCTCGGCGCAGCAGCAGCACCTCCAGTCCGCAAGGTCCGTCGCGCACGACGACCAAGGTGGCAGCCGCACGGGGCGCAGGCTCGGACGAGGAGGCCAGGGCCTCGGCATGGACAGCAATGTCATTCATCGTGGATGTGGTGTGAGCCATGGGGCTGGATCATGCACGGCCGCGGGATCGCCGGCCGTCACCTGGGCGACCGATGAGGCCCGAACCGCGCACGGCACCCTCGCTACACCACCCGGTGGAACCAGAACACCGACAGGCCGGCGGCCAGCAGCATCAGCGCGGCCGCTGCAGCGGCAAACAGGGCCGTGACCTCGATCTCGCGGGTCTCCAGGGCCAGCTTGGAATGCAGGCCCTGGTAGATTTTCTTCAGGTCCGGGGCCGAGCCGGCGTAGAAATATTCGCCGCCGGTGATCTGGGCAATGCTGCGCAAGGCGTCTTCGTCCAGGCGCACGCGCATCGACCAGCCGTCGCCGACCAAGATTTCGCCATGCTCGGTGCCCACCCCGACGGTGTAGACCTTCACGCCGCGTTCGGCCGCCATGCGGGCCGCCTCCAACGGGTTGGGGCCGGTGGTGGTTTGGCCATCGGTGAGCAAGATGATGGCTGCCGAGCCATAAGAGCCCGGCTCCACCGGCGGCGGGGGCTTGCGAGCCGAGTTGCGCTGGTCGAGCGAGCGGCCCAGGCGGTTGTCCTCGCCACCCGGACGCGGATTGCTGCCGCGCAGGTCGAACTCGATGTCTGGAAAGATGGCCTGCAGCGACACCAGGATGCCGCTGCCCACGGCCGTGGCGCGCTGGAAGTTGAAGCGGTCGATGGCGGCCAACACGTCTTCTTTGTTGTAGGTGGGCGGCTGGGTCAGCAACGCCGTGCCGGCAAAGGTGACCACGCCGATGCGGGTGCTGCTGTCTTGCAAGGCCACGAACTCCCGCGCCGCAGCCTGCGCGGCAGCCATGCGGTTGGGCTCCACATCGGTGGCGCGCATGCTGCCCGAGACGTCCATCGCCAAGATCACCATGCGCTGTTGCGAGGGCAGGATCACGCGGGCCGTGGGCCGGGCCACGGCCACGAGCAGGCCGGCCAAGGCCAGCAGCATCAGCGCCGGCGGCAGGTGGCGACGCCAACCCGCACCGCGACCCAGCGCCTCGCGCACCAGGGACAGCCCGGAATAACGCAGCGCCAGGCGTCGGCGACGGCGCAGCAGCCACAGGTAAGCCACCACGCTCGCAGGGACGAGCCCCAGCAACCACAACATCTCCGGCCAGAGGAATGCCATGTCCGTCTCCCTAGGGACCCAACGGGGGGGGTGTGGCCAGGGCCGCCGCCGGACGCATCGACGTGGCCCCGCCGCCGGCGGCCAAGCGCACACGCAGCCGGCGCAGCTCGACGAAACGGCGCACCGCCGCCACCAGGTCTTCGTCGGTGGCCAACTCCAGCACATCCACCCCGGCATCGGCGAAGGCCAGGCGCAAACCGGCCTCGCGGTCCTGCGCGGCCTGCTCGAAGCGCCGGCGAAATCCCGCATCATGGGTGTCCACCCACAGCTGCTCGCCGGTCTCGGCATCTTCGAACATCACCAAGCCCAGGTCGGGCAGCGCCACCTCCAGAGGATCGGTCAAACGGACGGCCAGGACCTCGTGGCGCTGCGCCAAGTGGCCCAGCGCCTCGGTCCAGCCAGGGGCTGCGATGAAGTCGGACACGACGAACACCAGCGAGCGCCGGCGCATCAAGCTGCCGGCGCGGTGGAACAGGCGCGCCAGATCGGTGCCTTGCGTGGCCGCAGATGCCGCCGGGGCGGGCCGCATCAGCAGCCGGTGCACCAGTTGCAGCACCTGGCCGCGTCCGCCGCGCGCCGCCATCACGGTATCGACCGTCTCGCCGCAGACGAGGGCGCCCACGCGGTTGCCGTGGCGTGTGAGCAGGCGGGCCATCAAAGCCACGAAGGCGACCAACACGTCGCGCTTGCTGAACTCGCCAGCCCCGAAATGAACCGAGCCGCTGAGGTCGAGCAAGAACCACACGTTGATGTCGCGGTCTTGCTGGAACTCGCGTACATGAGGCACCTGGATGCGGGCGGTCACGTTCCAGTCGATGGAGCGCACGTCGTCGTGGAGCTGGTATTCCCGCAGGTCGGCCAGATCGAGCCCCTGGCCACGCCACAGCGTGCGGTAGTCGCCTTCGAGCCAGCCGTCCAGGCGTCGCAGCACCGTCCACTCCAACCGGCGCAGCAGGCGATCGGCCTCGCCGAGGGCGGCATGCGTTTGCTCGGCATCGAAACGTGCGGTCTGGCCATCCGACGCGGCTCGGGCATCGGCCCGGCGCCGGACCTCAGGCGACGGCTTCGGGGCGCGCATGGGGGTCCAGGGGCTTGTCAGGCACGGGCAGCTTGTCCATGATGCGCCGCACCAGATGGTCCGCCGACAATGCCTCGGCCAGCGCCTCGTAAGACAGCACCAGCCGGTGCCGCAGCACGTCAGGCACCAGGTCGGTCACATCCTCCGGCAGCACATAAGACCGCCCGCGCAGCAGCGCCAGCGCACGTGCGCCTTCGATCAGGTGGATCGTGGCCCGTGGACTGGCGCCAAAGCTCAGATAGCGCGACAGCTCGGGCAGCCCGACACGCTCTGGCGCGCGCGTGGCGGCCACCAGCTTGACCGCGTACTGAATGAGCGAGGGGTCCACATAGCACTTGCGGCATTCCTGCTGCAGCCGCGCGAGCTCCTCGGTGCTGACCACCGAGCTCACGTCCTCAGGGCTGCCGGTGACGCGCTGCACGATGACGAATTCTTCCTCCTCGCTCGGATAGCCCACCAGCACCTTCATCATGAAGCGGTCCACCTGGGCCTCGGGCAGCGGATAAGTGCCTTCGGTCTCGATGGGGTTTTGCGTGGCCATCACCAGGAAGGGTCGCGGCACCGGGTGCGTCTGCCCGGCAATGGTGACTTGGTATTCCTGCATCACCTCGAGCAAAGCGCTTTGCACCTTGGCCGGGGCCCGGTTGATCTCGTCAGCCAGCAGCAAGTGGGTGAACACCGGTCCCAATGAGGTATGGAACTCCCCGGTCTTCTGGTTGTAGATGCGCGTGCCCACCAAGTCGGCCGGCACCAGATCGGGCGTGAATTGCACCCGTTTGAAGCTGCCGCGCATCACCCGTGCCAGGGTCTTGACCGTCAGTGTCTTGGCCAGCCCCGGCACACCCTCGACCAACAAATGCCCCTGGGCCAGCATGGCCACCAGCACGCGCTCGAGGAAGTGGTCTTGCCCGACGACCACGCGCTTGACCTCGTACAGCACTCGCTGCATCTGCTCGGCCACCGCTTGGGCAGAGGAGACGGTGTTGTTCATGCGGGCGTCCTTTCATCACGGGTCGAGGGACAAACATCAGAAGGGCGACAGGCCCACCGCTGCGGCGGCGTTTTCGATGGGAACGGCGAATCCGATGCCCACGAAGACGCGGTGCTCGGTGGGGTTGAGGATGGCCGTGACGATGCCCACGACCTCACCGTCGGCCGTCACCAACGGGCCGCCCGAACTGCCGGGGTTGGCCGCCGCATCGAACTGGATCAGGTTGGTCAGAAGGCGCTCGCCTTCGGGCGAGCGGAACTCGCGCCCCAAGCCCGAGACCACGCCGGCGGTGACCGTGGGGCCGATGCCGAAGGGGAAC
Organism: Caldimonas taiwanensis NBRC 104434; assembly: GCF_001592165.1. Lineage (NCBI taxonomy): Bacteria > Pseudomonadati > Pseudomonadota > Betaproteobacteria > Burkholderiales > Sphaerotilaceae > Caldimonas > Caldimonas taiwanensis. The sequence continues at coordinate 140,874 of NZ_BCWK01000002.1, forward strand.
CCCACGGCCACCACCGCATCGCCCACGGCCAGGTCGCTGGTGGAACGCAGGGTGGCCGGCTGCAGATCATCGGGCAGGCTGCGCGGCTTGATCACCGCCAAGTCGTTTTCCGGCTGCACCGCCACCACGTCGGCCTCGGCCTCGTGCCCGTCGTGAAAGACCACCTGCAACCTCGGCGCGCCCATCACCACGTGCAAGTTGGTCAGGATCAGGCCTTCATCGACGATGACCACGCCAGTGCCCGTGCCGATTTCGCGTTGCTGGCCTTGCGCATTGGGGGGGCTCAGCCCCCGCACGCGCACCACCGAGGGGCGGATCTTTTCATAGGCCTTGGCCGCCATCGACGGCAGGGGCTTGTTCACCAGGGTGTGCAGCACCGCTTTGTCGATGTCGTCCTGCGTCAGAGGCCCCAGGGGAGCGCGCCAGGCCTCGTGCAGCACGGTCAGCGCCAGCCCCAACAGGCCACCGGCCAGCACCAATCCCCAACGCTCGTGCCGCCGCGCCCAAGCGCGCCAGCGGGCGGCACGAGACACGGGGGCCGGCGCATCAGGGGGGTGGGCTGCGGCCGCCTGCGGCGAGGCCACCGGGCCCGCCGCGGCCCCGCCGGCCGAAGGCCCGCCGAGTGGGGGCCCGGCGCGAACCGGCTGCGCCGAAATCGCCGACTTGGAACTGCTGTACAGCGCGCGCTTGCCCATCGGTGAGCCGCCCCGACCGCCACCTCGTGCGCGAATGCCTGCGCAGAGACGCTGCATGCAGTGGTGGCGCCGACTGCATGGCATCGCTGGCGGGCGCCCGTGCCCGCCTTCACTCTGACGCTAACACGTCAAAGGCCGACTTGCATCTTGCCGCCGACAACCCCCCAGCGCAAGCCGGGATGCGCACCCCTGCGGCGCCGGCCGAGCTCAAGACCGCAGCGCGCCTGCCCGGCGCGGCAGGCCCAGCGGCACACGGGCCGCCGCCTCCCAGGCCGGCCCGTCGAACCACGCATCACCCCGCAGGTAGGCCGCCAGCATGTCCAGCCCGTCCAAGCCCCAGAACGCTTTGTCCTCGACCACCACCGTGGGCACCCCGAAGATGCCCGCAGACACGGCCTGCTCCGTGTTGGCCCGCAGCAAGGCTTTGACCTCCTCCTCCCGCAAGGCCGCCAGCAGGCTCTGGGCCTGCCCGGGGGCCAGCGCTTCGGCCAAGGCCTGCAGCTGCGCGGCTTCGCCGGCGGCCTCGCCCGTGCGCCACACACGGCGCAAGACGGTCTCACAGGCAAACCGATTGGCCGAGCCGGCCATGCCCGTGGTCCGGCCATGGGCCAGCAGCAGGCGCGACAAGGCCAAGGGATTGAAGGGGTGCTGCGCGGGCATCACCAAAGGGATGTCCAAACGCTGCGCCAGCCAGGCCACTTGGCGGTAGGTCCAGTCCCGCTTGGGCGCGATCTCGGCCGGCCCCAGTTGCCCCCAATGCTGCAACAAACCCGCCAAGAGCACCGGCCGGTAGCTCACCGCACAAGACGAACCGGCCAGCACCTCGGGCAGCCGCTCGAAGGCCAGGTAGGCATAGGGAGACACCGGGTCGAACCAGAACTGCAAGGATTTCATGATCCCTCCGGGCTGCGGTGCGCGGCAGCCTGACGACGCGCAGGCAGTTGCTTCCAGACCGCACGTTTGTCGGCATCGCTCATCGTCGACCAGGCGGCGATCTCCTCCAGGGTGCGGTGGCAGCCCTCGCACCACCCGGTCGAGGCATTCATGCGGCACACCCCGATGCAGGGGCTAGCGACCTGCCCGGGCCGCAGCGATGGGGCACGAGCGCTCACAGCACCACGTCCTCGACCGGCGCGCCGGTGAGCGCCACCAGCTGCGACGGTGTCACCGGGAAGACCCCGTTGGGATGCCCGGCGGCGGCCCAGACCACCTCGAAGCGGAAGAGTTCACGGTCGATCAGCACCACCGGCGCCTGCCGATGCGCCACCGGTGCCACCCCGCCAATGGAAAAGCCCGTGCGCTCCTTGACGAACTGCGCATCCGCCCGCGCAAGCGGCCCCACCCGCGCGGCCACTTTGTGCTCGTCCACGCGCTTGTCGCCCGAGGTCACGACCAGCACCGCGGCATCATCGGCCAGGCGCCGGAACACGATGCTCTTGGCGATCTGACCGACGGCCACCCCCAGGGCCTCGGCCGCCTCCTGGGCCGTGCGTGCAGCCACCTCCAGGAACACCGGCGGCTGCGGATGACCGGCTTGGGCCAGCGCCCGGGCCACGCGCTGGAAGCCCTCCGGGCGTTGGCTCAGATCGGCAGGCCACACCGCATTCATGCCGCAGCCTCCATGCGTGCACGTCGGGCCAGCAGCGCATTGGCCACTCGCGACACGGGCTTGCGGCCCAGCACGCGCGAGATGAACTCGCCGGCATCGACCAGCGCTTGCAAATCGATGCCGCAGTCGATGCCCAGGCCCTGGAGCAAAAAGACCACATCCTCGGTGGCCACATTGCCCGTGGCCCCTTGGGCATAGGGACATCCCCCCAAGCCCGCCACACTGGCATCGAAATGGTGGATGCCCATCTCCAGGCAGGCGTAGATGTTGCCGATGGCCTGGCCGTAGGTGTCGTGAAAATGACCGCTCACTTCGTGCAAGGGATAGTGACGCAAGGCCCGCTCCATCGCGGCGCGCACCTGACGCGGCGTGCCCACGCCGATGGTGTCGGCCACCCCCACGTGTTGCACGCCGATGTCTTTCATCAGGCGCACGACCCGCTCGACCTCGTCGGCAGAGACCTCGCCTTGGTAGGGGCAGCCCACGGCACAGGAAATCGCCCCGCGCACCTTCAAGCCCTGTTCACGCGCCAGGCGCACCACCGGGCGGAAACGCTCGATCGACTCCTCGATCGAGCAGTTGATGTTGCGCTGGCTGAACGCCTCGCTGGCCGCGCCAAAGACGACGATCTCGTCCGGCCGCGTGGGCAACGCGGCCTCCAAGCCCTTCATGTTGGGCACCAACACCGAATAGCGCACGCCCGGCCGACGCTGGATGCCGGCCATCACCTCGGCGTTGTCGGCCATCTGCGGCACCCATTTGGGGGAGACGAAACTGGTGACCTCGATCTCGCGCAGACCCGCGGCCTGCAGGCGGTGGACCAACTCGATCTTGTGCGCCGCCGACACCGGCTGCTTTTCGTTTTGCAGCCCATCGCGCGGGCCGACGTCGACCAGGGTGACACGTTCAGGAAACATTCTGCCTCTCCAACCGATGCCCTCGGATTGTGCCCCCCCAAAAAGTGGGAGGGGGATTCCACCTTAATGGGGATGGCCAACCCGCGCCAGGGGGAGAAAAATTCCCGTCCAAGACGAGGATCATTGCCATGGACGCTCAGAGCCGTCGCCTACAAATCGCCACCCGCATCCACTTCACTTTGCTGCGCGAGTTGGGCAGCGGTATCGACGTGGGCCTGATGCTCAGCCGCGAGCGGTACGCGCTGGATGTGCTCCATGTCTGTCGCGCCAGCGAGAACGAAGAACTCGAGCGCTTGGCCGAGGAATTCGCCCAGATCAGCCGCCAGCATGCCGCGCAGGCCGCCCATCCCGCTCGCACGGCATCGACCCGCCGCGGGCACCGCCCTTGGTGGCGCGCGCTGGGCTCGGTGTTGCGCCCCACAACCGCCGCCGCCCACTGAGCCTGGCCGCACACGACGGCCTCACGCCTTCAGGCGCAGCAATTCGGCCCCCTCGGGCACCTGATCGCCCACGCCATACAACAAGGCCTCGATCACGCCATCGGTCGGCGCCGCGATCGTGTGCTCCATCTTCATCGCCTCCATCACGGCCAGCGCCTGACCTTTCTTCACGGATTGTCCGACGCTCACATGCACAGCCAGCAGCTTGCCCGGCATCGGTGCGGTCAAGCGGCCGGCCTCGTGGCCGCTGTCGCCCGCATGGGCGATGGGATCGATCCACTGCAGCACCGCCACCCCCTCGGGGGCGAACACGTGGAACTGCTCGCCGTGGCGGTACACCGTCAGGCGCCACCGTGAGGCCCCCAGCATCACGTCGTGCACTTCGGCCGAATGGGCATGCACCTGCAAGAGCTGCCGCTGCCCCCCCAGATCGAGGCGGTGTCGGCCGTCGTGCAGGTACTCGAGGAAGGCCACATGGCGCTGCCCGCCGACGTCGATTTCCATGCGCCGACGCGCCATGCCATGCAAGCGCCAGCCGTCGCGTCGGCTCCAAGGATCGGCATCCTGCAGGGCCGCTTCATCGGCCAGCACCCGCGCGGCCACACCGGCCACGGCACAGTCCAAGGGCAGACCCGGCGGACCGAACAGATGGGCACGCTCGCGCTCGATCAAGGCCGTGTCGAGGTCGGCCCCAGCGAACGAGGCACTGGTCACCACACGGCGCAGAAAGTTCACATTGGTGTGCAGCCCCACGATATGGGTGTGCGCCAACGCGGCATCGAGCTGCGCCAGGGCCTGCTCGCGCGTAGGAGCATGCACGATGAGCTTGGCGATCATCGAGTCGTAATACGGCGAGATCTCGTCGCCCTCGCGCACCCCGGCGTCCACCCGCACCGGCGCCACCGTGAACTCACTGGCCTGCGGTGGCAAACGAAACACCCGCAAGGGCCCGGTGGCCGGCAGGAAATGGGCCTCGGGGTTTTCGGCGCAGATGCGCGCCTCGATCGCATGGCCCTGGATGCGCAAATCCTCTTGCCGCACCGGCAAGGGCTCGCCGGCGGCCACACGCAGCTGCCATTCCACCAGGTCGTGCCCCGTGATGGCTTCGGTGACCGGGTGCTCCACCTGCAGCCGGGTGTTCATCTCCATGAAGTAGAAGCGGCCGTCCTGCTCGGCAATGAACTCCACCGTGCCCGCCCCCACATAGCCCACGGCGCGCGCCGCGGCCACGGCCGCCTCACCCATCTCACGCCGACGCTGCGGGGTCATGCCCGGCGCAGGGGCTTCTTCCAGCACCTTCTGGTGGCGCCGCTGCACCGAGCAGTCGCGCTCGAACAAATACACGCCGTTGCCATGGGTGTCGCAGAACACCTGGATCTCGATGTGGCGCGGCCGGCTCACGTAACGCTCGATCAACACATGGTCATCGCCGAAGCTGGATCGAGCCTCGCGTTTACAGGCCGCCAGCGCGGCTTCGAACTCCTCGGCCACCTGCACCGCCCGCATGCCCTTGCCCCCGCCGCCGGCGCTGGCCTTGATCAACACCGGAAAGCCGATGGCCTGGGCCTGCGCGAGCAGGAAATCGCTGTCCTGCCGATCGCCGTGGTAGCCCGGCACCAGCGGCACGCCGGCCTTCTCCATCAAAGCCTTGGCAGCGGCCTTGCTGCCCATCGCGGCAATCGCCGCAGGCGGCGGCCCGATGAAGACGATGCCCGCCTGCGCACAGGCCTCGGCGAAAGACTCGTTCTCGCTGAGAAAGCCATAGCCCGGATGGATGGCCTGCGCGCCGGTGGCTCGCGCGGCCTCCAGGATGCGCTCCTGACGCAGGTAGCTGTCGCGCGGCGCCGCAGCGCCGATGTGCACGGCCTCGTCGCACACCTGCACGTGCTTGGCCGTCGCGTCGGCATCGGAATACACCGCCACGGTACGGATGCCCAGGCGCCGCGCGGTGGCTGCCACGCGGCAGGCGATCTCGCCACGGTTGGCAATGAGGATCTTCTTGAACATGCACAGGCTTTCTTGTCGTTGAACGGCTCGTGGTTCAGGCCGTCGCCCACGGCGGGCTGCGTTTGTCCAGGAAAGCACGCACCCCGGCGCGGCCTTCTTCACTGGCGCGGATGTCGGCAATGCGTCGCGCGGTGTCTTCACGCAGCGCTGCATCGATCGGCTGGCCCGCAACGTCTTGCACCAAGCGCTTGCAGGCCTTCACCGCCTGCGGACCATTGGCCAGCAGGGCCGCGACGATCGCCTCGACACGCTCGTCCAGCGCCTCGGCCGCACACACCTCATGCACGAAGCCCAGGCGATGGGCCTCGGCCGCATCGAAGCGTTCGGCCGTGAGGAAATAGCGCCGCGCCGCCTGTGGGCCCATGGCACGGATCACGTAGGGGCTGATGGTGGCCGGCAGCAACCCGAGCTTGGCCTCGGACAGACAAAAATGCACGCCTTCGGCGGCCACCAACACATCGCACACGGCCGCCAGACCCACCCCGCCGGCATAGCAATCACCGTGGATGCGAGCCACCACCGGCAGCGGGCAGCTGTACAGCGTCCACAGCATCTGCGCCAGCCGCGCCGCGTCATCGCGGTTTTGCTCCCAGGTGTAATCGGCCATCGCACGCATCCAGTGCAAGTCGGCGCCGGCGCTGAAAGCCTGGCCATGTGCGCCCAGCACCACGGCGCGCAACGAAGCGTCGCGGCCCAGGGCTTCGAAGGTGTCGGTCAGCTCGGCGATGGTGGCATCGTTGAAGGCATTGCGCACCTGCGGCCGGTTGAGCCAGACCCGGGCCACGGAGCCGTCGATGCGGATGTCGAGAGTGGTGGGCATGGGCAGCCTCCGGCGCTCAGATACGGAAGACGCCAAAGCGCGTCTGCGCAATGGGGGCGTTGAGACTGGCGCTCAGCCCCAAGGCCAACACCCGGCGCGTGTCGGCCGGATCGATCACGCCATCGTCCCACAGCCGGGCCGAGGCATAGTATGGATGTCCCTGCTCCTCGTACTGCCGGCGGATCGGCGCTTTGAAGGCTTCCTCTTCCTCGGCACTCCAGGTGCCTCCCCGGGCCTCGATGCCGTCGCGCTTGACCGTGGCCAGCACGCTGGCGGCCTGTTCACCCCCCATCACGCTGATGCGCGCATTCGGCCACATCCACAAGAAACGGGGCGAGTAGGCCCGGCCGCACATGCCGTAATTGCCGGCACCGAAGCTGCCGCCAATGATCACGGTGAACTTCGGCACCTGGGCGCAGGCCACGGCCGTGACCATCTTCGCGCCGGCACGCGCAATGCCTTCGTTCTCGTATTTGCGGCCCACCATGAAGCCGGTGATGTTCTGCAGGAACACCAGCGGCACCTGGCGCTGGCAGCACAGCTCGATGAAATGCGCCCCTTTGTTGGCGCTTTCGCTGAACAGAATGCCGTTGTTGGCCACGATGCCCACGGGCATGCCCTCGATGTGGGCGAAGCCGCACACCAGGGTGCTGCCGTAGCGGGCCTTGAACTCGTCGAACTCGCTGCCATCGACGATGCGGGCGATGACCTCGCGCACGTCGAAGGGCTTGCGCACGTCGACCGGAATCACGCCATGCAGCTCTTCGGGCGCGTACTTCGGAGGCCGCGGCCGCACGCAGGCCAGCGGCTGGGGTTTGCGCCGGTTGAAGCGGGCCACGGCGGCACGCGCCAGCGCCAAGGCATGCAGGTCATTGTCGGCCAGGTGGTCGGCCACGCCCGACAGGCGCGTGTGCACGTCGCCACCGCCCAGGTCCTCGGCGCTGACCACCTCGCCAGTGGCGGCCTTCACCAACGGCGGCCCGCCCAAAAAAATGGTGCCCTGGTTCTTCACGATGATGGCCTCGTCGCTCATGGCCGGCACATAGGCGCCACCGGCCGTGCACGAGCCCATGACCACTGCCAACTGCGGAATGCCGGCAGCGCTCATCGTGGCCTGGTTGTAGAAAATGCGCCCGAAGTGGTCACGATCGGGAAACACCTCGTCCTGATTGGGCAGATTGGCCCCACCGCTGTCGACGAGATAGATGCAAGGCAGATGGTTTTGCTGCGCCACTTCCTGCGCGCGCAAGTGCTTCTTCACCGTCATGGGATAGTACGTGCCGCCTTTGACGGTGGCGTCATTGCAGACGATCACGCACTCCACGCCCGACACCCGGCCAATGCCGGTGATGATGCCCGCCCCTGGCGCCTCGTTGCCATACATGTTCAGTGCGGCCAGCGGGGCCAGCTCCAGAAAGGGCGTGCCCGGATCGAGCAGCATCTCCACCCGCTCACGCGGCAGCAACTTGCCTCGGGCCACGTGCTTGGCCCGCGCCGCCTCGCCCCCACCCTCGGCCACGGCGGCGAGCTGCCGGTTCAGGTCGTCCACCAGGGCTTGCATCGCAGCCGCGTTGCGCTTGAATTCGTCGGAACGGGGATGGAGTCGAGACTCGAGGACGCTCATGCAGGCTCCCAGCCAACCAAAGGGAAAGCGGTCGGCAAATCATTGACGCACATTTTGACGTTTACGTAAACGTCAATTCTAGGGCGACAAACGCCCGCTTGACCAGCGGTCCAGCCCGATTGTCCAACCCTATTTCTTGGGCTTGTCGGCCACGGGCGCACCGGCTTGCTTCCAAGCCGTGAAGCCCCCTTCGATGTGCGCCACGCGCGGCAAGCCCATGTCTTGCAAGGTCTTGGTGGCCAAGGCCGAGCGCCAGCCAGCGGCACAAAACAGGATGAACTCCTTGTCCTCGGCGAATACCGGCCGATGGTAGGGCGACTCGGGATCGACCCAGAACTCCAACATGCCGCGCGGCGCATGGATGGCGCCGGGGATGACGCCATCGCGCTCGAGCTCGCGCACATCGCGCACGTCCACGAAGCACACGCCGGGGTCGCCGAGTCTGGCGCGCGCCTGCTCGACGCTATAGGTTTTGATTTGCGCCATGGCCTCGTCCACCAAGGCCTTGTAGCCCTTCTTCATGCGCACCTCCGCATCAGAACGGCCCTTGCGCGAGCCAGCGTTCGATCTGCGCCTTGCGGTCATTGCCCCAGAAGGGTTCCCCATCGATCACGATGTAGGGCGCACCGAACATGCCGGCGGCCACCGCGGCTTCGTTGGCCTGTTTGAGGCGTTCTTTCCACACCGGGTCGTTCCAGACCGCCTCGGCCTGGTCCGCATCGAGCCCAAACTCGCGGGCCAAGCCCTTGAGCGCCTGCACCTCCGACAAATTGACTCCGCGCGCGAAATAAGCCCGCAGACACGCCCGTGCCCAAGCCACGGCGCGCGCGGCATCGCCATCGTGTAGCCACCAGAACACGCGCGCGGCGTTCTGCGTGGGGATGGGGAAAACCTCCGGCTGGGTGTAGGGCACCCCCTCGAAGCGGGCCGAGCGCGCGAAGTCGCGCAGCACATACTCGCGCTTGAGCGGATGGGCCACTGGCGGCTTCAATTCGGCGGCCTGGAAGGTCACCCCCAGCAGCACCGCATGCCAGCGCACGGTGCGCCCATGCCGTGCGGCCAGCGCCTCGATCCATTCGGAGGCGATGTAGGAATACGGCGACGAGAAGTCGAAATAGAAGTCGATCGGCAGCTTGTTCATGGCCTCAACGGTACAACAGTTGCGGCAACCACAGGCCAATGCCCGGGAACACGTAGAGCAGCACGATCGCGATGATCTGGATGCCCATGAAGGGCAACATGCCCAGGAAGATCTGATTGAGCGTCACGTGCGGCGGGGCCACCCCCTTGAGGTAGAAGGCCGACATCGCCACCGGGGGGCTCAGGAAAGCGGTTTGCAAGTTCAGCGCCACCAGCAGGCCGAAGAACAGCGGGGCGATGCCGAAGTTGTCCAGCAAGGGGATGAAGATCGGCATGAAGATGACGATGATCTCCGTCCACTCCAGTGGCCAGCCCAACAGGAAGATCAACACTTGGGACAAGATGAGGAACTGCGTGGGCGTCAGATCCAGCCCCAGCACCCATTGCTCGACCAGTTCTTGTCCGCCCAACAGCGCAAAGGCTGCCGAAAAGATCGCCGAGCCGACGAACAGCCAGCACACCATCGCCGAAGTCTTGGCCGTCAGAAAGACCGACTCCTTGAGTACCGTGAAGTTGAGCTGCCGATAGGCCGCTGCCAACAAAAAGCCTCCCAGCGCCCCCATGGCTGCGGCCTCCGTCGGTGTGGCCAAACCAAACACGATCGACCCCAGCACGGCCAGGATCAGGATCACCAACGGGAAGAAGGAGGCCAGGAGCATCTTGAAGATCTCCAGCCGCGCAAAGCTCAAAAACAGATAAAACGCTGCGACGATGGCCCCAAGGATCGAGAACACCACCCACCACCAAGTGGGTGCCGGCCGGCGGCCATCGTCGGCGATGGGCTCCTGGGCCTGCGCACCGGGCTCGGCCAGGGCAGGCGGGGCCGGCTCGGCGGCCTCCTGCGCCTGCGCCCCCGGGGGCTCGCCCAGGGCCTCGGGTTCGCCGGCCGCCTCCTCCTCGTCCGCGGCAGGCTCGGCCAGACCGCCGGCCACCGGGGGTTCCTGCAAGCCTTGCGTGGCCGACGGACCATCGGACGAGAAGCTGATGGGCTCGATGTCGTACTCCGGCTCGGCCGACACAGCGGTGACCGCGCGATGGCTGCTCGTGGCCAGCAGCACGAACAGCAGCCCCGGCAGCAGCACGATGCCCAGTTGCTTGAGCACGTGCGACAGCGGCACGTCCGCATTGCGCCGGCCCTTCAGCGCCGACAGCAGACGCAGCAACGCATGATGGCTGCCCGTGTCGGCCAGGCGCTGGTTGGCCGGCGCCAGGTCCACGCGCCGGTCGGCCTCGGACAGCGGCGGCGCCCACTGCGGCTTGAGCTTGGCCATGATGATCACGTAGACCACATACAGCCCGGCCAGCATCAGCCCGGGGAAGAAAGCCCCGGCATACAGCTGCACGACCGACACACCCGCCGTGGCACCGTACAGGATGAGCAGCACCGACGGCGGGATCAGGATGCCCAAGCAGCCGCCGGCCGTGATGGACCCTGCGGCCATGGGCGTGCTATAGCCTGCGCGCAACATCGCCGGCAGCGCCAACAACCCCATCAGCGTGACCACGGCCCCGACGATGCCCGTGGCCGTGGCAAACACGGCGCAGGTGACCAACGTGGCCACGGCCAGCGAGCCGGGCACGCGCGCCATCGCCAAGTGCAGGCTCTTGAAGAGTTTTTCGATCAGGTTGGCGCGCTCGACCAGATAGCCCATGAAGACGAACAGCGGCACGGCGATGAGCACGTCGTTGGTCATGCTCTTGTAGGCGGCTTGCACCATCAGATCGAGCGTGCGCGTGATGTCGCGGTCGTAGGCCAGCCAGGTGAAGATCATGCCCATGCCCATCAGCGTAAAAGCCGTGGGAAAGCCCAACATGATGGCCACCACCACGAGCGAGAGCATCAGCAGGCCCAGGTGGCCTTTGGTGAGGGTCTCCACGCCCAGCATCAGCCAGACGATGACCCCGACCACCAGGGCCATGATGCCAAGGCCGAAACGCAATTCGGGACGGATCTTCACGGGCGGCCTCCCGCGGCCGCATCGCCATCGTTCACGTGGACCATCTCCTTGAGCTTCTCGACGTCGACCTCCTCGACATCATGCTCGCGCGAAGGCCACTGACCATCGCGCAGACACAGCACGCAGCGCGCGATCTCGGCCAGGCCTTGCAGCAACAGCGCCGCCCCGGCCAGCGGAATGACGAATTTGAAGGGATACAACGGCAGCGGCGTGGCCGAGAAGGTCTGCTCCCGAATGGCCAGCGACTCCTGAGCATAGGCCCAGCCCGCCCAGGTCAGCGCCACCACCCCGGGCAGGAAGAACAGGAAGTACAGCACCAGGTCCACTGCCGCCTGCGCCCTCGGGCTGAAAAAGCCGTAGAGCACGTCGCCGCGCACATGGCCGTTCTTCGACAGCGTGTAGGCACCGGCCAACATGAACATGGTGCCGTAGAGCATGATTTGGGCATCCAGCACCCAGGCATGGGGCTCGTTGAGCACGTAGCGTGAAAAGACCTCCCAGCTGATCAGCAGGGTCAGGCCCACGGCCGCCCAGGCCGCCGTCTTGCCGATCCAGGTGGACACCGCATCGATGGCCAACAACAGCTTTTGCATGAACAGGTCGCCTGCGGCCTCGTGCAGCCGCCTTGAAGCCAGAGTCTTGAAACCAGAGTCCAGACCGTGCACCGCGATGCGGGCGCCACAACCACACCGCGGTGCACGCGTAAAGGACGTAAAAGAATGAGCCAGATCAGCTCTTCTTGGGCCCGAAGTAGTGGTTGTAAGCCATACGGTAGTCGACCATGGTGTCGAACTGCCATCGGGCGGCCCGCTGCGCGAAGGCCCGCATGGAATCCATGACCTTCTTGAACATCGGGTTTTCAGCCGCTTTCTTGGCCGTGACCTTGTCCCAGGCTTGCAACTGGGCTCGCAAGATGGCATCGGGCGTCTTGTAGAACTTCACGCCCTGCTTGCTTTGCATCTCCAGGTAGTCGGTGGAATAGCGGTGCGCAGCCTTCCAGCTCATGTCGGCCGAGGCCGCCTGCACCGCATAGTCGATCACCGACTTGAGCTCGGCCGGCAGCGCGTTGTATTTGGTCTTGTTGAACAAGATCTCGAACTGCTCACTGCTTTGGTGGAAGCTTTGCAGCATGCAGACCTTGGTCACGTCCGGAAAGCCCAGCACGCGGTCGCTGGAGGCATTGTTGAACTCGGCGGCGTCCAGCAGGCCGCGGTCCAAGGCCGGCACGATTTCGCCGCCGGGCAGCGGGTTGACCGCCGCCCCCAGCTCGGTGAACACATCCACCGCCAGGCCCACGGTGCGGAATTTCAGGCCCTGGAGATCCTGCACCTTGGCCACCGGCTTCTTGAACCAGCCCAGCGGCTGGGTGGGCATGGGGCCGTACAGGAAGGACTGCACGTCCAGGTTCAGGCTCTTGTAGATCTCGTCGAGCAACTCCTTGCCGCCGCCGTAGTAGTGCCAAGCCAGCACCATGTTGGCATCCATCCCGAAAGCGGGGCCCGAGCCCCACAGCGCGACGGCCTGGTTCTTGCCGTACCAGTAAGCCACCACGCCGTGGCCGCCGTCCAAGGTGCCCTTGGACACTGCATCGAGCAGCTGGAAGGCCGGCACGACCGAGCCGGCCGGCAGCACCTCGATCTTCAGGCGGTTGCCCGCCATGTCGTTGACCTTCTTGGCAAAGTCGTTGGCGTATTCGTGGAAGATGTCCTTGGCCGGCCAAGTGCTTTGAAAGCGCATCGACACGGTTTGCGCGGTCGATACCATCGGGAATGCCGCTGCGCCGGCGCCCACGGCCCCCGCTGCTGCCGACTTCAAGAAGCGGCGGCGCTGGGCCGGCTTGGGAGTTTGGGTCTTGCTCACGTTCGTCTCCTGGTGTGCTGACATCGATACACCCCCTCGCCCGTCTCGACGCGGGTTTTCGGGTAAGGGCATGCTAGGCAGCCCTCCCCGCCGGTGGGATAGCACAAACCCGCGTTCCAGGCGGCAGTCGAGCCGATGTGTGCGCAACTCGCCCCAACCGAGGCATCGGCGCTCACTTGCGCCAAAACGACGGGGTCAGCAGCACCATGAAAGACAACATCTCCAAGCGCCCCAGCAGCATGGCCAACGTGCACACCCACGTCTGGAAATCGCTCAGCACCGAGAAATTGCCCGCCGGACCGACGCTGCCCAGGCCCGGCCCCATGTTGTTGACGCTGGCCACCACGGCCGTAAAGGCGGTGATCACGTCCAAGTCCGTCAGCAGCAGCAGCATGGTCAGGCCGATGATCGTGGCGCCGTAGACGAGCATGAAGCCCAGCACCGCGAAGATGGTGTGGTTGTCCACGGTGCTGCTGCCCAAGGTCACCGGCTGGACCGCCCGGGGATGCACGATGCGCGTCATCTCTCGGGCCGCCTGCTTCAGCAGAATCAATACCCGCACCATCTTGATGCCGGCTCCCGTGGAGCCCGCACTGGTGCTCAGGCCGGAGAGCATCAACATCAGCACCGGCGCAAAGATCGGCCACTGGGCATAGTCGGTGTTGGCATAGCCGGTGGTGGTGGCAATCGAGATCACATTGAAAAAGGCCATGCGCACCGCCTGCCACGGCTCGTCATACACCCCTTTGCTCCACAACAGCCCGGCGACGATCACCGAGGACCCCAGCAGCAAGCCCAGCGTGCCTCGGGTCTCCGGGTCGGCCCACAGCCGCTGCAGGCTGCGCTTGCGCACCGCCACGAAATACATCGCGAAGTTGCACGAAGCCACCAGCATGAAGACCACGCAGACGGCCTCGATCAGGGCCGAGTCGAAATGCCCGAAGCTGGCATCGTAGGACGACAAGCCCCCCAAGCTCACGGTGGTGAACATGTGCACCCAAGCGTCATACCAGCTCATGCCGGCGGCCCGATACGCCAGCACACACAACAGCGACAAGACGCAGTAAATGCTCCACAAACCCTTGGCCGTCTCGGTGATGCGCGGCGTCAGCTTGGTGTCCTTCATCGGGCCGGCGACCTCGGCCCGAAAGAGCTGACTGCCACCGACGCCCAGCATCGGCAGGATGGCCACCGCCAGCACCAGAATGCCCATGCCGCCCATCCATTGCATGAAGCAGCGCCACAGATTGATCGACGGCGGCAGCGCATCCAAGCCGCTGAGCACCGTGGCGCCGGTGGTCGTCAGACCCGACATGGCCTCGAAATAGGCGTCGGTGAACGACAAGGGCGTGCCCGCCTGCCGGAAATAGACCATCAGCGGCACGCTGGCAAACAGCGGCAGCACCGTCCACACCAGCGACACCAGCATCACCCCATCGCGCGGCTGCAACTCGCGCCGATGTCGGCGGGCCAGCAAGCGCATCACCACCCCTGCCCCGAAGGTCAGCGCCATGCCCACATGCCATGAGGCCAGCGCCTCATCTTGGCCGAACCAGGCCACGGCCAGCGGCACGCCCATGGTCAGGGCAAAGGCCATCACGATGGTGCCCAGGATCGACAAAGCCGGCAAAAACGAAGACGGCATGGGCCTGGCTCAGAAAAACGTCGCGCTGACCTGCAAGAGCTTTTCCACTTCGCGCACCATGCGCTTGCGCGGCAAGAACACGATCACGTGGTCATTGGCCTGGATCACCGTGTCGTGATGGGCGATGATGACCTGCGCCTGACGCAAGGCGCGCTCGCGCGCTTCATCGTCCATCTCGCCTTCGGGCAATCCGCGCACGATGGCGCCGATCTGCGCCCCCGGCGGCAGCTTGAGCTCGCCAATGGGCCGCCCCACCACCTTGGAGGTCTTGGCATCGCCGCGCACCACGGCTTCCAAGGCCTCGGCCGCGCCGCGCCGCAGCGAATGCACCGCTTCCACGTCGCCACGCCGCACATAGGCCAGCAGCTCACCGATGACCGTCTGGGCCGGCGACAGTGCGATGTCGATCTGCGATCCCTGCATCAAATCGGCATAGGCCTTGCGGTTGATCAAGGCCAACACCCGCTTGGCGCCCATGCGCTTGGCCAGCAAGCAGGCCATGATGTTGTCCTCGTCATCACTGGTCAGCCCGAGGAAGAGGTCCATGTCGTGGACGTTCTCGCCTTCGAGCAGCTCCTCGTCGGTGGAATCGCCATGGAGGATGAGGGTATCGGCCGGCAATTGCGAGGCCAAGTACTCGCAGCGCTTGGCATCGTGCTCGATGATCTTGACCCGGTACTCGCCCTTGAGCTCGCGCGCCAAGCGCAGGCCGACACGCCCTCCGCCGGCGATCATCACGCGCTTGACCGGGCGGTCACGCCGCCGCAGCGCCTCCAGCACGGTGCGGATGTGCTTGGTGGCGGCCAGCACGAACACCTCGTCGCCGGGTTCGATGCGGGTGACGCCATCGCAGACGATGGCCTGGTCGGGCCCCTCGGGGTCGGGCCGGTAGATGGAGACGATGCGCATGTCCGCCTCGGGCACCAGGCTGGGCAATTCGGAGATGGTGTGGCGCACCAGCGGTGCCCCTGCCACGGCACGCACGGCGATCAGGCTGACCAGCCCCTGCGCGAATTCCAGCACTTGCAAGGCCTCGGGGTAGGCGATGAGCTGGCGCACATAGCGCGTCACCGAGGCCTCCGGACAAATCACCCGGTCCACCGCGAAACCGCTCTTGTCCATCAGCGGCGATCCGTCGGGAAACTCCGGCGAGCGCAGCCGCGCGATCGTGGTCGGGATGTTGAACACATCGTGGGCGATCTTGCAGGCCACCAGGTTGGTCTCGTCCAGTGGTGCACAGGCAATCATCATGTCCGCATCCTGGGCGCCGGCCTCTTGCAGCACCGAAGGTTGGATGCCATTGCCCACCACCCCGCGCAAATCCAGGCGGTCCTGCAAGGCCCGCAGGCGCTGCGGGTTGGTGTCGATCACCGTGATGTCGTTGCGCTCCGACACCAGGCTTTCGGCCACGCTCTCACCCACCCGCCCGGCGCCGAGGATGATGATGTTCATGGGCCGCGATTATGCGCCCAGACCAAGGCACCGCAAGATCGCGGCGAGGCGCGCCGCCGATTCAACCCAAAGCCCGGCCGATCAGAATGCGCTGCACGTCGGACGTGCCTTCATAGATTTGGCAAACCCGCACGTCGCGATAAATTCGCTCGACCGGAAAATCGCGGACGTAACCATAGCCCCCATGGATCTGGATGGCGTCGGAGCAGACCCGCTCGGCCATCTCGCTGGCAAACAGCTTGGCCATGGCTGCCTCTTTCAAACAAGGCACGCCTGCATCCTTCAGGCTGGCCGCATGATGGATCATCTGGCGCGCCACCTCGATCTGCGTGGCCATGTCGGCCAGGCGGAACTGCACCGCCTGATGGTGGAAGATGGGCTGCCCGAAGGCCACGCGCTCTTTGCTGTAGGCCAGCGCCGCCTCGAAGGCCGCGCGTGCCATGCCCACGCTCTGCGCCGCAATCCCGATGCGCCCGCCCTCCAGACCCGACAGCGCGATTTTCAAGCCCATGCCCTCCTCGCCCAAACGGTTCTCGACGGGCACCCGGCAGTTCTCGAAGACGATCTGCGCAGTATCGCTGCTGTGCTGCCCCAGCTTGTCTTCCAAGCGCGCCACGGTGTAGCCGGGCGTGTCGGTCGGCACCACGAACGCGCTGATGCCCTTCTTGCCCGCGGCCTTGTCGGTGACGGCCATCACGATGGCCACGTCCGCATGCCGTCCACTGGTGATGAACTGCTTGACGCCATCGAGCACGTAGTGATCACCATCACGCACCGCCGTGGTCTTCAGGCCCCCGGCTTCGCTGCCCACATGCGGTTCGGTCAGACAAAACGCGCCCAACATATCGCCTCGCGCCAGCGGCTTGAGGAAGCGCTGTTTTTGCTCCTCGTTGGCATAGGCCATCAAGATCGAACACACCGGGCAGTTGTTCACGCTCACCACGGTGCTGGTCCCGCCGTCGCCAGCGGCGATCTCCTCCAAGATCACGGCCAGGGCCAGGTAGTCCAGGCCCGCGCCGTCGTACTCGGACGGCACGGCCACGCCAAAGCAGCCCAGCGAGGCCAAGCCTTTGAGCTCCTCGGCCGGAAAATGGTGCTCCTTGTCCCAGCGGGCCGCATGCGGCGCGATGCGGTCCTGCACATAAGCGCGCACGGCGTCTTGCACCGCACGATGATCTTCGCTCAACAGCATGATGTCTTGGCTCGGATGCGCGGCTCACCAGGCAATCGGTGTGCCGTCGTAGTGAAGGAAATGCCCGTTGTCCTCGGGTCGCAGACGCGCGAGCAACTGGCGCAAGCGGGCCACACTGTCTTCGGGAGCCAGGCTGGCATGGGGCCCGCCCATGTCGGTGCGTACCCAGCCCGGATGCACGGCCACACAGGTGATGCCCCGCGGCCCAAGCGCGAGGGCGACATCGCGCAGCACCGAATTCAGCGCAGCTTTGGACGCCCGATACAGCCAGCCCGTGCTCGTGCTGCGCTGGCCGATCGAGCCCATCATCGACGACAGCACCATGAGCTTGGCGTCCTGAGCCAAGACCGGCTCGAGCTGCGGCAGCACACGCATGGGCCCCAGCACGTTGGTGCGCATCACCGCATCGAAATCGTCCTGCGTGGGCGTCTCGAGACCCTGCGTGCGCGGACCATACACCCCGGCATTGAAGATCACGGCATCGAAGCGCTGTCCATCCAGCCGCCAGCCCAATGCGGCCACGCTGGCCGCATCCAGCAAGTCCAGCGGCCAAGCCTCGCAGCCCAGGCCCCGCAACCGCGCCAAAGCATCGTCGCTACGCGCCGTAGCCACCACATGGTCGCCTGCTTGGCGATATTGGCGGGCGAACTCCAGCCCCAGCCCGCGCGACGCACCAATGACCAGGACCCGCATCATTCACCCCGTCAAAGCATTTCCACCGCGATGGCCGTGGCTTCCCCGCCGCCGATGCACAGCGAGGCCACGCCCTTCTTCAAGCCACGTTGACGCAAGGCCCCAAGCAGCGTCACGACGATGCGCGCACCGCTGGCGCCGATGGGATGGCCCAGCGCCACGGCCCCGCCGTTGACATTGACCTTCTCGTGCGGCAGCTTGTGCTCGGTCATCGCCGCCATGGTCACCGCGGCAAACGCTTCGTTGATCTCCCACAGATCCACGTCTTTGGCCACCCAGCCGGCTTTCTTCAGCACCTTGTCGATGGCGCCCACCGGAGCCGTGGTGAACCATTCGGGCGCCTGGGCATGCAGACTGTGGGCCACGATGCGTGCCAGCGGCCTGACGCCCAACTTGGCCGCGGTGGACTGGCGCATCATCACCAACGCCGCCGCACCATCGGAGATGCTCGACGACGTGGCCGCCGTGATGCTGCCGTCTTTCTTGAAGGCCGGCTTGAGGCTCGGAATCTTGTCCAGCTTGGCCTTGGCGGGCTGCTCGTCCTGGGTGATGCTCACCTCGCCGCCCTTGCCCGGCACCGACACCGGCACGATCTCCCAGGCGAAGCTGCCATCCTCATTGGCGCGACGAGCCCGCTCGGTGGAGGTGATGGCGTATTGATCCTGCGCCTGCCGGCTGAAACCGTACTTGGCCACACAGCTTTCGGCGAACACGCCCATGGCCTTGCCACGCTCGTAGGCGTCCTCCAGGCCGTCCAGCGCCATGTGGTCGTAGAACGCCGTCGCGCCATACTTCTGCCCTTTGCGGATGAACGCCAAGTGCGGCGCATTGGTCATGCTTTCCATGCCGCCGGCCACCATCACATCGGCGCTGCCGGCGGCCAGCATGTCGTGCGCGAACATCATCGCGCGCATGCCCGAGCCGCACATCTTCGACAGCGTGACCGCACCGGCCGTATCGGGCAGGCCGGCGCGACGCGCAGCCTGACGCGCCGGGGCCTGGCCCTGACCGGCCATCAGGCAGTTGCCCATGAGCACCTCGTCCACGGCCGCCGGCTCGATGCCGGCGCGCTCGACCGCCGCGCGAATGGCCACTGCCCCCAGTTCCCAGGCTTGCAGACCAGCGAAATCACCCAGCAAGCCCCCGATCGGGGTGCGGGCCGCAGAAACGATGACGATGGGGTCGGACATGATGCTCTCCTTCGGGAAACACGGGGAATGGGTCAAGCCTCAGGACACCGCAGCAGGATGGCCGGCCGCCTGAGGCGATGAGGGCGGCTGCGCCTGACGCAGCCGGACGAAGCGCTTGTGCGCCTCGTAAGGGAACACGTCGTGGACATGGCCGGCCAGGATGCGCTCCTTGTGCGCCTGCCAATAGGCCGGGTCGAGCAATTCGGCGTGGTGACGCATGAACACCTCGCGCACGGTCGGGTTGCTCAGCAAAAAGGGCCCAAAGGTTTCCGGGAAGACATCTTTCGGCCCCACGCTGTACCACACCTCGCCCGACAACTCTTCTTCCTCGGTACGCGGCTGGGGCACCTTGCGGAAATTGCAGTCGGTGAGGTATTCGATCTCGTCGTAGTCGTAAAACACCACTTTGCCATGCCGCGTGACGCCGAAGTTCTTCCAGAGCATGTCGCCCGGGAAGATGTTGGCCGCCACCAGGTCTTTGATGGCGTTGCCATACTCGATCACCGCGTGCTCGATTTGTGCTGGCGAGGCTTCCTGCAAGTAGATGTTGAGCGGAATCATGCGCCGCTCGATGTACAGATGACGAATGACCAGATCGTCGCCATCTTCTTCGATCTGGCTGCCGCAAAAATGCTTCAATTCAGCCACCAGCTCGTCTTCGAAACGCGAACGCGGAAACGCCACGTTCGAATACTCCAACGTGTCGGCCATGCGCCCGACGCGGTCGTGTGTCTTGACCAGCAAGTATTTGCGCTGGATCAGCTCGCGCGAGGTGTCTTTCTGCGGCGGATAGAAATCCTTGATGACCTTGAACACATAAGGAAACGAAGGCAGGTCGAACACCAACATGACCATGCCCTTGATGCCCGGCGCGATACGGAAGCGATCGCTGGAATGCCTCAAGTGGTAGAGAAAATCGCGATAGAACAGGTTCTTGCCCTGCTTGTGCAGACCCAGCGCGTTGTAGATCTCCGACCGCGGCTTGCGAGGCATCAGCGAACGCAAGAATTGCACATACGCGGCCGGGATTTCCATGTCCACCATGAAATAGGCCCGCGCGAAGCTGAAGAGCATCTGCAGGTCGTCCTCGCCGAACAAGGCTGCATCGATGACCAACTGGCGCCGCGAGGTGTGCAAAATCGGCAGCGCAAACGGAATCTCGCGAAACCCGTTGACGATCTTGCCGACGATATAGGCTCCCTTGTTGCGGAAGAACAGCGACGACAACACCTGCAGCTGGAAGTTCGTGCGCAGCCGCACGTCGCCAAACTCCCTGCGCATGGCCTGCAACACGAAGTCCACATCGCGCCCCAGGTCCTCGAACTCCACGGCCAGCTGAAAATTCGTCACCACCCGCAGCAGCGTCTCGCGCAGGGTCTCGCGGGTCGGGTAATAGGCGCGGTAGGTCGGCTGCGAGCCCGGCTCGTCGTTCTCGAGGTATTCGGTCGAGATCGCCGGACGCACGAAGATGAAATCGTTGTGGAAGTAACTACGGTGCAAGATCTTGGTCGTCACCGAGTTGAAGAAGGTCTCGGCCAGCTCGGGCTGCAAATGATTGGTCAGCAAACCGATGTAGTGCAGCTTGACCTGGTGCCACACGTCCATCGGCAGCTCATGGGCGCTGAACTCCCGCTGCAAGCGCTCCACCGCCTCGGCCACACGCTTGTCGTAGAACTCGATGCGCTCGCGCTGCGCGCGCTGCTGGCCATGCCAGTCGGCCAACTCGAAGCGGCGCTTGGCCTCGATGCTGGTCTGGCGAAACAGACGGTAGTGCCGATTGAAACCCTCCAGCAGGGCCGCGGCAATGTGAAACGCGCGCGGATCCGTGAGCTTCTGAGGGAACATCCTGATCTCCGAAAAAGGGCTGCCCTGCGACGGCTGCCGCGCTGAGCCCTCCCTGACGGCCCAGCCGCGCCACGGCCGACGCGCCATCGACGTTCGACGCAGAAGGCCTGCGCTGGCGCCCGCCTTCCCGATCGACGCCAACGTATTGTGCAAAGGATCGGCCCGACCGTGTGCAAGCCGCAGCGTCTGCGGCCGCCCTCACATCGTCTCGGCGAACAACTCCCGCCCGATCAGCATGCGCCGGATCTCGCTGGTGCCCGCGCCGATTTCGTACAGCTTGGCATCGCGCCACAGCCGGCCCAAGGGATACTCATTGATGTACCCATTGCCGCCGAAGATCTGGATGCCTTCTCCGGCCATCCAGGTGGCCTTCTCGGCGCACCACAGGATCACGCTGGCGCAGTCCTTGCGCACCTGGCGCACATGCTCGCTGCCCAATCGATCCAAGTTCTTGCCCACGGTGTACAAGAAGGCGCGCGCCGCCTGCAGCGTGGTGTACATGTCGGCCAGCTTGCCTTGGATGAGTTGGAACTCACCAATGCTCTGGCCAAACTGCTTGCGATCGTGGATGTACGGGATGACGTTGTCCATCACCGCCTGCATGATGCCCACCGGCCCAGCGGCCAGCACCGCGCGCTCATAGTCCAGGCCGCTCATCAGCACCTTGGCACCACCGTTGACCGCGCCCAAGACATTGTCCGCCGGCACCTCGACGTTGTCGAACACCAGCTCACCGGTGTGGCTGCCACGCATGCCCAGCTTGTCGAGCTTTTGCGCCACCGAAAAGCCCTTCATGCCCTTCTCGACGATGAACGCCGTGATGCCGCGGGCGCCCAGCTCGGGCTCGGTTTTGGCATAGACCACCAAGGTATCGGCATCGGACCCATTGGTGATCCACATCTTGCTGCCATTGAGCAGGTAGTAGCCGCCCTTGTCCTCGGCGCGCAGCTTCATGCTCACCACATCCGAGCCGGCGCCGGGCTCGCTCATGGCCAGCGCGCCCACATGCTCACCGCTGATCAGCTTGGGCAGGTACTTGCGCTTTTGGGCCTCGGTGCCATTGCGCCGGATCTGGTTGACGCACAGGTTGGAGTGCGCCCCGTACGACAGACCCACCGACGCGCTGGCGCGGCTGATCTCCTCCATCGCGACCATGTGGGCCAAATAGCCCATGGCCGCCCCGCCATAGGCTTCCTCCACCGTGATGCCCAGCACGCCCAGCTCGCCCATCTTGCGCCACAGGTCCATCGGGAACTGGTCCGTGCGGTCGATCTCGGCCGCGCGCGGGGCGATCTCGGCCTGCGCGAAGGTGTGCACCGCCTCGCGCAGCGCATCGATGTCTTCGCCAAGCTGAAAGTTGAGTCCGGGCACTTGCATGGTCATGGTTCCTTCGTCTACGAAAACTTCGCTGCTGGCCGCTCAATGCTGCACGTCGGGGCGTCCGAGCACGGTCATCAGCGTGGCGGTCATCGTGGCCACCAGGCGCGAGCCGGCCGCACCGACTTCCAAGGCCCGGCCATCGACCACCGAAATGCTGCGGCCGGCCTTGGTGACCTCGGCCTCGATGCGAAAGTCCGGCCCGCGCGCAGGCGCCAGCAGGTTCACCTTGAATTCGATGGTCAGCACCCCGGCCTGCGCCGGCATCAGGGAAAACGCGGCATAGCCGCAGGCCGAGTCCAGTGCGGTGGACACCACACCGGCATGCAAAAAACCATGCTGCTGAGTCAAGTCTTGCCGGTGACGCATCGTCAACACCACCCGCCCGGCTTGCACCTCTTCCAGCCCGATGCCCAGCGTGGCCATCACCGCTTGGCGCGCGAACGAAGCCCGCACCCGGGCAGCGAAGTCCGGGTCGGCCGGCACCCACTCATGCGCACGGGACATGGAACACTCCTTCGGCCTCGACGGCGAAAACCCACAGCCTAATTGACGTTGACGTAAACGTCAATTATGGCCTCCACCGCCGCCGCCCGGCCCAGGGGTGTCAGGCGCGTTTCTTGCGCTCGAATTCGTTCAACAAACGCCGCGCCTCGCGTTCGTGGCTGCTCACTTCCTCCAGTGTCACCTGCAAATCGGCCAGCTGCTGTTCGAGCTGCTCCCGATGGGCCGCCAGCACGACCAAAAACTTCTTCAACTGGGGCACGGTATCGCGGGGCGACTCGTACATGTCCACCAGTTCCTTGATTTCGGCCAGGCTCAAGCCCAGCCGCTTGCCGCGCAAGGTCAGCTTCAGCCGCGTACGGTCGCGCGCGGTGTAGATGCGGTTGCGTCCGTTCGGGCCGCTGCGCTGCGGACTGAGCAGCCCGCAGTCTTCGTAAAAGCGGATGGCGCGCGTGGTCAGATCGAATTCACGCGCCAACTCACTGATGGTGTAGGTGGGCGACGCGGGGGTGACAGCAGAATTGGCCATGCCTGCCTATACTGGAACGAATGACGTTTACGTAAAGTGTAGCGAATGAACCCGCAGGAACAGCGTCTGCACTACCCGCTGGGGGAACGCCTGCCGCCGCCGGCTGGCAGCCTGGAGGTGGCCCCAGGCTTGCGCTGGGTGCGCATGGGCCTGCCCTTTGCGCTGGACCACATCAATCTGTGGCTGCTGCGCGACCGGCTCGACGGCCGAGAAGGCTGGACGCTGGTGGACTGCGGCATCGCCAACGATACGACACGCCAGGCCTGGGAACGGATCTTCGCCCAGGAGCTCGACGGGCTGCCCGTGCTGCGTGTGATCGTCACGCACATGCACCCCGACCACATCGGCCTGGCCCACTGGCTGACCGAGCGTTGGCAGTGCCGAATGTGGATCAGCGCGACGGACTACCATGCCGCACGCGCGGCAAGCCTGCGCGCCGAGGGGCACGGCGGAGAAGCAGCCGCCGCTTTTTTTGCCAGCCACGGCCTCACCGAACCGGCATCGATCGAACAGGTGCGCCAACGTGGCAATTACTACGCCTCGATGGTGCCGCAGGTCCCCGAGCAGTTCCGCCGCCTGATGGACGGCCAAGTCCTGCGCATCGGCGATCGCGCTTGGCGATGCATTGCCGGCCATGGCCATGCCCCGGAACACATCTCGCTGTACACCGAAGACGGCGGCCCGATGCTGATTGCCGGAGACATGCTGCTGCCGCGCATCTCCACCAATGTCAGCGTCTTCGACCTCGAACCGGAAGGCAACCCCCTGCCGCTGTACCTTGCCTCGATCCAAAGCCTGTGCAGCTTGCACGAACACACCTTGGTCCTGCCCTCGCACGGGCGCCCCTTCCTCGGACTGCACGAGCGGGTGCGGCAGTTGCAGGCGCACCATGCCGAACGCCTGCACGAAGTGATGCAGGCCTGTCGTCAGTCTCCGCGCAGCGCGGCCGACCTGCTGGGCGTCATGTTCAAGCGCCCGCTCGATCTGCACCAAACCACGTTTGCCATGGGCGAGGCCCTGGCCCATTTGCACGCCTTGTGGTTCGAGGGTCGCCTGCAGCGCCAACGCGCAGACGACGGGGTGTGGCGTTTCGCCACCCCCTGATCAAAACAGTCGCCGCCCCGTCAAGCGCTCGTGCTCGCGGATGGCAAAACGGTCGGTCATGCCCGCGATATAGTCGGCAATCGCCCGGCGCCCCTTGCGCCCATCGCGCCAGTGATCGGCCGGCATCTCCCGCGGATCTTGCTCATAGGCGGCGAACAACTCCCGCACCACTTGCTTGCCGCGTTCGGTGGTCTCCACCACCTGCGGATGGCGATAGAGATTGGCGCGCAAGAAACGCTTCAGTTCATCGCTTTGTGCGCGCATGGCCGCGCTGAAGCTCACCAACACCGGCAAGGCACGCACTTCGTCCACATCCTTGGGTCGATGGATGGCCAAAGCCGCACGCGTCGCATCGATGACGTCATACACCTGGTCCGACAACATCCGACGGATCGCCTCGGCCAGCACCCGCTTGGCCGGCAGATCAGGATGCTCACGCAACACCGCATGCCGGTAACGGGCCACCAAGGACACCTCGTCCAGTTGCTCGAACCGCAACAGCCCCGAGCGCACGCCGTCATCGATGTCGTGCGCGTTGTAAGCGATTTCGTCGGCCAGATTGCACAACTGGGCTTCCAGACTGGGCCGCGTGCCATCCAGAAAACGTCGCCCCACCTCCCCCAAGCGCTGAGCATTCGCGCGCGAGCAATGCTTGAGCACGCCTTCGCGGGTCTCGAAACTCAGATTCAAACCATCGAAGCCCGGATAGCGCTCCTCCAGCTCGTCGATCACCCGCAGGCTCTGCAGGTTGTGCTCGAAGCCACCGTCCTCGCGCATGCATTCGTTCAAGGCGTCTTGCCCGGCATGGCCGAACGGCGTGTGGCCCAGATCATGCGCCAGCGCAATCGCCTCGACCAAATCCTCGTGCAACCCTAGCACCCGGGCGATGGAGCGGCCCAATTGGGCCACTTCCAGCGAATGCGTCAGACGGGTGCGAAACAAATCGCCCTCGTGGTTCAGGAAGACCTGGGTCTTGTAGACCAGACGCCGGAACGCGGTGCTGTGCACGATGCGGTCGCGATCGCGCTGGAACGCGTTGCGAGTCGGCGCATCCGGCTCGGGATGACGCCGCCCCCGCGAGCGGGCCGGATCGCACGCATAGGGGGCGAGCATGGCGTCCTGCATCGGAGTTCAGGCCGTGCAGGCCTCGATCACTTCGGCCACCAGGGCCTCGGGCACCGCACGCACTGCCGCACGCCCCAGCGCCTCGATGACGACGAAGCGGATCTCCCCGCCTTCGTTCTTCTTGTCCACCCGCATCAGCTCGAGGTAACGCGGCACCCCCAAGCCGGGGCCCACCACCGGCAAGCCGGCGCGCTCGATCAGCCCACGCATGCGCTGGACGAAGCCATCGGGCATTCCGCCCAGGCGGGCCGACAGCTCGCTGGCCATCACCATGCCGCAGCCCACTGCCTCGCCATGCAGCCATTGGCCGTAGCCCAGCCCGGCCTCGATCGCATGCCCGAAGGTGTGGCCGAAGTTCAGGATCGCGCGCAAGCCGGACTCCCGCTCGTCCTGCCCCACCACTTGGGCCTTGATCTCACAAGAGCGACGCACCGCATAGGCCAGCGCAGCCTTGTCGCGGGCGCGCAAAGCATCGATGTGGGCCTCGATCCAGTCCAGAAATGCCGGATCGGCGATCGGCCCGTACTTGATCACTTCGGCCAAGCCGGCCGACAGCTCACGCTCGGGCAGGGTGTCGAGCACATCCAGATCGCACACCACCCGCAGCGGCTGATAGAACGCACCGATCATGTTCTTGCCGCGCGGGTGGTTGATCGCCGTCTTGCCGCCGACCGAAGAATCCACCTGCGCCAGCAGCGTCGTGGGCACTTGCACGAAGGGCACCCCACGCATGAAACAAGCCGCGGCAAAGCCGGTCATGTCGCCGATCACCCCGCCGCCCAGTGCATACAACACCGTCTTGCGATCGCAGCCTGCGGCCAGCAAGGCATCGAAGATGCGGTCCAGCGTCGGCCAGTCTTTGTACGCCTCGCCATCGGGCAACACGATCTGGATCACCCGTTCATGCCGAGCCGCCAAGGCGCTGGCCAAACGTTCGGCATACAAGGGCGCGACCGTCTCGTTGCTGACGATGGCCGCCGTCCGGCTGTGCGGCAGCCCTGCATAGCTGTCCGACGACGCCAGCAGACCGGGGCCGATCAGGATGGAATAGCTGCGCTCGGCCAGTTCGACCGTCAACGTCTGGAACACCGGGGATACGAGACCGCGTTCTTGCATGCGCCGCAGTGTAGTGGATCGTCAAGCGCCCTCGGCCGACAAGGGCCACCGGCCGCTCAACTCCAGCTGCGTGGCAATGGTTTGGGTCAACAGGGCCACCGAGGGCCGGCCCGTCTCCACCGAGAAATGCGCCACCTCGCGGTACAACGGGTCACGCACCCGGTACAGTTCGCGCAACTTGGCCAAGGGATTGGCCACCTGCAGCAAAGGCCGTTGACGGTCATGGCGCAAGCGACGCGCCAAGTCCTCTGGCGAGGACCGCAGGTACACCACCGTGGCCCCTTGCGACAAAAGCCGCCGATTGTCTGCACGCAGCACGATGCCGCCACCGGTGGCCAGCACACCGCCACGAGGCTCGGCCAAAAGCTCGCGCAAGATATCGTGCTCGATCTGTCGAAACCGGTCTTCGCCTTCGCGTTCGAAAAAAGCCCGGATGGTCTCGCCCAAGCGCTTTTCGATCAACACATCGGTATCGATGAAATCAGCGCCCAAGCGCCGCGCCAGCTGGCGCCCAATGGTGGACTTGCCACTGCCGGGCAAGCCCACCAGGGCCACCGGCCTGGGCACGGTGGATTCGACAGAGCCTGGTCTTGTCTGCAATGGTCAGGCAACCGTGGAACGGTGGCGACTCGGCATCACCGCGGCCTCAAGGTAGCGTCACTGTCACCGTATTGCTTTCGAAAGTACCAAACTTGGCGACGACCGTCGCTGAAGCCCCCGAACAAGAAGTGCCCGAACCAACGAGACGATGCACCGTTGGGTAGACATCCCCATTGCTCACTTGCGCCGGAGACACGGAAATCGTGCACCCACTGGGCGCCCCCTGCACGGACAGGGTCGTCCCAGCAGGCGCAGCAGTGCGGTTGGTCCCAAAGTCCGAGTACAAACGAACTTCCGCCGGCGCACCGGTGGCCTCCAGCCCCATAAAACGTGGATCCGACACCGGAAGCACGATGCGCGTGCGAATGATTGAGCGGCCCCACACCCCATCACACGTATCAGGAACAGACCGCGGAATGGAGTTGCTGTTCAGATAGTTGGGATATGCCGTCGGGAAAGAACAGGCCACCGTCCCGATACCCAAAGAACCCGAAGCCGTCGCGCCAAGGTTGAGCTCATCGAACCCGGATTCGTAAGCTTCGCTTTCATTGTCATCGCGGAACAATCGACCCGCATCCCAGAAAGGTTCGCCAGAGTCGTAGCGACCGTTGCCATTCACATCGACATAGGCCTCTTCGCCATCCAACCAGGCCAGGATCGTCACGAAACCATCGGCAGGCCGCCGGTTCTGCGTCGCAAAGGTCACGCTGCATGCGCTGATGTTCGCGCTCGTTCCGGTCACCCCAGACAAGGTACAAGACGTCTGGATCTGACCGCCTTCGGTGGAAAACTGCACCCGCGTGCCTTCTGGCACCGGGTTGCCTGCGGTATCGGTCACACGGACGGAAATCGTTGTCTCATCACCATCTTTCGACCAGTCCAACGCGTACTTTTCCGCCGAAAT
This sequence comes from Caldimonas taiwanensis NBRC 104434, assembly GCF_001592165.1. Taxonomy (NCBI): domain Bacteria; kingdom Pseudomonadati; phylum Pseudomonadota; class Betaproteobacteria; order Burkholderiales; family Sphaerotilaceae; genus Caldimonas; species Caldimonas taiwanensis. The sequence goes on from NZ_BCWK01000002.1 coordinate 169,220, forward strand.
CGACAACGATTTTTGCGTGGGGACGTTGGTGCTGACATCCGAAATCCCTCCGCCAGAGGAGCTTCCGCCGCTACCCGATCCCGAGCCGGATCCGGACCCCGAGCCTCCACCATACAAAGGATCCCCTGCGCTTCCTCCTCCGCCGCCACAGGCCCCCAGCACCATCGCCGCGGCGACGATCGCCCCCACATCCCTCAATCGTTTTGCGATACCAGCCATTGAAAGACCTTTGAATGTAATTGCCTCAGCCGCCATGCGTGTGTGCGGTCAACACGCGCCAGCGCGCCCTCACTGCACCCCGCCGCGCTCGGAGACGATGCGCGGGGTGAGGAAGACCAACAACTCGGTTTTCTCGCGAGACGTGCCGCGCTGCTTGAACAGGTGGCCCAACACCGGGATGTCTCCCAGCAAGGGCACCTTGCTGACGTCCTCACGCTCGCTCATCGTGAAGATGCCGCCGATCACGACCGTGCCGCCGTTTTCCACCAGCACTTGGGTCTTCACATGCTTGGTGTCGATCGCATAGCCGCCGGGCGTCAGGATGCCCGGGGTGTCTTTGTTGACGTCCACATCCAGGATGATGCCGCCTTCGGGCGTGATCTGCGGTTTGACCTCGAGCTTGAGGCTGGCCTTGCGGAATTCCACGCTGGTAGCACCGCTGGAGGTGGCGTTCTGATAGGGCAGCTCGGTGCCCTGCTCGATCAGCGCGGTCACCTGGTCGGCCGTGATGACGCGCGGGCTGGACACGACGCGACCGCGCCCATCGGCTTCCAGGGCCGAAATCTCCAGATTGAGAAAACGGTTGGCCGTGGAGCTGAACAACGACAGCGCCAGCGACGCCGGATTGGCCCCATCGATGGACTGCGCCGGCAGGTTCACGAAATAGCTGTTCGGGATGTAGCTGCCCCCGGTGACGGCGGTTTGCAGGGTTTGCTCGCCGATGCCGAGGTAGGTGCCGCCGATGCCGATGCGGTTGTTGCCCCCCAGGCTCCAGCCCGGCGTGCCGCCCCGGATCCCGCGCAAGTCGGTCGCGCCCAGCTTCACCCCCAACTGGCGGCCAAAGCTGTCATCGGCCTCGACGATGCGCGCCTCGATCATGACCTGCCGCACTGGAATGTCGATCTTGCTGATGAGCTGTTGCACTTCTTCCAGCTTGGAGGCGATGTCCGTGATGAACAGCTGGTTGGTGCGCGGCTCGGCGATGACGCTGCCGCGCGGCGTGAGGATGCGCATGCCGCCAGCGCCACCGCCCGGCGCCCCGGGCACACCGGCCCCACCGCCGGAGCCGACCAAGCTGCGCACCACGTCGGTGGCCTTGGCATAGTTGAGCTGGAAGGACTGGGTGCGCAAGGGTTCGAGCTGGGCGATCTGGGCCTTGGCCTCCAGTTCGAGCTTCTCTTTGGCCGCGATTTCATCTTTGGGCGCCACCCACAGCACGTTGCCAGTCTTGCGGTAGCCCAGTCCCTTGGCCTGCAAAATGATTTCCAGGGCCTGATCCCAGGGCACGTCGCGCAAGCGCAGCGTGACATTGCCGGTGACGGAGTCGCTGGTCACGACGTTGAAGTTGGTGAAATCGGCGATCACCTGCAACAGTGAACGCACCTCGATGTTCTGGAAGTTCAGCGAGAGCTTCTCGCCCTGGAAGCTGGGGCCTTGCACCAGACGGTTGGGATCTTCCTTCTGCGGCCGCACCTCCAGCACGAACTGGTTGTCGGTTTGGTAGGCGCTGTGCTCCCAGTTGCCAAACGGCTGGACGACCATCCGCACCATGTCACCGACTTGCGTGGCGGTGACCGTCTGCACCGGGGTGCCAAAATCGGTCACGTCCAAGCGACGGCGCAAGCTGTCGGGCAGGCTCGTGCGCGGGAACTCCACGACCAGGTTCGCACCTTGCTGCCGAATGTCCACGCCGACCTGGGTGCTGGGCAAATCGACCACCACGCGCCCCGCACCTGCGGCACCGCGGCGGAAATCAATGCCGCGCAAGGCCTGCACGGTCTCGTTGGCGCTGGGGGCGAAATGCACGGTGCTGCCTGCGGCAGCGGCCGCCTGCGCGGTGTTTTCCAGCACCAGCAGCAAAGCATTGCCTTGGAGCTGCGCGGTGTAGCTGGCCGGCTGCTTCAGGTTGAGCACGATGCGGGTGCGCTCGCCCGACTGGGCCACGACCGCCGAGCGCACATTGCCCTGATTGATGTCCAGGTTGGAGCGCGGCAGCTCACTGGAGACGCCCGGCAGGTCGATGGCGATGCGCGGCGGGGTCTGCACGGTAAAGCCATTGGGCACGGCCTGCAGCGGTTGGGACAACTCGATGCGCACGACTTCGGCGCCCGCGCTCTGGCTGGCGCTGATCGAGCGGATGGCCGCCTGGGCCAAGGCCAACACCGGTGCCACGAACAAGACCAGCCCCAGGGCGCCGATGCGCAGGTTCTTCCTCTTGGTGTGTTGCTGCATGGTTCTCATTGGGTCTTCTCCTGAAGCTGCAGGCTGCTGGTGCGCTCGATCCACTCACCAGCGGCGTCCTGAACGATCTCCCGGAGAGAAACCTCCGTCTCGGTGATACGGGTGATGCGGCCGTAGTTTTGCCCCAGGTAGTCGCCCACCTTGACCTGGTAGAGCAGGTTGTCCACGCGCAGCAAGGCGTACTGGCGCCCCTGACGGGACACACTGCCGACCATGGTCATGCTGTCCAGGGGATAGGCCTCGAGCGGTTCGCGCCGCCGGTTGAGCTCGGCAGCAATCAGCGAGTTGGGTTGGCGGGCCTCCTGCTTGAGCGCCACGGTCAGCTTCTGGACGCTGAAGGGATCGACCCCGTCGGCAGCCACATAGGCCTGTGGGTTGAAGGTCTTGGGGGGATCCAGCGGAACGACGCGGGGCTGCACCTCGCGCTTTTGCTGCTCCATCCACGCCTGCAACTCATCCTGCGGCCCACCGCAGCCCGACAGGGCAGCCAGTGCGGCCACCACGGGCACGGCGCGCGACATCATCGACCGGAAGATCATTTCTTGCCCCCCTGCTTGGCAGCCTCGGCCTTGGCCTTGCGCTGTGCTTCGATCTCCGACGGATCCAGATAGCGGTAGGTGCGCGCCGTCGCTTCCATGGCCAGCGCCCCGCTGGCATCGCCAGCCTTGGGCACGGCCACGTTGAGGCCGTGCAAGGTCACGATACGCGAGAGATTGGCGATGTCGGCCGTGAAGGCGCCGATGTCATGGTAGCGACCGGTCACGCGGATCGCGATGGGCAGTTCGGCGTAATAGTCCTTGACGACCACTTGGCCAGGACGGAACAACTCGAACTGCAAGGCCCGACCCAGACCGGCCTGGTTGATGTCCGACAGCAAGGCGTCCATCTCGGCCTTGCCCGGCAGTTGCTTCTCGAGCTGGGTGACGTATTCCTGCACCTGCAGGCGCTGCTTGCGCAGCTCGCCCAGGTTGACCGCCTGGGCCAGCTTGCTGCGGTAGGTCTGTTTCAATTCGGGCTCGCGGTTGCGCTCGGCCTCCAGCAGGTCGGATTCGCCCGTCAGCACCAGAAACCACCCCAGCACCACCACGGCCACGGCCGCCAGCAGCCACACGGTCACCTGCGGGAGGATGGGCCACTGGCCGGGCTCGTTCGGATCCAGCCCCCGGAACTGCGAGGCGATCTCGTCCGACAGCTCGCTCAAATTGAGGTTTGCTTTGGCCATGACGTCTTCCTCAAGAAGGCGAACCCACCGGCGCGCTGGCCGCCGCAGCCGGCGCCGAAGCATCCTGCGGACGCTTGAGCGACACGCGCATCGAAAATTCGAAGAGCCGGCGCTGTTCGCGCCCATCGGTGCGCACGTTGGCCGCCTTGATCTCGATGAGCTCGGGACGCTCCAGCCACGTGGAGTTGTAAGCCGTGTTGCGCAACATCTCGGACACGCGCTCGTTGGTCTGAGCCACCCCGTTGATGGACACGGCCTGCCCATCTTGTCGGATGGCCGTCAGGTACACGCCTTCGGGCGTTTGGCGCACCAACTCGTTGAGCAGGTGCACGGGCATGTTGCGATCGGTCTGCAAATCCTCCACGGCCCGCTGCCGCGCCTTGAGCGCTTCGATTTCCGCGCGCAGGTTGGCAATGTCTTTGATCTGCTCGTCGAGCTTGGCGATTTCCTGCTGCAAGAAGGCGTTGCGCTCTTGCTGGGTGGAGATCATTTGTTGCAGCACGGCATACCACAGTGCCACGATGAGCGCCCCGCCCAAGGCCGAGAAGCCCAGAACGGCAAAAAAGGCTTGCTTGCGGCGGCGGCGTTTTTCTTCCCGGTGGGGAAGCAGGTTGATGAGGATCATTGCAGGAACCTCCGCATCGCCAAGCCGCACGCCGTCAGGTAGGACGGCGCCTCCCGGCGCAGCTTGCTCTCACGCACGCTGGAGCCGAGCTTCATGCCTTCGAAGGGATTGACGATCATCGAGGCGAAGCCGGTCTGCGCGGTGACGCGCTCCTTCAGGCCGGGCAAGGCGGCGCTGCCACCGGCCAGCATCACGTAGTGCACCTTGTGATGCGGCGTGCTGGTGAAGAAGTACTGCAGCGCGCGGCCGACTTCCTGGGCCATGCTGTCCACGAAAGGATTGAGGATGGTTTGCTCGTAGTCCTCGGGCAGGTCCCCGGCGAGCTTCTTCTGCTCGGCCTCCTCGAACGAGAAGCCGTACTGGCGGGAAATCAGCTGGGTGAGCTGGCTGCCGCCAAAGGCTTGGTCACGGTCGTACAGCAGCTCATCGTCTCGCAGCACTTTCAGGCTCGTGGTCTCGGCGCCGATTTCGAACAAAGCCACCAGCATGTCGCGCCCTTCGTTGGGCAAGGCCCGGATCAGGCGGCTGACGGCCAAGCGCGAGGCATGTGATTCGATGTCGAGCACCACCGGCTTGAGCCCTGCGGCCTCGGCCAAGCCCTGACGGTCCTGCACCCGGTCTTTGCGGGACGCAGCGATCAACACTTCCACATCGCCCGCCGAGGTGGGGCTGGGGCCGATCACGCAAAAGTCCAGGCTGACCTCATCGAGCGAGAAGGGAATGTATTGGTTGGCTTCGGACTCGACTTGCATTTCGAGCTCTTCTTCACGCAAGCCCGCCGGCAGCACGATCTTCTTGGTGATCACCGAGGACTGTGGCATGGCCATGGCCACATGCTTGGTGCGTGTGCCGCTCTTGACCACCACGCGGCGTACCGCCTCGGCCACCTCGTCGAACTTCTCGATCTGGCCATCGGCGATCCAGCCCTTTTCGAAACTCTCGGTCGCGAAACGTTCGACGACGTATTCGCCAGAAGCAGTCTGCCCCAGCTCGACCAGCTTCACGCTGGACGAGCTGATGTCCAGCCCGACAAGCGGCGGATGCTTGCGGCCCAGCAAAACGTCAAGAAAGCTCACGGAGTCCCCCAACGGCAGGAAAGGTGCGCCGGATTGTTAATAAGTTACTTCAATGCTAGCAGTAAACCCTTTGTGCAACAAAGATTTTTTCACGGTTTGAACGTTTGTTTCCGTTGCCAAAAGTGAACGCCAAAACCCGGCTTGCGGGAGAACCCTGAGCCCGCCTCGAGATTGAAACAAACTGTGTCCGAATGCGGCGCGCATGCGCGGCGGATATCGTCCACGCAGCCGTCGCCGCCGCAGGGCTGTTCCTATAATCCTCGCATCGGCGGCCCACCGCCCCCGCGGCGCACGGCGCCGGGGCAAATGCTGGCCCGTAGCCGGCTTGTCCGCTCTTTGCGTAGCGGCCCATCGAAAGCGCATGCATGTCTGAATCTTCCCGCTCGTCTTCGCCGCAGGGTCGCTCTGCTGGGCCCTCCTGGGCTCGATGGACGGCCCGTTTAGTCGCCTGGGCGTTGGGACTGCTGGCCGCCGCCGCAGCCGCTGGCGCGATGCTGGCGGCCATCGCGCTGGCCGTGGCTTACCCCAATCTGCCTGACATCGATGGCCTGACCGACTATCGACCCAAGCTGCCGATGCGGGTGTTCTCCGCCGACGGCGTGCTGCTGGGGGAGTTCGGTGAGGAGCGCCGCAAGTTCGTGCCGATCGAGCAGATCCCCGCGGTGATGAAACACGCGGTCTTGGCCATCGAGGATGCGCGTTTCTACGATCACAGCGGCATCGATTACAAGGGCATGTTGCGAGCAGCCCTGGCCAACTTCGGTTCGGTCGGCAGCCAAGGCGCCTCGACGATCACGATGCAGGTGGCCCGCAATTTCTATCTGTCTTCCGAGAAAACTCTTACTCGCAAGATCTACGAGGTGCTGCTGGCGCTCAAGATCGAGAGCCTGTTGAGCAAGGACGAGATCCTCGAGCTGTACATGAACCAGATCTACCTCGGCCAGCGGGCCTATGGCTTTGCTGCCGCCGCGGAGATCTATTTCGGCAAGGATCTGAAAGACATCAGCATCGCCGAGGCAGCGATGCTGGCCGGTCTGCCCAAGGCGCCCACGGCCTACAACCCGATCCGCAACCCGCCGCGTGCGCGGGTGCGCCAGCAATACATCATCGACCGCATGCTGGACAACGGTTTCATCACGGAAGAACAACACGCAGCAGCCAAGGCCGAGGTGCTGCGCTACCGGCAGGCTGCGGCCCTGCCGGTGCATGCCGAGTACGTGGCCGAAACCGCCCGTCAGCTCATCCACAACCAGTATGGCGAAGAGAGCTACACACGGGGGCTGAACGTCTACACCACGATCCGCTCGGACGAGCAGGCCGCCGCCTATCGCGCGCTGCGCAAAGGCATCATGGATTACGAGCGCCGTCAGTGGTATCGCGGCCCCGAGGGCCATGTGGATCTGCCCAAGGACCCGGATCAGATCGATGCCCGGGTGGCCGAGGCGCTGGTGGAGCACCCGGACAATGACGAAGTGCGCGCCGCCGTCGTGCTCGAGGTCGACCCGAAGAAGGTCGTGGCCATGTTGGCCGACGGGCAAACCGTCACGGTGCAAGGCGAGGGCCTGCGTCCGGCCCAGTCCGGCCTGTCCCCCAAGGCCAAACCGAACATCCAGATCCGTGTGGGCTCGGTGATTCGGGTCATCGATTTGGGCCGCGCGGGCTGGTCGATCACGCAACTGCCCGAGGTGGAAGGGGCCTTCGTCTCGCTCGACCCGCGCACGGGCCAGATCCGCGCGCTGGTCGGCGGCTTCGACTACGCCAAGAACCGCTTCAACCATGTCACCCAGGCCTGGCGCCAACCCGGCTCGAGCTTCAAGCCCTTCATTTACTCGGCTGCGCTGGAGCGCGGATTCACCCCGGCCACGGTGGTCAATGACGCGCCGCTGTTCTATGACGCATCGACCACCGGCAGCAAGCCCTGGGAACCCAAAAACTACGATGGCACTTTCGATGGGCCGATGTCGCTGCGTCGAGCGCTCGCCCGCTCGAAGAACATGGTGTCCATTCGGATATTGGAAGCCATCACCCCGGCCTATGCGCAGGAATGGGCGACGCGCTTTGGCTTCGACCCAGAACGCCACCCGCCTTATCTGACGCTGGCCCTGGGCGCCGGTTCGGTCACCCCGCTGCAAATGGCCGCTGCCTATGCGGTGTTCGCCAATGGCGGCTACCGGGTGCCGCCCTCGCTGATCACCAAAGTCACCGACAACCGCGGCCGGGTGCTCGTGGAGCATGCCCCCGCGCCGCTGGACGAGTCGATGCGCGCGATCGATCCACGCAATGCCTTCGTGATGAGCAGTCTGCTGCAAGAAGTCACCCGCAGCGGCACGGCGGCCCGGGCCCAGGCCACGCTGAAGCGGCCCGACTTGTTCGGCAAGACCGGCACCACCAACGACGCCATGGACGCTTGGTTCGCCGGCTACCAGCCCCAGGTGGTGGCCGTGGTGTGGATCGGCTATGACACGCCGCGCAAACTGGGCGAACGCGAAACCGGCGGCGGCCTGGCGCTGCCGGTGTGGATCGACTACATGGCCACGGCGCTCAAGGGTGTACCCGTCAGCGAGCTCGACCCACCGCCAGGGTTGGTCCAAGTCGGCGGCGAATGGTTCTACGAGGAATACGCCCACGGCGCCGGGGTCACGAGTCTGGGCATGGACTCCTCGCCGGTACCGAGTTCCACCCCCACCCCGGAAGAGGAACGGCGCAGCATCCTGGACTTGTTCAGGCCGTGATCGGACCGGGGCGCCTCATGCGCCCTCCTCCACGGGCCGCATCGGCCGCCTCAGCGCGCCGGAGGGGGCAAGGGCTGACCCGCCAAGTCGCTGGCGCACTGCACGAGCCGCTCGAAGAACTCGCCACCGTCGCGGGTATCGAGCCAGCGGCCTTGGACATACTTGTAGTGATAGCCCCCGGAGCGGGCCGCCAGCCAGATTTCGTGCAAGGGCGGCTGGGTGTTGAGAACCAGCTTGGCTCCACTGGGAAAGACGAGTTCGAGCAAGCCCCCGGTGCGGTGGGTGTCGATGTCGATCACATCGTCTTCGAGCAGGCGGTCCACCCAGGCTTCCACCGTGGCCAGCACGGCTTGCGCGCGTTCGTGGTATTCGCTGTCGCTCAAGGGGGTGGGGTCGAGGGCCATCGCCGATAGAATCCGCGCATGTCGAAACGGGCAATCATTCTAGCGGCCGCTGCGCTGACGCTCCTGCCAGTAGGCCTATCGGCCTGCGGCCAGAAGGGGCCGCTGTACCTGCCTGCCGCGTCCCCGGCGGCCACTGCCGCCGCCGAGCCGGCTTCGGCGCCCGCTGCGTCCTCCCCTTCTGCCTCACGTCCCCAATGAAATTGCCCGGCGCTCCTTTTCTCGCCTACCGGGGCGAGTCGCTGTATCTCGACGGCTGTGAGCTGACGGCCTTGGCCGATCGTTTCGGCACCCCGCTGTATGTCTACTCGCAGGCCGCGATGCTGGCGGCGCTGGCGCCCTATCAAACCGCTTTGGCCGGCCGCGATCATCTGATCTGCTACGCGGTGAAGGCCAATTCCAATCTGGCCGTGCTGCAGACCTTCGCACGCGCCGGATGTGGTTTCGACATCGTCTCCGGCGGCGAGCTCCAGCGCGTGCTGGCCGCTGGCGCAAGTGCCGATCGCGTGGTGTTCTCCGGCGTGGGCAAGACCCGCGAGGAAATGCGCGCAGCGCTGCGGGCCGGCGTGAAGTGCTTCAATGTGGAAAGCGAAGCCGAGCTGGAGGTGCTGTCGGCCGTGGCCGTGCAAGAAGGGATCGAGGCGCGCGTGAGTCTGCGCGTGAACCCCGATGTGGATGCAGGCACCCATCCCTACATTTCCACCGGGTTGAAATCGAACAAGTTCGGCGTGGCCCATGGCCGCGCCGTGAGCACCTACTGCCGGGCCGCGGCCTTGCCGGGCCTGTCCATCGTGGGGATCGACTGCCACATCGGCTCGCAAATCACCGAAATCGCCCCGTATCTGGACGCGCTGGACCGCGTGCTCGATTTGGTCGAGGCGATCGAGGCCCAAGGCATCGCGCTGCATCACCTGGACCTGGGCGGTGGCTTGGGCATCACCTACACCGATGAACACCCACCGGGGGCGGACGAGCTGATCGGTGCTTTGCTGGCCCGTCTGGATGCGCGCGGCCAGGGTCACCGCATGCTGATGTTCGAGCCCGGGCGCTCGCTGGTGGGCAATGCCGGCGTGCTGCTGACCGAGACGCTCTACCTCAAGCCGGGAGATGAAAAGAACTTCTGCATCGTCGATGCCGCGATGAACGATTTGATGCGCCCGGCCATGTATGAGGCCACGATGGCCATCGTGCCGTGCCGCCAGCGCCCAGACCCGGCGCAGCGCTATGACGTGGTGGGGCCGGTGTGCGAATCGGGCGACTGGCTGGGCCGCGACCGCTGGCTGGCCGTGCAACCCGGGGACCGGCTGGCCGTGCTGTCGGCAGGGGCTTATGGCATGAGCATGGCCAGCAACTACAACACCCGCGGACGGGCCGCCGAGGTGCTGGTCGTCGGCGACCAGGCGCATTTGGTGCGACAGCGCGAGCAGCCGGCCGAGCTCTTTGGCGGCGAGCGGCTGCTGCCTTGAAGCCGCTCGCCGCCCCGCCAGGGATTCAGTCGGCTTGCTTGAGGATGGCCAAGCCCTTGAGATATTCCCCTTCGGGAAAACAAATGGTCATCGGATGATCCGGCGCGGCCTCCAGACGTGACAGGATCATGCCGTCCACCCCGGCGTCGAGCCCAGCCCCGGCGACGATTTTGTGGAACAGTTCGGCCCCGATGCCGCCGGAGCAGGAAAACGTCAGCAGCAATCCGCCGGGGGCCAGCAGCTTGAAGGCCAGGCGGTTGATGTCCTTGTAGGCGCGTGCCGCGCGCTGTGCATGGGCCGCCGAGGGCGCGAACTTGGGCGGATCGAGCACGATGGCATCGAAGCGGCGGCCTTCGTGCAGGAAGCGACGCAGCGTGTCGTTCACATCGGCATCGAGGGTTTGGTGACGCGCAAGCTCGAAGCCATTGAGCTTCACATGGGCTTGCGCCCGAGCCAGTGCCGGTGCGGAGGAGTCCACACTGAGCACTTCCCGCGCCCCACCGGCCAGTGCGGCGACACTGAAGCCGCCGGTGTAGCTGTAGCAGTTGAGCACCCGTTGGCAGCCGAAATGGCGCACCCATTGCGCAAAGCGTTGCCGGTTGTCGCGCTGATCGAGGTAGTAGCCGGTCTTGTGGCCTTCGGCCACGTCCAGCGTGAGTTGCCAGCCATGTTCGCGGATGGTGATCTCGGTGGGCCCCTCCCCCAGCAGCCAACCGCGCTGCGCAGGCAACCCCTCCAGCGCACGCACGCCTGAGTCCGAGCGCTCGTACAGGCGGGTCAAGCCAGTGGCCGCCAGCAATTGGTCGGCGATCACGGCTTTCCAACGCTCGGTGCCGGCCGACAAGAACTGGGCGCTGAGCGTGTCCCCGTAACGGTCCACGATGAGACCGGGCAGACCATCGGCTTCGCCGTGGATCAAGCGCACTGCATCGCTGTCGATGGGCAGACGCGCACGCAGCGCCAAGGCACGCGCAATGCGGCGCTGGAAAAAATCCGCATCGATGCGTTCGGCCTCGTCGAAGCTCCAGGCGCGGGCCCGGATCATCGAGGCCGGGCTGTACGCGGCCCAAGCGAGAAAGCGGCCATCATGGGCCTGGATGCGCACGGTGTCGCCGGCGCCGGCTTGGCCACGCGCAATCGACCCCTGAAAAACCCAAGGGTGTTGACGCAGCAAGGAACGCTCCTTGCCTTCGCGCAGAATGATGGTGTTCATGGCAACGAAGCAGCGAATTCAGGATTTACGACGTGCCCGCGGATGGGCCGCGTCATAGGCCCGGGCGAGGTGTTGAAAGTCCAGCCGGGTGTAGATCTGGGTGGTGGTGATATGGGCATGCCCCAACAATTCCTGCACCGCGCGCAGATCGCCGCTGGATTGCAGCAGGTGCGAGGCAAACGAGTGTCGCAGCATGTGCGGATGGACCCGTGTGGGCACGCCCGCCTGCAGCGCGCGCCGCGACAGGCGCACGCGGATCTGCGCAACCGACAAGCGGCGACCACGCTCGCTCAGCAGCAGCGCGGCCTCCTCGCCGCGCAGCAGGCGCGGGCGCACCGCCAACCATTCGCGCAGGGCTTGGCAGGCCGCCCGCCCCAGTGGCACGCTGCGCCGCTTGCCCCCTTTGCCCAACACATGCACTTCGGCACCGTCCAGATCGACCCAGCCGCGGCCTGCCGCTGTGGCGTGCACATCCAGCCCCGCCAGCTCGCTGATGCGCAAGCCGCAACCGTAGAGCAACTCGACGATGCAGCGATCGCGCACCGCCAGCACGGGGTCGTCGGCCGCGCCGGGGGCCTGCTCGGCCAGGGCCACCGACTGCTCCACCGACAAGGCTTTGGGCAGGAGCTTGGGCGCCTTGGGCGCTTTGATCCCATCGACCGGGTTGTGGGCCAGGCGGCCCTGCCGCCCCCACCAACGGTAACACCCGCGCCACGCGCTGAGGATGCGCGCCAGGCTGCGCGCGGACAAACCCGCCGCATGCAGGCGGCCCAGCCAACGGCGCACGTGGTGCGCCTGCACGTCTTCCAAGGCCACGCCGGACTCGTCGGCCAAGCGGGCCAACTGGGCCAAGTCGCTCGTGTAGGCACGCAAGGTCAGCTCGGCCACGCGCCGCTGCGCGCGCAGGTGCTCGAGATAGCTCTCGATGGGAGGCGGCAACGACGGGTCCTTCATCGTCATTCGGACTCAGCCTTCGGGCAGCAAGCGGGTGAGGCCAGCGCTGGCCAAGTCCCCCACTCGCACCAGAAACTCGGTGCCCATGTCGGCCGTGTAGCGGGTGGGGTCCGGCGAGCCCAGCACGAGCAGGCCGAAGGCTTCGGTCCCCACGCCATGGCGCAGTGGAATCAAGGCCACCGAGGCCACCGTGGCAGGGTCGTCCAGCCAAGCCACGGCTTCGAAGCCGGCATTGGGCCCACAGTAGGGCTGCACCAGACTGCTTGCGAACGTGCGCGTGTTCTCGCTGGCGCCTTGGGCAAAAGGCTGGTCGGCATAGGCTCCGACCACTCCCCACACACGGATGCTGGCCTGGGGGATGAGAAACTGGGCCTTCAGCTCGTGCACCAGAGTGCCAGGCAGATCCACGGGATCGGCCGTGAGCATCAGGGCACGTGTCCAGCGATGCAGCTTGTCGGCAATGGCCATGTTCTCCTGGCCGTGACGGATCATCTCCATCAGGCGCATCTCCAGGCCACGGATCTTCTCGCGCAGCATTTCCATTTGGCGCTCTTGCAGCGAGACGGCGCGATGGCCATGCGGGCTGGTGAGCTGAATGCTGGCCAGCAGCTCGGCATGACGCTCGAAAAATCCGGGCGTGTTGGCCAGAAAGCGGGCGATGTCGTCCTCGGTGATGCCCTGGATGCCAGAAGAGATGCTCACAGTTCGATTTCTCCTTCAAAGACGGTCTGCGCCGGGCCGGTCATGAACACATGGGCATCGCCACCGGCCCATTCGATGCGCAGCCGGCCACCGCGGGTGTCGACCTCGACGGCCGCATCGAGCAGCCCCTGTCGGATGCCAGCCACCACGGCCGCGCAGGCTCCGGTGCCACAGGACAGGGTCTCGCCCGCATCGCGCTCGTACACGCGCAGCTTGACGTGCCCGCGATCGATGATCTGCAAAAAGCCGGCGTTGACCTTGCGCGGGAAACGCGGGTGTTGCTCGATGCGCGGCCCCCACTGCGCCACCGCAGCCGCATCCACATCGTCCACCAACACGACCGCATGGGGGTTGCCCATCGACAACACCGCCACCTCGACCGTGACCTCTCCCAGATCGAGCGGCCACAGCGGCCATCCGGGCGCGGGTCCCACCAGGCGGGGTGTCAGTCCCGTGGTGTCGAAGGGCACACGATCGACGTCGAACAGCGGGGCATTCATGTCCACCGTGACCCGGCCATCGGCCTGGGCCTGCAACACCAGGCGGTTGTTGATGGTCTCCACACGCAAGGGGTTGCGGTCGCTGAGGCCCTTGTCGTGCACGAAGCGCACGAAACAGCGCGCGCCATTGCCGCAATGCTCGACTTCTTGGCCGGTCGCGCCATTGAAGATGCGGTAGCGAAAATCGGCCTCGGGCGTCGAGGCCCGCTCGACCACGAGGATTTGGTCGGCCCCCACGCCCAAGCGCCGGTCGCCCAAGCGCTGGAGTTGCGCCACGGACAACGACAGTGGGGCCGCCGTGGCGTCGATCACGACGAAGTCGTTGCCCGCCCCGTGCATCTTGGTAAAGCGCAGTTTCATGCGCCGATTATCCCCCCACGACGCGCCGCGCCGCTGGCTCAATAGAGGCGAGGCTCACCCGGCGGTCGAGTCTTGAACCGCTTGTGCACCCACAGATACTGGGCCGGCATGCGCTCGATCTCTTGCTCGATCCACTGGTTCATGCGGCGCGTATCGGCCAGCGCGTCATCGGTGGGAAAGTCGGTCCATGGCGGCAGGAAACGCACCACATAGCCCCTCCCCCCTGGCAGCATTTCGGCCACCACGGGCTGCACCACCATGTCCAGCGCACGGGCCATGCGCGAGGGCGCCAGCAGCGTGGCCGCAGGCACGCCGAAAAAGGGCACGAAAGCCGCATCCTTCGGGCCGAAGTCCATGTCGGGCAGATTGAAGAAGGGCTGGCCACGACGGATACAACGCATCAAGGGCTTGGCCGACTCCTTGCGCGAAAAGATTTCGGCATTGCCAAAGCGCAGCCGACCGCGGCGAATCGCCGCATCGAAGACTTTGTTGCTTTGGGCCTGATAGATGGAAGTGCCGGTCTTCTTCACATGCAATTGAATCGCCACCCCGGCCACGTCCAGCGCCATGAAATGCGGGGCCAGCCACATCACCGGCTTGTCGCTGCGATCGGCCAGGCCGATATCGCCCTCGATGCGGATCAGGCGTTCCAGGCGACGGCGCGGGGCATACCAGAGCAAGCCTCGCTCCAGCAGGCTGCGCCCCAACCACTGGAAATGCTCACGGGCCAAAGCCTCCCGCTGAGCCAGCGTCCAGTGCGGAAAGCACAGCTCCAGGTTGCGCAAGGCGATGCGCCGACGCGAGCGCCCCAGCGCGAACAAGGCGCGACCCAGGCCGCGGCCCAAAGCAGCCTGCACCGGCAGCGGCAGCCAGTGCACCAGCCACATCAAGCCGATGGCCGCATGACTGGCCCAGCGCTTCAAGGTTGCCCCCCTTCGTGCGGCAACGCGCGCGGGTGTTTGTAGCGGTGATAGCCCCACAGGTACTGACCGGGGCATTGCAAGATCAGTCGTTCCATCGCACGGTTGATGCAAGCGGCGGCCGATTCTGCCTCAAGCGGCAGGGGCTCGGCCATCGGCGAGAACCGCACCACATAGCCTGCCCCACCAGGCAGACGCTCGCCCCAGACGAGCAAGATACTCGCTGCGCTTTGGTGGGCCAGACGCGCGGCCAGGGTCATCGTGTACGCCGGCCGGCCGAAGAATGGCGCCCATACCCCCAGGCCTTCGGGCGGCACTTGGTCGGGCAACAGCCCTACCGCCTCGCCCGCCTTGAGCGCGCGTATCATCTGCCGCACGCCGGCCAGCGTCGCCGGCGCCGTCTTCAGCCCCGGGCGGTGTCGCGCCGTGTCCACCAACTTGCGCAGCACGGCTTTGCGCGGCGGCCGATACAACGCGGTCAGCGGCCCGCACTCGGCGCCGAAGTGCTCGGCATAGGCCTGCGCCGTCACCTCGAAACACCCCAGGTGCGGCGTAAGGAAGATCAACCCGCGCCCCTGGGCATGGGCTGCACGAATGTGCTGCTCCCCTTCGATGCGCACCCGTGCCCCCAAGGGCTGGTCCTGCGGACGCATCCACAGCCACGGCAGCTCGGCCACCATGCGCCCGGCAGCCGCCACGGCGGGACGGACTTGCGACCACGGCACACCCGCTTGCGCGGCGTTGGCGCGGAAACGGCGCCGATAGGTGGGAGACAGTGCGAAGGCCAGCCATCCCAAAGCCGCCCCGATGTGATGGAGCAGCCACAAGGGACATCGAGACAGCAGGCGAAAGAGGATCAGCATGTGTTTCTATAATGTGGGGGTCGCCGGGTTAAGGAACAACTTGCGGGGCGATGCGCAGGTGGCAAGCATAGCGAGCCGCCTGCCCGGTGGGCACCGGCCTTGGGTGCTTGCTCGACAACAAATACCGCTAAAGCGTTCGCCGCTCCTCCTTCGTGACCCGGGTCGGCAAACGCCTGGAGTGTCATCGAAACAGGAGGCCCTGCAGTGGCGAACGAATTTCTTTTTACGTCCGAATCCGTCTCCGAAGGCCACCCCGACAAGGTGGCCGACCAGATTTCCGACGCCATCCTCGACGCCATCCTCGAGCAAGACCCTCGCTCGCGCGTGGCCGCCGAAACCCTGTGCAACACCGGGCTGGTGGTGCTGGCCGGCGAGATCACGACCAATGCCCATGTCGATTACATCGAGGTGGCGCGCAATACCATCAAGCGCATCGGCTACGACAACACCGAATACGGCATCGACTACAAAGGCTGTGCGGTGCTGGTGGCCTATGACAAGCAGAGCAACGACATCGCTCAGGGCGTGGACCAGGCCAGCGACGACTACCTGAACTTGGGCGCCGGCGACCAGGGCCTGATGTTCGGCTACGCCTGTGACGAAACGCCCGAGTTGATGCCAGCGCCCATCTATTACGCGCACCGACTGGTCGAGCGCCAGGCGCAGCTGCGCAAGGATGGCCGGCTGCCGTTCCTGCGCCCCGACGCCAAGAGCCAGGTGACGATGCGCTATGTGGATGGGCGTCCGCACAGCATCGACACCGTGGTGCTGTCCACCCAGCACAGCCCGGACCAAAGCGAAACGCCCAAGAAGATGAAGCCCTCGTTCATCGAAGCGGTGATCGAGGAAATCATCAAGCCGGTGCTGCCCAAGGAATGGCTGAAAGACACCAAGTACCTGATCAACCCGACCGGCCGCTTCGTCATCGGCGGCCCGCAGGGTGACTGCGGCCTGACCGGCCGCAAGATCATCGTCGACACCTACGGCGGCGCCTGCCCGCACGGCGGCGGCGCCTTCTCGGGCAAAGACCCAACGAAGGTGGATCGCTCGGCCGCCTATGCCGCCCGCTATGTGGCCAAGAACATCGTGGCCGCGGGCCTGGCCCGTCAGTGTCAGATCCAGCTCAGCTACGCCATCGGCGTGGCCCGCCCGATCAATGTCACCGTCTACACCGAAGGCACGGGCGTGATTCCCGATGAAAAGATCGCCGCCTTGGTCAACGAGCACTTCGATCTGCGTCCCAAGGGCATCATCCAGATGCTGGACCTGCAGCGGCCGATCTACAGCAAGACGGCCGCCTACGGCCACTTCGGTCGTGAGGAACCCGAGTTCACCTGGGAACGCACGGACAAGGCCCAGGCGCTGCGTGCAGCGGCGGGACTGTAAAGCCCGCAGGCGCGCCAGCGCCTCCAGGGACTTGCGCCACAAGGCCCAGGCGCTGCGTGCGGCAGCCGGGCCGTAAGCCCCACGGACACCGCGTTCGGCGGCCCGGCCCAGCCGCCCCGTGGCAGGGCGGTGCCCGCGGGTCGGATGTCCACGCGGCTCACGGCCGCAGAGACTGCACGGCCGATGTGAGCCCCAACTCGCCGCTCCCACCCACCTCAGCCCGCACAGCACTCCGAATGGGCAGGCCCCCGGGGTCGCTCCGATCGGCGATGAAGCTTCGAGTGAGGCTTTTGCCACGCAATTTTTCGCATCCCCCATCGACCGACGGGCTAGCATCGGTCGCACCATGTTGAAGAAGATTCCCGTACACCAAGTGCGTGTGGGCATGTACCTCCATGCGCTGTGCGGCACGTCCTGGCTGGATCATCCGTTTTGGAAGACCTCGTTCGTCTTGAAATCGCCAGCCGATCTGGACAAGCTGTTGCAGTCCCCGGTCAAGGAAGTGGTGATCGACGTGGACAAGGGCCTGGACGTGGCGCCCGAGCCCGCAGCGCTGCGCCTGCCCGAGGTCGGCTCGGCCGATGACGAGCGTTTGCGTGCCGAGCTGCGCACGCCGCTGCCCGATCGCCCGGCATCGCCATCGGCGCCACGCCGCATGAGCCTGGAAGCCGAGGTGCTACACGCCCAGCGGGTCCTGACTCAAGCCAAGACACAAATCAAGCACCTCTTTCGGCAAGCCCGCTTGGGCCGCGTGGTCGATACCACGCCGCTGAAGGCCCTGGCCCACGAGGTCTCGGATTCTTTGGAGCGCAACCCTCATGCACTGATCAGTCTGGCCCGCCTCAAAACCAAAGACGACTACACCTATTTGCACTCCGTGGCCGTGGCCGCGTTGTGTGCCGCCGTGGCACGGCAACTCCAGCTCAGTGCCGAAGACGTCCGGGAAGCCGCCCTGGCCGGCTTGCTGCACGATCTGGGCAAAGCGGTCATCCCTCTGGAGATCCTGAACAAGCCGGGTCGGCTGACGCAAGAGGAGTTCCTCTGCGTTCAAGCCCATCCGCGAGCCGGCTTCGAGATGCTGCAGCGGGCCGGTGTGCGCAGCGAGATGGCGTTGGACGTGTGCCTGCACCACCATGAAAAAATCGATGGCAGCGGCTACCCCGACCGGCTCAGCGGCGATGCCATCAGCCTGCACGCGAAAATCGGGGCGGTGTGTGATGTGTATGACGCCATCACCTCGGATCGCCCGTACAAAGCCGGCTGGCATCCTGCCGAGTCTGTGCGCAAGATGGCGCTGTGGGCCAAGGAGGGGCATTTCGACGAGCGGGTGTTTCAAGCCTTCGTGAAATGCGTGGGCATTTATCCGACGGGCTCGCTGGTGCGCCTGCAGTCCGGACGGCTGGGCGTGGTGCTGGAACAAAACGAACACTCGCTGTTGCGGCCTCGGGTGAAGGTCTTTTTCTCGACCAAATCGAACACCTACATCGTGCCCGAGGTGCTGGATCTGGGCGCTGCGTACACCCATGACCGCATCGTCGGCCCCGAAAATCCTGCGGACTGGGGAATCTCCAACTTGGATGCGCTATGGACAGGCCTGCCCGGCTTGGCGCCTTGATCAGCGGGCCGCCAGCACGGCATGCGCGACCTCGGCAAAGCCGGCTCCTTGCGCAGACGCAGTGACATAGCGCGGCAGGTGCTGCATCTGCGGCACGAAACGCGCGATGTTGGCCACGCCCACGCTGTGCTCGAAACGCTCGAACATGGGCTGATCGTTGGTGGAGTCGCCCACATAAGCCCAACGGTCGAGCTCTTGCTCCAGATCGACGCCCAGCAGTTCCTGGGCGATCCAACACGCACCGCTCCACTTGTCATGCGTGCCAAACCATCCATTGATGTGGATGGAACTGACGGTGGCCACCATCCCCTGCCCGCGCATCAGCGCCACGACCTGGTCGATGCGCTCGGGCGGCAAGTGCGTGAATTCGCCATGATCGATGGCGATGTCGGTCAGACGTCCTGCGCTGTCGCGCGCCAGCCGAGCGCCCGGCACTTCGGCCAGGATGCGCTGGGCCACTTCGGCCAGGCGTCGGGCGTTGCGCTGCCGCGTGGCCTCGTCCTGCAGGTACAGGCGCCGGCCATCGGGCAGCACGGCCAGGGCGCCGTTCTCCGGCACGATGGCCGCCACCGGCCACTGCCGCGCCAAGGGCTCGGACCACCCCAGCGACCGCCCGGTGACGGGGATGACCACCACCCCGGCAGCGCGCAGCGCGTGCAGGGCCTGCAGCGCCTCGGGCATGATCACCCCCTCGCGGGTGAGGGTGTCGTCGATGTCGGTGAACAGGCCGCGCAGCCGCCGGCGCGCCAAGGCCGGCCAGGCCGACAAGGGCAACATCGGCGAAGCCATCAAGCCGCCTGCTGCAATGTCAGACCCGCGTGTTCGCGCAGCGGATGGAAGCGGATGCGTGGGTGCCGCTCTTGCGTCAAACGCAGGTCATAGGGCGAGGTCATCAGATAGGCCAAGGTGTCGGCCGCATCCAGCGCCAACTTGCTGCCGTTGAGGTCGATGAACTTCTTGAGCTCCTCGGCAGAGTCGGAGCTGACCCAGCGGGCGCCGACGAAGCGCGAGGGCATCAGGCGCACATCGACCCCATATTCGGTCTTCAAGCGGTGCTGCACCACCTCGAACTGGAGCTGACCCACGGCCCCCAGCAGCATCGGGCCGCCCTCGTGCGGACGGAAGACCTGGATGGCGCCTTCTTCGCCCAGCTGCATCAACCCGGCCTGCAGCTGCTTGCTCTTCATCGGGTTGGCCAATTCGACGGCCTGGAAGAGTTCGGGCGCAAAGAACGGCAGTCCGGTGTATTGCAAGGCCTCGCCTTCGGTGAGGGTGTCGCCCAGTTGCACGCCGCCATGCGTGGTGAAACCGATGATGTCGCCGGCATAAGCCTCCTCCACGGCTTCACGGCGTTGCGACAGAAAGGTCACGACGCTGGTGGGGCGCAACTCCTTGCCGGTGCGCTGCACCTTGAGCTTCATGCCCTGGGTGTAGCGGCCCGAATACACGCGCACGAAGGCAATGCGATCCCGATGCGCCGGGTCCATGTTGGCCTGCACTTTGAAGACCACGCCGGAAAACTGCTCCTCGTCGGGCCGCACCAGCCGCGTGGTGCTGCGCCGCGGCGCCGGCGGCGGGGCCAGATCGACCAGGGCATCGAGCACTTCCTGCACACCAAAGTTGTTGACGGCCGAGCCAAAAAACACCGGCGTCTGCTTGGCCGCCAGAAAGGCCTCCATGTCGAACGCCGGCGCGGCCTCGCTCAGCAGCTCGATGTTCTGCTCGGCCAGCTCGAAGTCGTGACCGAAGCGCGCGCGCAACGTCTGCGCCTGTTCCAGCGGCACGATCTCGTCGTCGGTGAGGCGATCTTGCCCCGGCTTGAACAGCCGCATGTTCTTTTGGCGCAGATTGACGATGCCGGCAAACGCCTTGCCCTGGCCCACCGGCCAGGTCATCGGCACGCAAGGCATGCCCAGTTCCTGCTCGATCTCGTCCAGCAGCGCGATGGGGTCGCGGCCCTCGCGGTCCATCTTGTTGACGAAGGTGAGGATGGGGGTGTCGCGTTGGCGGCACACCTCGATGAGGCGTCGGGTCTGCGCCTCCACGCCATTGGCCGCGTCGATCACCATCAGCGCCGAATCCACCGCGGTCAGCACGCGATAGGTGTCCTCCGAAAAATCCTTGTGGCCCGGTGTGTCCAGCAAGTTGATCACGTGGTCCCGGTACAGCATTTGCATGACCGAGCTGGCCACCGAGATGCCACGCTGCTTTTCGATCTCCATCCAGTCGGAGGTGGCATGGCGGCTGGCCTTGCGCGCCTTGACCGAGCCGGCGATGTGGATCGCGCCTGAAAAGAGCAACAGCTTTTCGGTCAGCGTGGTCTTGCCCGCATCGGGGTGGGAAATGATGGCAAACGTCCGGCGACGCCGGGTTTCGGAGGCAAAAGACACGGGAAACTCTCCACAGTCTTGGCCGATGAGCCAAGGAAAGGACGCCTGGCGACGCCCGAGCACGTCAAAGCCGCGTGCAAAGTGACAATGCTACCGGTTTTGGCCGTCGCGGTGCAGCCCAGCCCAACATGCCCCCGCCCGGGGCGGCTACAATCGAGGTCTGTCCGAGGAGCGTTGCAAGGCCTGCAGGCCCCAGGCTCGGACGGCTTCGATCGCAACGGCGCTCACCCGCATGTGTCTGGCCGGGTGGGCCTGTCCACCTTCCCCCGGCGCACGGCGGTTTTTCCATCAGGAGAAACTCATGAACGCTGTCCTCAAGCCCGCCCTGTCGAGCGACCAGTACGTCGTGGCCGACCTGTCGCTCGCCGACTGGGGGCGCAAGGAAATCCGCATCGCCGAAACCGAAATGCCCGGCCTGATGGCCATCCGCGAGGAATTCGCAGCCAGCCAGCCGCTCAAAGGCGCGCGCATCGCCGGCAGCTTGCACATGACCATTCAGACGGCCGTGCTGGTCGAAACGCTGCAGGCCCTGGGCGCCAGCGTGCGCTGGGCTTCGTGCAACATCTTCAGCACGCAAGACCATGCGGCCGCCGCGCTCGTCGCCCAAGGCACGCCCGTGTTCGCGTACAAGGGCGAGTCGCTCCGGGACTATTGGGACTACACCCACCGCATCTTCGAGTTCGGACCGGCCGGCTCGGAAGGCGAAGGCCCCAACATGATCCTGGACGACGGCGGTGATGCCACGCTGCTGATGCATTTGGGCCGACGTGCCGAAAAGGACCGCTCGGTCCTGGCCCATCCCAGCAGTGAAGAAGAGCGCGTCCTCTTTGCGGCCATCGAGGCCAAGCTGGCGCAGGACCCGACCTGGTATTCGCGCAAGAGCGCGGCCATCATCGGCGTCACCGAAGAGACCACCACCGGCGTCAACCGGCTCAAGCAAATGGCCGCACGTGGCGAACTGATGTTCCGCGCCATCAATGTCAACGACTCGGTCACCAAGAGCAAGTTCGACAACCTCTACGGCTGCCGTGAATCGCTGGTGGACGGCATCAAGCGCGCCACCGACGTGATGATCGCCGGTAAGATCGCCGTGGTGTGTGGCTATGGCGACGTGGGCAAGGGTTCGGCCCAGGCACTGCGGGCCTTGTCGGCCCAGGTCTGGGTGACCGAGATCGACCCCATCTGCGCGCTGCAGGCGGCCATGGAAGGCTACAAGGTCGTCACGATGGACGAGGCCTGCGACAAGGCCGATATCTTCGTGACGGCCACCGGCAACAAGCACGTCATCACCTACGAACACATGGCCCGCATGAAAGACCAGGCCATCGTGTGCAACATCGGCCACTTCGACAACGAGATCGATGTCGCTTCGTTGGAAGCCCGGTGCCGCTGGGAAGAGATCAAGCCGCAGGTCGATCACGTGATCTTCGAGGATGGCAAACGCATCATCCTGCTGGCCAAGGGGCGCTTGGTGAACTTGGGCTGCGCCACGGGGCATCCGAGCTATGTCATGTCCTCCAGCTTTGCGAACCAGACGCTGGCGCAAATCGAGCTCTACACCCAGCCCGAGCGCTACGAAGTGGGCAAGGTCTATGTGCTGCCCAAGCATCTGGACGAGAAGGTGGCGCGACTGCAGTTGTCCAAGCTCGGCGCCAAGCTCACCGTGCTGACCGACGAACAAGCCGCCTACATCGGCGTGCCCAAAGAAGGGCCCTACAAGCCCGACACCTACCGGTACTGATCGTCGGCCCCGCCACCGCAGCGGCCTGTGCTTCGGGCCACCGGGGCCGCCGCCGCTGCGGCCTGGGCGGCATGCCGGAGGCTTGCGATGCCCCGTCTCGATCAACTCCTCGTGCAGCAAGGTTTGGCGCCGTCGCGCTCGGCCGCCCAACGGCTGATCGAGCGCGGGGCGGTGCGCTGGAAGGGGCCGCAAGGCTGGCAGGCGCCGAAGAAGGCCGGAGAAATCCTGCCCGAAGGCTGCGCCTTGGAAGTGGTGGACGATGCCGAGCTGCGCTTCGTCTCGCGCGGCGGACTCAAACTGGAAGGCGCTTTGCGCGCAACCGGTCTGGACGTGCGGGGCTGGCGCTGCCTGGACGTGGGGCAGAGCACCGGCGGCTTCACCGACGTGCTGCTGCAAGCCGGCGCTGCCGCGGTGGTGGGGCTGGAGGTGGGCCAAGGCCAATTGCACGAGCGCTTGCGCGGCGATGCGCGCGTGACCGTCTACGAAGGCCTCAACGCGCGCTCGCCACAGGGCACGGCCTTTGCCACCGAGCAGGCCCAGGGCAGTTTCGATTTGATGGTGGGGGATCTGTCCTTCATCTCACTGACCTTGGTGTTGGCCCCGCTGGCGCCGTGGCTCAAGCCCGGGGCCCAGGTGCTGATGCTAGTCAAGCCGCAGTTCGAGCTGAGCCCCGGCCAGGTGGGCAAACGCGGGTTGGTGAAAGACGCCCACCTGTACCCGCGGGTCGAGCAGCGTCTGCGCGCGGCCTGTCGAGCGCTGGATTGGACGGTGCGCGCTTGGTTCGACAGCCCCATCACCGGCGGGGATGGCAACCGCGAGTTCTTCATCTGGGCCTGCACGCGCGGCTGATGTCTACCGAACACACACGAAGAGGAATCGATGAACGCCACTGAGAACCGGCTGCCGATCAGCCTGGAGTTCTTCCCGCCCAAAACCCCCGAAGGGGTGGACAAGCTCGCCGCGGTGCGCGCGCAGCTCTTTGCACTCCAGCCCGAGTACTGCTCCGTCACCTACGGCGCCGGCGGCTCCACGCAGGATGGCACCCTGCAAACGGTGCAGGCCATCCTGTCCGAAGGCGTGGACGCCGCACCGCATTTTTCCTGCATCGGCGCCACCCGTGAGAGCGTGCGCGCTCAGCTAGCGCAGTTTCGCCAACTGGGCATCCGCCGTGTGGTGGCGCTGCGAGGCGACCTGCCCAGTGGCTATGGCAGCTTCGGCGAGTTCCGCCATGCCAGCGATCTGGTGGCCTTCATCCGGGCCGAGACGGGGGACCACTTCCACATCGAGGTGGCCGCCTATCCCGAAATGCACCCGCAGGCCCGCTCTCCGGACGCCGACGTGCAAGCCTTCGCCGCCAAAGTGCGGGCCGGGGCGAACGCGGCGATCACGCAGTACTTCTTCAATGGCGATGCGTACTTCCGCTTCGTCGATGAAGCTCGCAAGCTCGGAGTGGACGTGCCCATCGTCCCGGGCATCATGCCCATCACCAACTCGTCACAGCTGATGCGCTTTTCCGATGCGTGTGGCGCCGAGATCCCGCGCTGGATCCGGCTGCGACTGATGGCCTATGGCGACGACAAGGCATCGATCCAGGCGTTCGGGCTGGACGTGGTCAGCCAGCTGTGCGAGCGCCTGCGTGCGGGCGGGGCGCCAGGGCTGCATTTCTATACGATGAACCAAGCCCACGCCACGCTGCAGATCTGCCAGCGGCTGGGTTTGGCCTGAGGGGCCGCATCAGCCGCGCTCCCACATCACCCCCTCCTCGGTGAGCAGGGTATCCAGATGGACATCGCCGGCCAGGGGTTTGAGCAGCGGCACGAAGCCGTGCGCATAACTCAGCCCCACCGACCACGGACGCGGCTGCAGGGCCGCCAGGGTGCGGTCGATGAACCCACCGCCGTAGCCCAAGCGCAGGCCGGCCGGCCCAAAGCCCACACAGGGCACGAGCAAGAGCTCGGGCTCGAAGGCCTCGGTGCCCTTGGGCTTGGGAATGCCATAGGCGTCCTCTTCCATCGGGCAGCCCGGAAACCACACGTGAAAGCGCAACTGCCTGCTGGTTTTGTCCACCACCGGCAGGCCGATCTGGCGGCTCACCCCCGGCGGGGCGCCGTCCTGCCAACGGTATAGCGCGGGCAGCGGGTCGAACTCGCCCTTGATGGGCCAGTAGGCGCCGATGCGTGTCTCGCGCCGGCCCACCAGCCAGCTGCGCAGCACCGTTTGCAAGGCCACGGCCCGCTCGAGCCGATCCGGCAGCGCCTGGCGCGCCGCCAGCAAGCGCCGTCGCAATGCATCACGGTCTTGGTCCAACGCGCTCATCGAAGCTGTCTCCTGGGCCGCGGGCCCTCGCCACGGCCCAGGATTGTGCCCGCACATGGCCATCCCGCGTGCTCGGTCTTGCCCAACCCGGAAAGGCAGTCCGTGGCAGCATGGGGTCATGGACAGCGCGGTGATGAGGAGCTGGTTCGCGGACATGCCCTCGGTCCTCGGGCCCGGTGGGTGGGCCTCGCTCGCCCTGTGGCTGCTGGGCCTGTCGTTCATGGCTGCGGCCTTTCGCAGCCTGCTGCGCGCTCGCCCGCTGGGCCTGCTGGTCCACACACTCACCGGGATGGTGCTGCTGATCGGTGGGGTGGCCTTCAGCCTGGTCGGGCTGGGCATGCACGGCTACCAGGCCCTGACACAAGAGCAAGTGGCCGCACGCATCCGCATCGAACCCCTGGGGCCACAGCACTTCCGCGCCCACTTCACCCTGCCGGACGGTCGCCGCCAGTCCTTCGAGCTGCGTGGCGATGCCCTGTACGTGGACGCACACGTGCTGAAGTGGAAGCCATGGGCCCACCTGCTGGGTCTGCACACCGCCTATGAGCTGGACCGGGTGGCAGGCCGCTATCTCTCGCTCGAGCAAGAACGTGCCGAGCAGCGCACGGTCTACAGCCTGCGCCTGGACCGGCCGGTGGACCTGTTCAGCCTGCGAGAGCGCTTCGGCTGGCTCTCCGGTGTGCTCGACACCGACTATGGTTCGGCCACGTTCAAGGCCATCCATGGGACCGGTGAGATGGAATTGCGGGTGTCCGCCACCGGACTGCTGCTGCGGGCCGTCCCGCTCCAGGCGTCCTCCTCGGCCGACTGATCAAAGGCCCACGGGGGGCACCGCCTCCTGAGCCAGCCGCGGTCTCCAATCATCCTATGTTCAGGTCGCTGTACGCCAGTTTTGGCGACAATGCCCTTTTACTGTCGCTTGCATGAACCTCTCGCAACTACGCGCCGTCTGGCGCCATCCCGAATTCCGCCTCGGCGCCCGTCACATGGTCAGCTTGGCGCTGGGCATCGCCGCCTGGGGGCTGGTCACTGGCGTGGCCATGGTCAAATCGGGCTTGTCGGTGCCGTTGGCGCTGTTCATGACCTTCTTCGTGTTCGCCGGCAGTGCCCAACTCACGGCCTTGCCGCTGATGGCCGCCGGCGCGCCGATGTGGGTGGTCTGGGCGGCAGCCACCTGCGTGAACCTGCGCTTCGTGATCTTCAGCGCCATGTGGCGGCCCTACTTTGCGCGCTTTCCTTTGCACCAGCGCTGCGTGCTGGGCTATTTCAGCGGGGACTTGAACTACGTGCTGTTCATGAAGCGCTTTCCCGAGCCCACGCACCGGGTGGACGATCAGATGCCCTACTACTGGGGCGGCGTGGCGACGAACTGGATCGCCTGGCAAAGCGCCTCGGTGCTGGGCATCGTGCTGGCCCATGCGATTCCGCCCGCATGGGGGCTGGGTTTTGCCGGCGTGCTGGCGCTGCTGGGGGTGATGTGCTCGCTGTTGGGCGAGCGCGCCACCTGGGTGGCCGCGGCGGTGGCCAGTGCTGCCGCCGTGGCGGCCTATGCGCTGCCGCTGAAACTGAACATCGTGGTGGCCATTGCCGCTGCAGTGGCTGCCGGCCTGATGATGGAAACCGCCGAGCGGGCCTACAAGCGCATGCACCGGCGCGGAGCCGACACATGAATGGCTGGGAAGCCCTCCTGACGATCAGCGGGCTGGCCGTGATCACCGTGATCACGCGCAGCTTCTTTTTGTTGCCAAGCCGCGAGCTGCCCCTGCCTGGCTGGGTCAAGCGCGGGCTGAAGTACGCCCCTCTGGCGGCATTGGCGGCCGTGATCGCCCCCGAAGTGCTGATGACGCATGGGCAATTGATCACGACTTGGCGCGATGCGCGCCTGTTCGGCTTGGTCGCGGCCACGGCCTACTACTTCTGGCGCCGCGACATCCTGGGCACCATCGTGGTGGGCATGGCGCTGTACCTGCCGCTGCGGCTCGGACTGGGCTGGTGAGAACGCTCACGAAGCCCACGTGGCTTCGACCAGCAACAGCACGAACAACCCGAACAGGTAGCCGATCGAATAGCGAAACAGCGGCAACGCCACGCGCAGGTCGCGCTGCAACCTCCAGGCCATGGCGACGAAGCGCAGGCCCAGCAGCACCGCCCCGGCCAGGTAGAGCCAACCGCCCATGCCAAGGGCCACCGGTAACAGGCTGACCGGCACCAAGGCCAGTGCGTAGCCCAGCACCCGCCGCGCCGTGTAGGCCACGCCGTGGGTGACCGGCAGCATCGGCACCCCTGCGCGTGCATAGTCATCCCGCCGGTCGATGGCCAAGGCCCAGAAATGCGGCGGCGTCCAGATGAAAATGATGAGGAACAGCAGCCACGCGCCCGGCTCGACCTGCCCCGTGACGGCCACCCAGCCCAGCAGCGGCGGGGCTGCGCCAGCCGCTCCGCCGATCACGATGTTCTGTGGCGTGGCCTGCTTCAGGTACAGGCTGTACAGACCCGCATAGCCCACGAGCGAGGCCAGCGTGAGCACCGCGCACAGCGGGTTGGTGCCCCACCACAGCACCGCCCAGCCGCCCAAGCCCAGCAGCAGCGCAAACATCATCACCTGCACGGCACCCAACTGTCCGCTGGGCAAAGGTCGCCGCCGGGTGCGTGCCATGCGTGCGTCCACATGGCGGTCCACCACATGGTTGATCGCCGCAGCGCTGGCGGCCATCAGACCGATGCCCAGCAGGCCGGCCAGCACGGTCCCGGGATCGGGATGCCGCGGTCGCGCCAGCCACATGCCGACCCAGGCGGTGAACAGCATCAACAGCACCACACGCGGCTTGGTCAGCGCCAGATAGGCCCGCCAAGGAAGGGCCGACGCAACGGCGGCCAGCCTCGGCCCGCGTGGCCGCACACGACCGATCGAAGGCCCCGCCATCGAACGACCTCTCAGCGGAAAAAGGCCAGTCTGGAGGCGAGCGTGTGGTCGGCCTCGGCCGCCATCAGGCCCACCAGCACCAGCAGCAACAGCGGCGGCAGCACGATGGCCGTGACCAGTGCCACACGCTCCCAAGCCAAGTGCATGAAGACCGCCATGATCAACCCGGCCTTCAGCAGCATGAAAATCAGGATCAGGCTCCACCGCCACAGGCCCTGAATCTGGAAGTAATCCACCAAGTACGACAGCGCACTGAGCACGAAGAGCAACCCCCAGATCTTGAGGTACAGGCTGATGGGGTGCTGTTGCGGATGTTCTTGGTCCATGAGCCCCTCACCACAAGTAGAAGAACGCGAAGATGAAGACCCACACCAGATCGACGAAGTGCCAGTACAGTCCGACGATCTCGACGATCTGGTAATTGCCGCGACGGTCGTAATCCCCACGCAGCAGCTTCCAGCTCACCACGAACAGCAGGATCACCCCACCCGTGACATGCAGGCCATGGAAACCGGTGATCATGAAAAAGCTGGCGCCGAACTGGGCCGCGCCAAAAGGATTCTCCCAGGGCCGCACCCCCTCCAGGATGAGCTTGGACCATTCGAAGGCTTGCATCAGAACGAAGGTCTCGCCCAGCGCGGCGGTCAGCAGCATCAGGGCCGCGGCATTGACCTTGTCGCGCCGGTAGGCGCAGTTCACGGCCATGGCCATCGTGCCGCTGCTGGTGATCAGCACGAAGGTCATGATGGCAATCAGCAGCAGCGGCACTTCCGTCCCGCCCACGTGCAGCGAAAACACCTGGCTGACGTTGGGCCAGTCCACGGTGGTCGAGGCCCGTACCGTCATGTAGCCGGTCAGGAAAGAGCCGAAGACGAAGGTGTCGCTGAGCAGAAAGATCCACATCATCGCCTTGCCCCAGGACACCTGGAAGGCTTGGCAGTCGCTGGACCAATCGGCCACCAGCTCGCGCCAGCGGCCAGCCCCGGCACGGGCCGCGCCTGCCGGCAAGGACGGAGGCACTGGGATGCTGCTCATGTCGGTCTCCTCAGGCCGTGCCGCACAGGTAGGCCACGAGCTCGGGCGTGAGCCATCCCAACGCGGCCACGAGCACGATCCACACGGCCAGCAAGAAGTGCCAGTAGCGCGCGCACAGCCCGAGCCGCCAAGCCACCTCCTGGACCTGCGCTGCGTGGGTCAAGCCACGCAGCGCCACGCCCCAGCCCACCAAGCCACCCAGCACATGCAGGGCGTGCATGGCCGTGAGCAGGTAGAAAAAGCTGGCTGCCGGATTGCCCACCGGCATCACCTCGGCGCTACGCAACGCTGTCCAAGCCCAGGCTTGCGTGGCCAGAAACGCCAGCGCCAGCCACCCGCCCGCCCCCAGGGCTGCACGGGCGGCCGCACGCCGTCCGGCCGCCGCAGCGCCAGAGGCGCGCTGCAGCACGAGGCTGACCAGCACCAGCAGCGCGGTGCTCAGCCCCACCTGCCAAGGCAGGGCCACGGGCGCCCAGTCCCCGCCGTCCATGCGCATCACATAGGCCGCCAGGAACAGGCCGAACAGCGCACTGCCCACGCCGATCATCACCCACACCCCCAGGCCCAGGGCCTGCGGACGCGGTACCTCGGCCGCACGGTCCGACACCAAAGACATCGCGGTGGTATTCATGCGCGCACCCCCCGAATCTCGGCAGCGCCCGACGGTCGTTGTGGCTCCATCCCGCCAACCTCGGGCGGCTCGGTCTGAGCGATGTAGTCTCGCGGCGCTCCCGGCACGCTGTAGGCATAGGCCCAACGGTAGACCACGGGCAGCGACGGCCCCCAGTTGCCATGGCGCGGCGGTGTATCGGGCGTGTACCACTCCAGCGAAGCCGCGCGCCAGGGGTTGGGGTCGGCCCGCCGGCCTTTGAAGGCGCTCCACACCAAGTTGTAGAGAAAAACGAGTTGCGCCACGCCCACGAAGATCGCCACCACCGTGATGAAGACATTGAGCGCATCGGCCGACGGCGGGACGAAGTCGTAAATCTCGTAGGAGTAGTAGCGCCGCGGCATCCCCAGCACGCCCAGGTAGTGCATCGGAAAGTAAATCGCATAGGTGCCAAGAAAAGTCACCCAGAAATGCAGGTGGCCCAGACGGTCATCCAGCATGCGCCCGGTGATCTTCGGGAACCAGTGATAGATGCCGCCAAACACCACCAGGATGGGCGCCACGCCCATCACCATGTGGAAGTGCGCCACGACGAAATAGGTGCCCGACAGCGGAATGTCGACACTGACATTGCCCAGGAACAGCCCCGTGAGCCCGCCGATCACGAAGGTGCACAGGAAGGCCAGC
Source organism: Caldimonas taiwanensis NBRC 104434 (assembly GCF_001592165.1). Lineage (NCBI taxonomy): Bacteria > Pseudomonadati > Pseudomonadota > Betaproteobacteria > Burkholderiales > Sphaerotilaceae > Caldimonas > Caldimonas taiwanensis. Next base: position 199,417 of record NZ_BCWK01000002.1, read on the forward strand.
GAGAACAGCATCGGCACCGACAGGTGGATGTCCCCACGCCACAGCGTGAGCACCCAGTTGTAGACCTTGATGGCCGTGGGCACCGCGATGATCAGCGTACTGGTGGCAAAGAAAAACCCGAAATAGGGATTCATGCCGCTGACGAACATGTGATGCGCCCACACGATGAAGCTCAGGCCGCCGATGATCACGATGGCCCACACCATCGTTCGGTATCCGAAGATGGCTTTGCGTGCGTGCACGCTGATCAGATCGGAAACGATGCCGAAGGCCGGCAGCGCCACGATGTAGACCTCGGGGTGCCCGAAGAACCAGAACAAGTGTTGGAACAGCAGCGGGCTGCCGCCTTTGTAGTCCGTGGCCTGACCCAGCGACACCAAGGCCGGCATGAAGAAGCTGGTGCCCACGGTCTTGTCCAGCAACATCATCACGCCGCTGACGAACAGCGCCGGAAAAGCCAGCAGTGCCAAGATGGTGGCCACGAAGATGCCCCACACCGTCAGCGGCATGCGCAGCAGGGTCATGCCTCGCGTGCGGGCCTGCAGTACGGTGGTGACATAGTTGAGGCCGCCCATGGTAGCTGCCACGATGAAGATCAGCAGCGACACCAGCATCAGGATGATGCCCCAGTCGTGCCCCGGCGTGCCCGGCAGGATGGCCTGCGGCGGATAAAGCGTCCAGCCCGCGCCAGTGGGTCCCCCTGGCACGAAGAAGCTGGCCAGCAGCACGATCACCGACAACAAGTACACCCAGTAGCTCAGCATGTTGAGGTAGGGGAAGACCATGTCGCGAGCCCCCACCATCAACGGAATCAGGTAATTGCCAAAGCCGCCGAGAAAGAGCGCGGTGAGCAGGTAGATCACCATGATCATCCCGTGCATCGTGACGAACTGGTAGTAACGCTCGGGATTGATGAACTCGAAACTGCCGGGAAAACCCAGTTGCAACCGCATCAGGTGCGACAACACCAACCCGACCAGACCGACGAAGATGGCGGTTCCGGCGTACTGGATCGCAATGACCTTGTGGTCTTGGCTCCAGACATAGCGGCGCCAGAAGCTGCGGGGCTCGTGCGCCTCATCCTGCATGTGGTGGACGGTGTCTTGCATGCTCATCGACCCCCCCTCAGGGCGTGGCCAGGGACTTGATGTGCGCCACCAGCGCATCGAGCTCCGCCTCGCTGAGCTCGATGCGCGGCATCACCGGCGGGAAGCCCTGGATGCTCATGGCCTTGGGATCGCGGATGAAGTCGCGCAGGAATTGCTCGTCCACGCGCACTCGCCGGCCATCCTCGAGCGTCTCCAGCTTGCCGTACAAGCCTTTCCAAGTGGGCCCCACGCTGGGGCTTCCATCGCTGCTGTGACAGGCCACGCAGCCCTTGGACTGCGCCAACGCGCGCCCCAGGGCCACCGGGTCGCCCTCGGCGGCCGACGGTGGCGTTTGCGTGCGGGCGAAGCTGGGCTGCTGTGCCATCCAGGCTTGGAACTGCGAGGCCTCGGCCACCACCACGTGAGCGCGCATCGCCGAATGTCCCAGGCCACACAGCTGGGCACACATGGCCTCGTAACGCCCGGTGCGCGTGGGCGTGAACCAAAACGTGCTGACCTGCCCCGGCACCAAATTCATACGGGCCCGAAACTGGGGCACGTAAAAGTCGTGCAGCACATCGACCGAGCGCATCGTCACCTTGACCGGACGATCCACTGGCAACAGCACCTCGCCAGCGTCGATGATCACATCATCCTGGCCGGCCGGATCGCTCGGATCCAGGCCCAAGGGATTGGTCGGGCTGACGAAGCGCACATCGGTGCGGCCAAACTCGCCGCTGGGCCCAGGCATGCGGAAACGCCATTGCCACTGATAGCCCACCACCTCCAGCTGCAGCGCATCCGGGGGCGCACGGACGTAGTCCGCATAGACCACCAGGCCCGGGGCCAGCAACCCGACGATGCCCCCCGTCGTGATGCCGATCAACCAGCGCTCCAGGCGATGATTCTCCGGTTCGTAGGTCGCGCGATGCCCCTCACGATGGCGATAGCGCCATATCGCGTAGGCCACGAACAGATTGATCGCGATGAAAAAAATCCCCGTGATGACCACCGTGATGGTCAGGGTGTCGTCCATGCGCTGCCAATGGCTGGCCAAGGGCGTGGTCCACCAGGGCGTGAGCAGGTGGAAAGCCACCGACCCCACGACGATGACCAGCAGGACCGCCGCGATGACCATGCCGACCTCCCACTCGAGCGCACCCCACGGCGATCAAGCGTCGGAGCGGCGCCGCGCGAGCTTCCAGTACAGCAGCGCAGCACAGATGCCGAACACCAGGTGCGCCATCAGAGTGGCCCCACCACGCAGGTCCAGGAACCACGGGAAGCCGTGCGCCAGTCCATGGAAATTGACCACGTAGAGCAACACCCCGAACGCAGCCCCGAGCGCCTCCATGCGGCCCAGCAGGCTGTCCAAGCGCCACCAGGACACCAGCGCCCCCAGGGCCAGGCCGAACAGCATCCCCAGGGCATAGTGCACCAGCAGTGCGGCGGCCACCACGCCGGCATGGAAGGCGTAGCCCTGCGCCGCGGCCGTCTCCAGCCAGTCGGCGCCCAAAACGAGAGCGGCCACCATGTGGGGCAGCCGCCAAGGTCCATCGCCGCCCATGCTGGCGGCCCAGAACAGTTCGAGCACCATCAGCACGGCCCCGGCAGCCAAGCCAGAGACGGCCGCAGCCGTCCAATCCGGGCGGCTCGAGCCCGAGCGCCAGGTCGACAAATGCAGTTCCATGGTCTTGCCTCCTCAGACCCAAGCGAGGCGACCCGGCCCAGCGCCGGGCCACACGCCGCACATTCAGGGAAAGGCCGGGATGTTGGGTTCGACGCCTTCGAGATGGGCCTCCGGATGCAAAGCCTGCAGCCGGGCCTCGATCTCGGCCACCCGTGAGCGCGGCACATCGACCATCAGCAGGATCTGCCCTTGCTCGATGGCCGGCCGGAAACGCTCCAGACGGTGGCTGGGCGTGGAGATGCCGATCATGCTGGCCGCCCAGGCCCCGAACAATCCGCCCAGCACCGCCAGCACCGCAGCCACGCCCCATTGCGGCGAATCGCCGACGATGGGAAAGAAGATCGCCACGACCACACCCGCGACCGTGCCCACCACACCGCCGATCACCAGCCCGAGCTGGGCGGCGCGCAACACGTCGGAGGTCTGCAGCACGTTGGCGGCATGCAGGCCGCTCATGTCGATGTCATCCCGTGCCACGAAGTGGATGTGGGGCTCGGCGATGCGCGCCAGCAAAAGATCATCCATCGTCCGCCTGGCGCTGGCCAGGTCGGGCAGAAGCCAATAAATGCGTCTGCGCATGGTGCCCTCCTTACGTCACAAAGGAAGTGGACGAAGCGAGCATTGATGACCTTGTACACCCGAAATTGATGCATGACAAGCCGCCGGCCCCCAGCCTTGGGTAGGGAAGGCCCTTGCCCTGCCCCTCTAAAATCTTGGGTTCTCCTTTCCTGCCACTGCCCGCCCTTTGCCATGAACGTGCTTCGTTTTACCGATCTGATCGCCCAAGGCCAGGTGGCTGGGCGGCGTGTCTTCATTCGTGCCGATCTGAACGTGCCACTGGATGAGGCCGGACGCATCACGGAAGACACCCGCATTCGCGCGTCGGTGCCTTGCATCGAGATGGCTTTGAAGGCCGGCGCCGCGGTGATGGTGACCTCGCATCTGGGGCGCCCCACCGAAGGCGAATTCAAACCCGAAGATTCGCTCGCCCCGGTGGCACGGCGCTTGGGCGAGCTGCTCGGACGGGACGTGCCGCTGCGCACCGACTGGGTCGACGGCGTGGACGTGCAGCCCGGACAAGTCGTGCTGCTGGAGAACTGCCGCCTGAACAAAGGCGAAAAGAAAAACGACGAAACGCTGGCGCGCAAGATGGCGGCGCTGTGCGACATCTTCGTGCATGACGCCTTCGGCACCGCCCACCGCGCCGAGGCCTCCACTTACGGCATCGCGCAATTTGCGAAAGTGGCCTGCGCCGGCCCGCTGTTGGCCGCCGAAATCGATGCCATCACCCGCGCCTTGGCCGAGCCGAAGCGTCCGCTGGTGGCCATCGTGGCCGGCTCCAAGGTCAGCACCAAGCTCACCATCTTGCAAAGCCTGGCCAGGAAGGTCGACCAGCTCATCGTCGGCGGAGGCATCGCCAACACCTTCATGCAGGCCGCCGGCCTGCCCATCGGCAAGTCGCTGGCCGAGCCCGATCTGGTGGGTGAGGCCCGCGCCGTGATGGACGCCATGCAAGCCCGCGGCGCGGCCGTGCCGATCCCGGTCGATGTGGTCGTGGCCAAGGCATTCAAGGCCGATGCCACGGCCACCGTCAAGGCCGCCACCGACGTGGCCGAGGACGATTTGATCCTGGACATCGGCCCGCAGACCGCGGCAATGCTGGCCCAGCAGCTCCAAGCCGCCGGCACCATCGTCTGGAACGGGCCGGTGGGCGTGTTCGAGTTCGAGGCGTTTTCCAAGGGCACCGAGACGCTGGCCCGTGCCATCGCGGCCTCCAAGGCGTTTTCGATCGCCGGCGGCGGCGACACCCTGGCGGCCATTGCCAAATATGGCATCGAGAAGGACGTGGGCTACATCTCCACCGGCGGCGGCGCCTTCCTGGAAGTGCTCGAAGGCAAACAGCTGCCCGCCTTCGAGATCCTGGCCCGACGCGCGGCAGGTTGACGCGGCGTGCGGTCGGTCCCGCAAGGGGATGTAACTCCGTAGGCCTTCAGACGGCCTGCGAAATGGAATAAAGTTACATCCTCACCGGAGACAAGCCATCATGACCCGCGCCACCAAGATCGTCGCCACCCTCGGCCCTGCGTCGTCCACCCCCGAGATCCTGGAGCGCATGATCCGCGCCGGGGTCGATGTGGTGCGCTTGAATTTCTCGCACGGCACGGCGCAAGACCACATCGAGCGCGCCGCGCTGGTGCGCGAAGCCGCCCAGCGTGCCGGCAAGGAAGTCGCCATCATGGCCGACTTGCAAGGCCCCAAGATCCGGGTGGGCAAGTTCGAAGGCGGCAAGACCCTGCTGGAGGCCGGTCAGACCTTCATCCTGGATGCCAGCTGGTCGGAGCTGGGCAACAACGAACGCGTGGGCCTGGACTACAAGGAACTGCCGCGCGACGTGAAGCCGGGCGACACTTTGCTGCTCAATGACGGCTTGATCGTGCTCAACGTCGAGCGCGTGGTCGGCGATGCGGTGCACACCCGCGTGAAAATCGGCGGCGAGCTGTCCAACAACAAAGGCATCAACAAGCAAGGCGGCGGGCTCACCGCCCCGGCGCTGACGGCCAAGGACATGGAAGACATTCGCACCGCGATGAGTTTCCAGTGCGAATACCTGGCCGTCAGCTTCCCCAAGAGCGCCACCGACATGGAAATGGCACGCCAGCTGGCCAACGTGGCCGGTGAGCCATGGCGGCACAAGCCGGCCTTGATTGCCAAGATCGAACGCAGCGAGGCCATCCCGCAGCTGGAGGGCATCCTCAAAGCCAGCGACGGCATCATGGTCGCGCGAGGCGATCTGGCCGTGGAGGTGGGCAATGCCGCCGTGCCGGCGCTGCAAAAGCGCATGATCCGCTTGGCGCGCGAGATGGACAAGGTGGTCATCACCGCCACGCAGATGATGGAGTCGATGATCGTCAACCCCGTGCCCACGCGCGCCGAGGTCAGCGACGTGGCCAACGCGGTGCTCGACGGCACCGACGCCGTGATGCTCAGCGCCGAAACCGCCGCAGGCAAGTACCCGGTGGAAACCATCGAGCACATGGCGCTCATCGCCCTGGAAGCCGAGCGGGCCGAAGAGATCGCGCTGGACTCCGATTTCGTGAACAAGAAGTTCGGCCGCATCGATCAGGCCATCGCGATGGGGGCACTCTTCACCGCCCACCACCTGGGCTGCAAGGCCATCATCGCATTGACCGAGTCGGGCTCCACCGCGTTGTGGATGAGTCGGCACAAGATCCATGTGCCGATCTTCGGTCTGACCTCTCAGCTCGTCTCGCAGCGCAAGATGGCCTTGTACCGTAACGTGCGACCGCTGCTGATGCCCGCCTACCAAGACCGTGACGAAGCCTTGCACAAAGCCGAGGCCCTGCTGGTCGAGCGCGGCGTCCTCAAGCCGGGCGACACCTACGCCATCACCTGCGGCGAACCGATGGGCTACCCCGGCGGCACCAACATGCTCAAGATCTGTCGCGTCGGCGGCTGAGACTGGCCGGGCTCAATCCAGTCCGAGCGACACACCCGTCACGAACTGCGTGTCCGATTTGCTGAAGCCCGCACCGGGCTGGCTGTCGAAGCGGTGCGTGAGGCTGGCCGTCAAACTCAGGCGTTCATTGATCGCCACGTTCAAGCCGGCGGACAGCTCGGCGCGGAATTCACCGGCATCGCGCAGGCTGGGCAGCAGCCGCGCTTGCTGCTTCAGGCGCGCACCATCGGACAGGTAGGTGGTGGACTCTTGCGCCAACACCAGCTCCAGACGGTCGCGGCTGCGACGGCTCTGTCCATCGATCACCGTGGGTGCCAGGAAGCGGTCACGCGAGTAGCCCAGGCCGGCGGACACGTCCCAATACCCGTCTGCGGTGCGACGCAAGTGATAGCCCAGCCCCGAAGCCACCGATGCGCGGAACTCGATGTTCGCCGCCTCGTCGTGCAGGCCCGCCACGCTGCCATACCCGAACCATTGCAAGGACAGATCGCGGTCGTACTGCGTCTTGAGTTCGGCACGCCGCGCGGCCGTGCTGCCTTCGGTGCGCGACTGCAATGCGCTGCCGGCAAGCGACCACTTGTCCTCATACGTCAGTCGGACACTGTCGAGGGAGGCATTCAAACTGCTGGCCTTCGTGTTGCCCGAGGCCACGCTGGCGCCCAAGCCGATGAGATGGCGCCACTGGCCGTCGGGAATCTGGGTCACTTGGGCGCAAGCCCCCGTGACGGCCACCCACAGGCCCAGGGTCGAAACGATCGCCCCACGGCCGCAACGAGCCCAACCCGTAGAACACACGTGCCAGATGCTCCCCATGTTGGCAGGCAAGAATGGAAAGCGGCCGACTTTAAGATGCCCGGCCGGGGCGCGCCACCTCGGCCGCGCGGAAACCCCATGCTGCACTGCGACATTCGTCCCCGCACCCCAGGGGGCCAGACCGTTCAGCGGCAGTGGGGTCGGTAGAATTCCGAGCAATTACAGTGCGGTTTCATCTGTCGCCGGCCCAAGACCTGCGTCCATCCGCCCTAGGTCCATCCGCCCTCGATCCAACCGATTTCCTAGCGTTCCAAGAGGCCCCACCATGCCACTCGTCTCGATGCGCCAACTGCTGGACCATGCCGCCGAAAACAACTACGGCATCCCAGCCTTCAATGTCAACAACCTCGAACAAGTCCAGGCCGTGATGGCCGCGGCCGATGAAGTGGGCGCGCCCGTGATCCTGCAAGCCAGCGCAGGAGCGCGCAAGTATGCGGGCGAGAGCTTCATCAAGCACTTGATCCAGGCCGCCGTCGAAGCCTACCCGCACATCCCGCTGGTGATGCACCAAGACCACGGCACGTCCCCCAAGGTGTGCCAAGGGGCCATCGAACTGGGCTTTGGCTCGGTGATGATGGACGGCTCGCTGCTGGAAGACGGCAAGACCCCGGCCTCGTTCGAGTACAACGTCAGGGTCACGCGCGAAGTGGTCGAGATGGCGCACAAAGTGGGCGTCACCGTCGAAGGCGAGCTCGGCTGCCTGGGGTCGCTGGAAACCGGCATGGCCGGTGAGGAAGACGGCATCGGCGCCGAGGGCAAACTCGACCATTCCGCCTTGTTGACCGACCCGGAAGAAGCCGCCCGTTTCGTGCAAGCCACCCAGCTCGATGCGCTGGCCATTGCCATTGGCACCAGCCACGGCGCCTACAAATTCACCCGCAAGCCCACCGGAGACATCCTGGCGATCTCGCGCGTGAAGGAAATCCATGCCCGCATCCCCAATACGCATTTGGTGATGCATGGCTCGTCCTCGGTGCCGCAGGAGCTGCTGGCCATCATCAACCAGTACGGCGGCAAGATGAAGGAAACCTATGGCGTGCCCATCGAGGAGATTCAAGAAGCCATCAAGCATGGGGTGCGCAAGATCAACATCGACACCGACATCCGCCTGGCCATGACCGGTGCGGTCCGCAAGTTCATGGCCGAGAACCCCGACAAATTCGACATGCGCGAGTGGATGAAACCCGCGCGCGAAGCGGCCAAGCAGGTCTGCAAGGCGCGCTACCTGCAGTTCGGCTGCGAAGGTCAGGCCGGTAAAATCAAACCCATTCCCCTGTCCGAAATGGCGCGCCGCTATGCGGCCGGCGAGCTGGCCCAAGTGGTGCAGTGAACCCCGCGGCCCAGCCGCCCACGTCGAGCCCGCTGGACTGGCGGGCTTTTTTCTTTGCCGGAGAACCGTCGTGACCGTCGCCCTGCTGCACTCTTCGATCCACTCACTGCCCCTGCTGGCGCGCGGCAAGGTGCGTGACAACTACGCCGTGGGCAGCGACCGCATTCTGATGATCGCCACCGATCGCCTCTCGGCGTTCGACGTGGTGATGGGCGAGCCCATTCCCGGCAAAGGCGCCTTGCTCACCGAAGTGGCGCTGTTCTGGTTCGACAAGCTGGGTCACATCGTGCCCCACCATCTCACCGGCGAAGACCCGCAGCAGGTGGTCACCGAAGCCGAACGGGACCAGGTGCGCGGCCGCGCCATGCTGGTCAAACGCCTCAAGCCCCTGCCGGTGGAGGCCGTGGTGCGCGGCTACCTGGCCGGCAGCGGCTGGAAGGAATACCAGCAAAGCGGCGAGGTCTGCGGCGTGAAGCTGCCCGCCGGCCTGAAAAACGCCAGCCGGCTGCCCGAGCCCATCTTCACCCCGGCCACCAAAGCCGAGATCGGCCAGCATGACGAAAACATCTCCTTCGAGCGCATGAGCCAGATCATCGGAGGCGAGCTGGCCGAGCGCGTGCGCGCGGTGTCCATCGAGCTGTACCGCAGCGCCGCGGACTACGCGCTGTCACGCGGCATCATCATCGCCGACACCAAGTTCGAATTCGGCCTGGACGAGTACGGCACCCTCACGCTGATGGACGAAGTGCTCACCCCCGATTCCTCCCGCTTTTGGCCGGTCGAAGGCTATGCCGAGGGCACCAACCCGCCCAGCTTTGACAAGCAATTCGTGCGCGATTGGCTGGAGCAAGCCACGGTGGACGGCCGCCCGTGGAACAAGCAGCCTCCCGCTCCGGCGCTGCCGGCCGAGGTGATCGAGAAAACCGCCGCCAAGTACCGCGAAGCACGCGACCGGCTGCTGGGGGCCTGAGGCCGCCTCAAAACAGCGTCATCGACAGCTTGCGGCGGTATTGCTCGACGACCGGATCGGCCGGCGTCACCGCGGTCTTGCCGGTCAGCTCCAGCGTGCCCTTGACCTCGGTGGCCGCCGGCTTGGGCGCCGGCTTGCTCATCATCTCCAGGACGGCCACATAGGTCTTGCGCGCCAGACCATCCTTCCAGGCCTTGTCGCGCATCAAAATTTCGAGCAGCTCGTCCATGGCCTGCGTGAAGCGGCCGGCCGCAAAGTGCACCTGGGCCAGCTCGTAGCGGGCGTCGAAGTCGCGTTTGTTGGCCGCGATCGCCTCGGCCAGCGCCTGCGGCGAGCGGGCCTGCGCAGCTGCCTGGCAGGCCTCCAGGTACAGCCCGAGGGCGGCCAAGCGCGCATCCACCGCCGCCTTGGAAGCCACCGGCTCATAAGCCGCACGCGCCTCGGCCAGCTGGCCGCGTTCCAGCAACAGCTTCACATAATCGAAGCGCGCCGCATCATTGGCCGGATCGATGGCCACGGCCTGCTGCAGCTTCTCCAAAGCGGCGTCGGTATGGCCCTCGGCCGCCAATTCCAGCGCTTCTTCGGTCTCCTCCTCGGCTTGCAGCTCGGCCGGGCTGGGCACATGCTTGTCCAGGAATTGCTGGATCTGCGCCTGGGGCAAGGCGCCGACGAAACCATCGACGGGCTGGCCGTCACGAAACATCACGCAAAACGGGATGGAACGCACCCCGAACATCTGTGAGAGCTGGCCAGCGATCTCGGGCTGCTCGTCGGAATTGAGCTTGGCCAGCACGAAGCGGCCCCCGTATTGGGTTTCGAGCTTCTCGAGCAAGGGGCCCAAGGTGCGGCAGGGCCCGCACCAAGGAGCCCAAATGTCCAGCAGCACGGGGCGGGACATCGAGGCTTGGAGCACCTCGGTTTCAAAGTTCTGCAAAGTGATGTCGATCATGGCAACGCCGTTCAAAAGAGGCGAGGCAGCCTCACGGGCGACGCCGAGGACGGAACCTTCCGTTCTCAGCCCCGCCTAAAATCGCGATTTCTGCCCAGCCTGGAGCCGTCCTTGTCGAGTGCTTCGCCCCTCATCGGTGTGGTCATGGGTTCCAACAGCGATTGGGACGTCATGCAGCACGCTGCCCAGATTCTCGCCGACTTCGGCGTGCCTTACGAGGCACGGGTGGTTTCTGCCCACCGCATGCCCGACGACATGTTCCGTTATGCCGAGCAAGCCGCGCCCCGCGGCCTCAAAGCCCTCATCGCCGGCGCCGGCGGGGCCGCGCACCTGCCGGGCATGCTGGCGGCCAAAACGGTGGTGCCGGTGCTGGGCGTGCCGGTGCCCAGCAAGCACTTGCAAGGGGTCGATTCGCTGCACTCCATCGTGCAAATGCCCAAAGGCATCCCGGTGGCCACCTTCGCCATCGGGGCGGCCGGCGCGGCCAATGCCGCCTTGTTCGCCGTGGCCCTGCTGGCCAACGAAGACGCCGCGCTGCGCGACAAGCTGCTGGACTTCCGCGCCCGGCAAACCGAGGCCGCGCGTGCGATGAGCCTGCCGCCGCCGGGAGCCGCGGCATGAGCGCGACGGTGCTGCCTGGAGCCACCCTGGGGGTGATGGGCGGAGGCCAACTCGGCCGCATGTTCGTCCATGCCGCCCAGACCCTGGGCTATTTCACGGTCGTGCTCGATCCGGATGGGAACAGCCCGGCCGGGCTGGTGGCCCACCACCACATCCGAGCCGACTACTTGGACGAGCAAGGCCTGGCACAGCTGATGCAGCGCAGTGTGGCCATCACCACCGAATTCGAAAACGTGCCCTCGGCAGCGCTGATGACGCTCCAAGCCCATCGCCCGGTCGCCCCCAGCGCCCAGGCGGTGGCCATCTGTCAGGACCGCGCCCTGGAAAAAGCCCATTTCCAGCGCTGTGGCGTGCCCTGCGCGCCCCATGCCGTGATCGAAACCGCTGAACAGCTCGCCGCCGTCGATCCGGCCTTGCTGCCGGGCCTGCTCAAGACCGCCCGCCTGGGCTACGACGGCAAGGGCCAAGTCCTGGTGCAGACACCGCAAGACCTGGCCGCCGCCTGGGAGCAGCTCGGCCGAGTGCCTTGCGTGCTCGAGCAGCGCTTGGACCTGGCCTTCGAGCTGAGCGTGATCGTCGCCCGCAATGCCCAGGGCGAGGTGGTGCACTTCCCGGTACAGCGCAATCTGCATCGACGCGGGATTCTGGCCGTCACGACCGCCCCGGCGCCCGACGTGGGCCCCGAGCTGCAGGCCCAGGCCATCGGCGCGGCCGAACAGCTGGCCGCCTCGATGCACTATGTGGGCGTGCTGTGCGTGGAATTCTTCGTGCTGCGCGACGGTCGGCTGCTGGCCAACGAAATGGCGCCGCGGCCCCACAACTCGGGCCATTACACGCTGGACGCCTGCGACGTGTCGCAATTCGAGCTGCAGGTGCGTGCGATGACCGGGCTGCCGCTGGTGGCCCCGCGCCAGCACTCCCCGGCCGTGATGCTCAACCTGTTGGGCGAGCTGTGGTTCGACGCGCAAGGGCGCGAGCGCGAACCCGCCTGGGCCGAGGTGCTGGCCTTGCCGGGGGTGCATCTGCACTTGTACGGAAAACTCACGGCGCGGCCGGGGCGCAAAATGGGTCACCTGACCGTGACGGCGCCCACCGCAGCCCAGGCCGACGACGTGGCGCGTCGCTGCGCCGAACGGCTGGGCATCGACCCGTGGTGAGGAACGGCATGGCACGCATCCTCGACGGCCCGCAAGCCGCCCAGTTGGACCAGGCCCTGGAGGCGCTGGCTGCAGGGCGCCTCGTGGCCTTTCCCACCGAAACGGTCTACGGCCTGGGCGCCGATGCCGGCCGCGACGAGGCCGTGCGGGGCATTTTCGCGGCCAAAGGCCGGCCTACGGATCATCCGCTGATCGTGCATGTGTCCAATGCCGAAGCCGCCCTGCCGCTGGCCCGAGCCGTGCCGCCGGCCGCCCAGCGGCTGATGGATGCCTTCTGGCCCGGCCCCCTGACCGTGATCGTGCCCCGGCGCGACGGCGTGGCCACGGCCGCTGCCGGCGGCCAAGACACCATCGGCCTGCGCTGCCCGGCCCATCCACTGGCTCAGGCCCTGCTGCAAGCGGCCAGTCGGCGCGGCCTGCTCGGGCTGGCTGCGCCCAGCGCCAACCGCTTCGGCCGGGTCAGCCCGACCACCGCCGCCCATGTGGCCGCCGAATTCGGTGAGGACGTGCTGGTGCTCGACGGCGGCCCCTGCCCGGTGGGCATCGAATCGACCATCATCGACTGCTCACGGGGCCGCCCGGTGCTGTTGCGCCCCGGAACCCTCACCCGCGCGCAAATCGAAGCGGCTTTGGGCGAGCCCCTGCTCGACCGTGACGCGCAGGCCCCGCGGGCCCCGGGCACGCTGAAGGCCCACTACGCTCCTCGGGCCACGGTGCGTCTGATGAGCACCGACGTGCTGCGCACGGCCCTGCAGGTGTGGGCCGACTCGCCCGGCCCGGTGGCCTTGTATGCCCGCACGGTGCGCCCGGCCCCCGGCATGCTGTTTCGAGCCATGCCCGAGGATGCCGCCTCGGCCGCGCGGGAGCTGTTTGCGGCGTTGCGCGACTTCGACGCACGCGGCGCGCGCATCATCTGGGTCGAAAGCCCGCCCCCAGGCCCTGAATGGGACGGCGTACGCGACCGACTGATCCGCGCCGCCGCGGCCTGACCCCTTCCATGTTGACTGGAGTGTGCATGTCTTTGTCGTCTTTCGTCGCCGCTTGGCAGCGTCGAACACTGGCCGCCATGGCCGCCTTGACATTGGCCAGCTGTGGCGGCGATGTCTACAACCCTTTCCAACCGACCCGGCTGTTCTCCTTTGGCGATGGCCACAGCGCCATGGCCAGCGACGGACGCAAGTACACCGTCAACGACCTGTCCAACTGCCAGTACACGCGCAGCTGGAATCAAATCGTGGCGGAAAACTATGGCTTTGCCTTCGCCGCCTGCAACCCCGGCGGACTGAGCGGCAACCGCATCGCGCAGCTCTATGCCGATGCCACGTGGAAGCTGGCCGACGTGCGGGCCCAGGTCGAAGCCCAGCTGTCCAACCTGGGCACCGGCGACATGGTGTTGATCCAAGTGGGCGCGCAAGACGTGTGGGAGCTGTACCAACAAAACCCCTCGGTCGTGCCGCCCGACTACCAAGATGAAGGCCTGTGCAGCCAAGGCAGTCTGCCGACCACGCTGCGCGAAGCCTGCGACCGCGGGGCCGACTTCGGCCGGCTGGTGCAGCAACTGGTGGATCGCGATGCGCGCGTGCTGGCCATCGACGTGGTCAACCAGGGCAAGACCCCGCGCGGACTGGCCGAACCCGTCAGCGGGCGCACCTTGCTCAAGGCCTTGACCGACGCCTACAACTCTGGCTTCTACAACAGCTTCGGCAACAACAGCCGCAAAGCCGCCTACGCCCAGGTGAACAATCTGGTGCGTCTGGCCACCGATGGCGACAGCAACACCGGCTATCACTTCACCCATGAAGGCACGGCGGCGTGCACCGTGACACCCGCCCTGGATTGTTCGACCTCGACCGTGCAGTCGGACTACAACACCAGCTTGGGTGCTTATGTGTACGTGTGGGCCGACGATCTGTACTTCAGCCCCCAGATGAACCGCCTGATCGGCAACCTGGCCTGGCAGCGCGCCGAGCGGCATCCCTATTGAGGCGACCGTCCCACGCCCAAGGGCCGGTCGTGCATGGCCCAGGCCACCAAGGCCTCCAACACCGGCCGGGCGGCCGCGGCCCTTGGGTGGTTGACGATGGCCACGAAGCTGTAGCGCTGCCCGCTGTCGCCCAGCACATAGCCGGCCAAAGCGGCCACATCCCGCAACGAACCGGTCTTCAGATAGGCGCGGCCCGGCTCGATCCGGCTGCGCCGCAAGGTGCCGTCGCGGCCACTGGCGGGCAAAGAGGCGATGAACTCGGGCATCACCGGGTCGGCCCAGGCCGACTGCAGCAGCCGGGTGAAGAATGCCGCGCTGGCGCGCGCTTCGCGTGAAAGCCCGGCACCGTTGTCCAGCACCACGCTGGGATCGGGCCCGCCCAGCCGGCCGCGCAACCAGTCTTCGACCACGGCGCGCGAGGAGGTCAAGTCGCCCCGCCCACGGCGCTCGCGCCCCAGGGTCAGAAACAGCTGGCGGGCCATCACGTTGTTGCTGAACTTGTTGATGTCGCGCACCACTTCGGCCAGCGGGGGCGAGGTGGCCGCCAGCACCGGCGTCAGCCCCTCGGGCACCCGACCCTCGCGCACGGTGCCCGACAACTGCCCGCCCAGGCTGAGCCACACACCCAGCACGGCCTGCGCGTTGTAGCGGCGTGGATCGGCATGGGCGATGGCCCATGAGTTCTCGCCACAGCGCGCCGGATAAGCCCCACGAAAGCGCAAGCGGCTGGGGTCGCCCAGCTCGGCCCGCAGCTGAGCGCGCCAGTCGGAGCATGCGGCGCCGAAGTCCAAAGGCACCCAAGGATCGACCGCAAAGCCGTGCAGCGGCGGCTCCACCGTGACCCAGGCCCGCCCGCGGGCCACATCGGGCACGAAGCCCAGCACGATGGACTTGTAGTTGATCAGCAACGCATCGGGCAGCACGTTGTACGGTCGCCAAGGCTCCTCGTCGAACGCGCCGGGGTCCCCGGGCGGCACCTCGAATGCCGAGCCATCGAGAACGATGTCGCCCCGAATCTCGCGTATCCCCAACTGCTGCACCCGGCGCAGCAACAGCCACAGCCGCTCCACCACCAGCTTCGGATCGCCTTGGCCTTGCAGATACAGCGTGCCGTGCAACACACCGTCGCTGACCCGCCCCTCGACATACACCGGGGTGGACCAGGTGTAGGCCGGCCCGAGCAAGTCCAGCGCGGCATAGGTGGTGATGAGCTTCATCAGCGACGCCGGGTTGACCGGCGCCTCGGCCCGGTAGCTCAAACGAGGGCTGCCGCCGCCGAGCGGCACCACCTCGACCGACAAGGCCTGCGGCGGCAGCTGGGCCTGCGCCAGAGCCGCTTCCACGGCCGGCGGCAATGCTGGCGGCGCCGTCTGGGCCGGCACCGGCCCGTGCAGCAGCACCCAGCCCCAAGCCCACACGGCCCCACGCCAAACGCCCCAAGCACCGCTTCGCCCCCGAATGCGGCGCCACATCGATGACAACGCAGCAGCATGCATGCCCGGATTATCCCGGCAGCTACACTCTGGGCATGTCCACCCGTGCACACGAACCCTGCCTGCTGGCCATCGAGACGGCCACCGAGACCGTGCACCTGGGCCTGCGCTGCAACGGCCAGCAGCGCATCTACACCGGCCCAGGCGGCGCTCGAGCCTCGGCCACACTGCTGCCGGCCGTGCGAGGGCTGCTGCAGGAGGCCGCAATCGCCCCGCGAGACCTCGATGCGATCGCCTTCGGCCGCGGCCCAGGCGCGTTCACCGGTTTGCGCACGGCCTGCTCGGTGGCGCAGGGCCTGGCGCTCGGTGCCGGCTGCCCTGTGATCCCGGTGGACACCTTGCTCGTGGTGGCCGAAGATGCGCGCCGCGCCCAGGGACACACCGAGATCTGGGCGGCACAAGATGCGCGCATGGGCCAGCTCTATGCCGCCCGCTACCAGCACGACGGCCAGCGCTGGCTCACCCTGAGCGCGCCGGCCTTGTACGACCCCGAGGATTTCAATGCCCTGCTGCGCGCCGATCCACAGGCCGCGCTGGCGGGCAATGCCCCCGCCGCGCTGGGGGGGCGGCTGGACGGCGGCGGCCGCGCCGTGCTGGCCACGGCCGTCCCCAGCGCACCGGCCTTGCTGGCGCTGGCGCTGGCGGCCTGGCAGCGCGGCGAGGCGATCGACGCGGCCCTGGCCCTGCCCCTGTACGTGCGCGACAAGGTGGCGCAAACCACCGCCGAGCGCGATGCCTTGCGCCGCGCCCTGACATGAACGCCGCGCTCCAATCCGCAGGCCGTCGCCTGGAACCCCTGCGCCTGGAAGACCTCGATGCCTTGCTGGCCATCGAGGTGCAGGCCTATGAATTTCCCTGGACCCGCGGCAATTTCATCGACTCCCTGGCTGCCGGCCATGCGGCATGGTGGCTGCGCGAGGGCGGCGGCCCGATGATCGGCTACTTCCTGGCCATGCGGGGCGTGGAGGAAATGCACTTGCTCAACCTCACCGTGGCCCCGTCGCAGCAAGGACGCGGCCATGCCGTCTGGATGCTCGATCGCCTGTGCGAGATGGCACGCCGCGAAGGCGCCGCCCAACTGTGGCTGGAGGTGCGCCCAAGCAACCACCGGGCGCGGCGGCTGTATGAGCGCTATGGGTTCGCCGAGGTGGGGCTGCGCCGCGGCTACTATCCGGCCGCACGGGGCTTGCGCGAAGACGCGCTGCTGATGAGCCTGCCGCTGTGAGGATCTGCCCATGAGCCTGGACGATCGTCGAGTGGCCCTGTTGCGCGAAATGGGGCTCACGGCCTGGGTGCTGCGCCGAGCCGATGCCGCCACGCTGCCGCCAGCGTTCCACGTGGCCGAACCCACGGGGCCCGATCCGGCCTCTGAGGAGGCGCCCCGCGCGCCCGAGACCCCGCTGCCGCGCGGCACCCGCCCCAGCGGGGTCGAACAGATGGATTGGCCCACCCTGCGCGCAGCCGTGGCCGGCTGCCGAGCCTGTGCGCTGTGCGAGAGCCGCCACCACACCGTGTTCGGCGTGGGGCATGAACAGGCGCACTGGATGATCGTCGGCGAAGCCCCCGGCGAACACGAAGATCGTCAGGGCGAGCCCTTCGTCGGCCAAGCCGGCCGCCTGCTGGACAACATGCTGCGCGCCATCGGCCTGACCCGCCAGCCAGCCCCGCCCGCGCAGCAGGTCTACATCTGCAACGTGCTCAAATGCCGGCCACCGGGCAACCGCAATCCCACGCCGCAGGAAGTGGCCCAATGCGAGCCGTTCCTGAAACGCCAAGTGGCCTTGGTCAAGCCGCGCATCATTCTGGCCATGGGGCGCTTTGCGGCGCAGTCGCTGCTGCGCAGTGACGAGCCCATCGGCCGGCTGCGCGGGCGGGTGCACGACTACGAAGGCGTGCCGGTCATCGTCACCTACCACCCGGCGTATGTGCTGCGCAACCTGACCGAGAAAGCCAAGTCCTGGGAGGATCTCTGCCTGGCCCTGGACACACTGCAGACGCGGGCCTGAGGCGCAGGCTCAGAGCCGCGTGCCCAGGTAGCGCTTGCGCCAAAAGAACAGGCCCAAGCCCAGACCGATGGCGGCCATCAGACCCAAGGCGATCCACACTCCCGTGGCCTGGTGGATCAGCGGCATGCGGTCGAAGTTCATGCCGAAAATGCCGGTGATCAGGTTCAGCGGCAAGAAGATGGCCGTCAGCACGGTGAGCGTGCGCATGATGTCGTTGGTGCGGTTGCTCTGCGCCGAGAAGTGCATCTGCACCGCCGTCTCGGCCGAAGACTCCAGCCGACGCACATGGCTGAGCACGCGCTCGATGTGCTCGAGCACATCGCGTGAACGCAGCCGCAGCAGCTCGCGCTCGCGCCGCGCCTGCGGCGTGGTCTCGGGAGGCCACTCCTGCAAGGCATCGATCCACTCTTGGATCGCATTGCGCTGGTCTTCGCAAATGTCTTCCAGCAGATGCAAGGTATTGCGCGCATCGAGCAGCAACGGCCAGCTTCGGAACCGAGCCCGCGGATTGAACAACGCCTGTTGCAGCACGCCGAACTGGCGCGTCAGCAGCCGCCGCAGCTCCAGATAGCCATCCACGATGTGGTTGACCATGCGCAGCATCTGATCGGCCGGGCTGCTTGGCAGACGCACGGCCACCGGTCGGCCTTCGGCGCGGGGATCGGCCTGGCCTTGGGCGATCTGGGTGTAGCGCTGAGCAAAATGCTCCAGCACCAGACAATCGGCCGGATGCACGGTCAGCAGCACGCGGTCGAAGACCACAAAACCCACTGGGCGGGTGTCGATCGCCTCCAGCGCGCGCCGCGCGCTTTGCAAATCGCCGCCGCCCGTCTCACCGAGGAACAGCTCGCTCGTGCCCGCACCGGCGGCCAAACGCCGGAACACCAGCACGTCATACCACGGCGTGTCCTCGAAGTGCGAGGGCAGCTGCGGGTTGAGCAAGTCGGAGACATGCAAGTCCACCAAGGGCCCGCCGGTCCAGGCTTGCAAGCAGGACTGCACCCGGGCGATGTCGGCCTCGAACTCGCTGCGCGTGAGCCCGAGCCAGAGGTAACCGCTCTCGGGCAGGGCCGCCGGCAGCGCCGACCGTTCTTCGAAGCCGTCGGGGCGGACGTGGAAGATGCGCATCAGGCCTTCAGTCGCGCCGCGGCCTCCAGCGCGAAGTAGCTCAGCACCCCATCGGCGCCGGCCCGCTTGAAGGCCAGCAACGACTCCATCATCACCGCGTCATGGTCCAGCCAGCCCTGGGCCGCGGCGGCCTTGAGCATCGCATACTCCCCGCTGACCTGGTAGGCAAAAGTAGGCATGCGAAATTCGTCCTTGACCCGGCGCACGATGTCCAGGTACGGCAGGCCGGGTTTGACCATCACCATGTCGGCGCCTTCGGCGATGTCCAGCGCCACCTCGCGCAACGCCTCGTCGCCGTTGGCCGGGTCCATCTGATAGACCTTCTTGTCGCTCTTGCCCAGCTGGGCGGCCGAGCCCACGGCATCGCGGAAAGGGCCGTAGAACGCCGAAGCGTATTTGGCGCTGTAAGCCATGATGCGGGTGTGGATGAACCCTTGCGCCTCCAGCGATTGGCGGATCGCGCCGATGCGTCCGTCCATCATGTCCGAAGGCGCCACGATGTCCACCCCGGCTTGCGCCTGCACCAAAGCCTGGCGCACCAGCACCTGCACCGTCTCGTCGTTCAGGATGTAGCCGGTGTCGTCCAACAGCCCGTCCTGGCCATGACTGGTGTACGGATCGAGCGCCACATCGGTCATCAGCAACAGCTCGGGGAAGCGGCGCTTGAGCTCGCGCACCACCCGCGGCACCAAGCCCTCGGGATTGAGGGCTTCGCGGCCATCGGGCGTTTTGAGCGCTGGCTCGACGACCGGGAACAGCGCCATGGCCGGCACGCCCAAAGCCAGGCAACGCTCGGCCAGTGGCAGCAGGCGGTCCAGGCTGAGGCGCTGCACGCCTGGCATCGAGGCCACCTCCTGGGCCTGCCCCTGTCCGTCGAGCACGAACACCGGCAAGATCAAATCGTCGGCCCGCAGGGCATGTTCGCGCACCAAGCGGCGCGTGGCATCGTCACGTCGCAGCCGGCGGGGGCGGGCCGCCGGGAAGGAAGCAGGGAAAGCCAAGGCTGTGTCCTAGGTAACAAGCGTTCGAAAGCGTGAAAAGCTGGTGTTTTCCATGCCCGAGTGGATCACTGGGGTCCTCCAGCCGGTCATCAATCTGTGATAAGCTCACATGTGAATGATACGTCGCAAGACGGTCATTCCCTGCTTTTCCTCCCTGAGCAGGTGCCTTACCGTGATGACAGCGATAAGGCTTTGAAGCCCCAGTCCCCGACTGGGGCTCTTTCTTTTTGGGCGACGCTTTGGGCCCGCCCGCGCTGCGGTCGGTCATCGCACCGACGCCCGGCCAGGGTGGCTATCATCCGGCGCATGCTCTACGCCGTGGTCAAATCCCTGCACATCGTCTTTGTCGTCGGCTGGTTTGCCGGTCTGTTCTACCTGCCGCGCATCTTCGTGAATCTGGCGCAGGTCAGCCCCGACAGCCATGCCGAGCGCGAGCGCCTGCTGCTGATGGCGCGCAAGCTCTATCGCTTCATGTCGCTGCTGATGCTGCCGGCCCTGGGCTTGGGCCTGTGGCTATGGCTGGGCTTTGGCATCGGGCGCGGTCCCGGCAGCGGCTGGATGCATGCCAAGCTCGCGCTGGTGCTGGGCCTCATCGGCTACCACCACGGGTGCCGTCGCCTGCTGCGCGGCTTCGAGCAGTCCCCGTCCTCGTCCCGATCCCATGTGTGGTACCGCTGGTTCAATGAGGTGCCAGTGGTCGTGCTGCTGGCCGTCGTGCTGCTGGTGGTGCTCAAGCCCTTCTAAGCGAGGCGCCGGTGCCGGCTCATCGCAGTTCGTTGGTGCCGCTGGCGCTGCTGTATGCCGCGCTCATCGTCTATGCGAGCCTGTACCCCTTCGGCGACTGGGTCACCCCCCATCAGCCGCTGTGGGCCTTCATGCTGGAGCCCTGGCCGCGCTGGTGGACCGGCTTCGACCTCATCTCCAATCTGCTGGGCTACCTGCCCTTGGGGATGGCCGTGGCCGGTGCGGCATTGCGCGGCGGCCGCTCGCGCGGCTGGGCCTTGGGCCTGGCCTTGGGCTGCGGCATGCTGCTGTCCGGCGCCATGGAGACGCTGCAAAACTTCCTGCCGCAGCGCGTGCCGTCCAACCTGGACTGGGCCCTCAACGCGCTGGGCACCGCTGCCGGCGCGCTGGCCATGCTGGCCTTACAGGCCATGGGCGCGCTGGGGCGCTGGCAGGCCTTGCGTGAGCGCTGGTTCATCGAACGCAGCGCCGGCGGCTTGACGCTGTTGCTGCTGTGGCCCTCGGCCCTGCTGTTTCCCACCCCGGCGCCGCTGGGCGTGGGCCAAGTGGCCGACCGGGTGGACGATCTGGTGGCGCGCGCCTTGCAAGGCAGCGCCTTGGAAGGCTGGATCCAGGCCCCGGTGGCCAGCGCCGTGGCCAAGCTGCCCGCGGTCACCGAGCTGGTGGTGGTGGCCCTGGGCCTGCTGGCGCCGTGCCTGTTGGCCTTCTCGATCAGCCCGCCGCGCTGGCCGCGCTTGGTGTTGGTGGCCGGCGCGCTGGCGCTGGGCTTTGCCACGACCACCTTGTCCACCGCGCTGAGCTATGGCCCGCAGCATGCACTGGCCTGGATCACGCCGGCCACCCCGGTGGGGCTGACCGTGGGGACGGCCATCGCGCTGGCGCTCATCCCCGTGCCGACGCGCGCGGCCGCTGCGCTGGGCTTGGTGGCCATCACCGCACTGGCCGGCTTCGTCAACGACGCGCCCGCCGATCCCTACTACGCCCAAAGCCTGGCAGCCTGGGAACAGGGCCGCTTCATCCGCTTCCATGGCCTGGCCCAATGGGTCGGCTGGCTGTGGCCATATGCCGTGCTGGTCTATCTGATCGGCCGCGCGGCCGCGCGGGAGCGCGCCCCTTAAAATCCTCCGATGAGTTATTACGAGCGCCACGTCTTCTTCTGCCTGAACCAGCGTGACAACGGCCAGTCCTGTTGCGCCGATCGGGCCGCCGAGGCCGCCTTCGATCACTGCAAGTCCCGCGTCAAGGCCGCCGGCCTGGCCGGCCCAGGCCGGGTGCGGGTGAACCGGGCCGGCTGCCTGGATCGCTGCGCTGGCGGCCCGGTGGTGGTCATCTATCCCGAAGCCACGTGGTACACCTATGTCGATCTCGCCGACATCGACGAGATCGTCGAGCGCCATTTGCAGCACGGTGAAATCGTCGAGCGGCTGCTGCTGCCTCCCGATGTCGGCCGATGAACGCCCAGACCGAAAAATTTCAGCTCCCCGGCCCAAGCGGTGAGCTCGAATGTGCCGTCGATACCCCCAGCAGCGGGCCTGCCTGCGGGCTGGCCGTGTTGGCGCACCCGCACCCCTTGCACGGGGGCACGATGGACAACAAAGTCGTGCAGACCCTGGCGCGCGCCTTCGTGCAGCGCGGCTGGCGCACGTTGCGCTTCAACTTCCGCGGCGTGGGACGATCGCAAGGCGGCTGGGACGCCGGCCGGGGCGAGATCGACGACATGATGGCCGTGATCGATCAGTGCCGGCAGAACGGGGAACCTTTGGCCCTGGGCGGATTCTCTTTCGGGGCTTATGTGGCCTCACACGCTGCTTGGCGACTGGGCGAGCCGGTGACCCACCTGGTGCTGGTCGGCCCGGCCACCGGCAATTTCCAAGTGGCGCCCGTGCCGGCCCACACGGTCGTGATCCATGGGGAGCTCGACGAGGTGGTGCCTTTGCAATCCACGCTGGACTGGGCTCGACCGCAGCACCTGCCCATCGTGGTCGTGCCCGGAGTGGGCCACTTTTTCCACGGGCAGCTGCCACTGCTGAAGACCTTGGTGCTGCGTGCCCTGGCCTGAGGCGGTGTGCGCACACACCGTCGGGTCCGCGCCCGCCGCACCTGAACCGACTCCACACCGATGAAACGACTGATTGCCTCCTTGCTGACCATTGCTTCACTGGCATGGGCCGCGCTGTCTTCCGCGCAGCCGCTACCGCCCCCAGACGTGGCGGCCAAGTCTTATGTGCTGCTGGACATGAACAGCAACCAAGTGCTGGCTGCCCGCGAGCCGGACACCCCCTCGGACCCGGCCTCACTGACCAAGCTGATGACCGCTTATGTGGTCTTCAGCGCGCTGCGCGACAAGCGCCTGTCGCTGGAACAAGAACTGCCGGTTTCGGTGCGCGCTTGGAACGAACGCAAGGGCGGCGCCTCGGTGATGTTCATCGAACCGCGCATGCGCGTGAAGGTGGAAGATCTGCTCAAGGGCATGATCGTGCAATCCGGCAACGACGCTTCGGTCGCCCTGGCCGAAGGCGTGGCCGGCAGCGTGGAGGCCTTCGTGGAGCTGATGAACCGCGAGGCCCAGCGTATGGGCCTGAAGAACACGCGCTTTGCCAACGTCACCGGCATGACCGAGCCCGGCCACCACAGCACTGCGCGCGATCTGTCGGTGCTGGCTTCACGGCTGATCACCGATTTTCCCGAGTACTATCCGATGTACTCGATTCGCGAGTTCCGCTTCAACAACATCACCCAGCCCAACCGCAACCTGCTGTTGCGCCGCGACCCCAGCGTGGATGGTCTCAAGACCGGCTACACCGAAGCCGCCGGCTACTGCCTGATTGCCTCGGCGCAGCGCGAATTCCCCAACGGCAAGCGCCGCCTGCTCAGCGTGGTGCTCAACACCACCTCGATGGAAGCGCGCGCCAACGAAAGCCAGCGCCTGCTCAACTGGGGCTTCCAGGCCTTCGACACGCTGCGCTTGTTCGACGGCGGCCAAGCCGTGGTCGAGCCGCCGGTGTGGAAGGGCAAGGCCCCCAAGGCCCGGCTGGGAGCGGCAGCCCCTCTGTTCGTGACCGTGCCGCGTGGTCAAGGGGACAAAATCACCACCAAAATCGAGCGCATCGACCCGCTGGTGGCCCCGCTGCAACAAGGGCAGACGGTGGGCCGCATCAAGGTGCTGCTGGGCGACTCCGTGATCACCGAAACCCCTCTGGTGGTCCAGGATGCCGTGCCCGAGGCCGGTCTGCTCGGCCGCGCCTGGGATGCCATCCGGCTGTGGATCCAGTAATCTCTTACCCTCGTTCGCGCCGCACCGAAGGAGCCGATCATGCAAGCCTTGCCCGACACCCTGTGCTACCTCAATGGCGAGTACCTGCGCCTGTGCGATGCCAAGGTGTCCGTCTTGGACCGTGGCTTCATCTTCGGCGACGGCTGCTATGAGGTCGTGCCGGTGTACGGGCAGCGTCTGTTCCGCTTCGAGGAGCACATGGCGCGACTGGAACGCTCGCTGGCCAAGCTGCGCATCCCCAATCCGCACTCGCGCATGGAGTGGCTGCAGCGCATGCGCAAGCTCATCGCGGCGCATGCCGAGCAGGAAGGCGCCCGCGATCAGCTCGTCTACCTGCAGCTGACCCGCGGCGTGGCCCTGCGCGACCATGTGATGCCGCCGGACATCGCGCCCACCGTCTTCATGATGGTCAGCACGATGAAGCCCGCCACCCCCGAGCAACGCCATGCCGGTGTGGCCTGCACCACCGCGCGTGACTTCCGCTGGGAGCGCGGCGACATCAAGTCGATTTCCTTGCTCGGCAATGTGCTGGCGCGCCAAATGTCGGCCGATCAAGGAGCTGCCGAGACCATCCTGTTCCGCAACGGCCACCTCACCGAAGCCTCGGCCAGCAATGTGTGGATCGTGCAAGAAGGCGCCGTGCTGGGCCCGCCCAAGAGCGAGCACGTGCTCGAAGGCATCCGCTATGGCTTGATCGCCGAGCTGTGCGAAGAACTGGGCATTGGCTTCAACCTGCGCCCCATCAGCGAGGCCGAGGTGTTTGCCGCCGACGAAATCATGCTGTCCTCGGCCACCAAGGAAGTGCTGCCGGTCACGCGCCTGGATGGCCAGCCCGTGGGGCACGGCGCCGGCAAAGGCAAGCCCGGGCCGGTCTATGCCCGCCTGTACGAAGCCTATCAGCGCGCCAAGGCCGAACAATCGATATGAGCCCCGACCGCTCCCTGATCGAATACCCCAGCGCCTTCCCCATCAAGGTGATGGGCCCCAATGTCGATGGATTCGCCGCGGCCATGGTCGAGGTGGCTTTGCGCTTCGACCCGAGTTTCGACCCGGCGACGATCGAAATGCGCCCCAGCCGCAGCGCGAACTACCTGGGCCTGACCCTGACGGTGACGGCCACCAGCCGCGAACAGCTCGATGGGTTGTACCAGGCGCTGAGCTCGCATCCGATGGTCAAAGTGGTGCTGTAACACGCCTCCAAGCACGCGCCTCAAAGCGCCCGCCCGCGCAACAGCGCGTCCATTTCCTCGACTTTGTACGGCGCGATCTCATCCCCGCTCGCAGCAGCCGCCTCGTACCAATCACGCGCCTGGCGAACATCCTTGGGCACGCCCAGGCCCTTTTCGTACATCGACGCCAGCAAGTACTGCGCCGCCATGTCGCCTTGCCATGCCGCACGGCGATACCACTGTGCCGCCTGGGCCCAGTCCTGAGGCACGCCACGCCCCAAGTAGTAGGCCGTGCCAACGGCCACTTGGGCCTCCACATGCCCGCGAGCAGCCGCCTTCGAGTAC
Organism: Caldimonas taiwanensis NBRC 104434; assembly: GCF_001592165.1. NCBI lineage: Bacteria > Pseudomonadati > Pseudomonadota > Betaproteobacteria > Burkholderiales > Sphaerotilaceae > Caldimonas > Caldimonas taiwanensis. Next base: position 224,657 of record NZ_BCWK01000002.1, read on the forward strand.
CACTGCACCGAGCGCGCATGGTCGGCCCGGCCGGTCAGGCCGCGCTCATAAATCTCGCCCAAGGCATGTTCGGAGCGCACGAAGCCTTGGGCCGCCGAGGCTTCCAGCAGCGCGATCGCCTTGCCGATGTCGGGCCGGGCGGTCTCGCCGCGCACATGCATCATCGCCAAGTTGTAGCGGCCCACCGGGCTGCCCTGCTCGGCCAAGGCAGTGAACCGGCGCTCGGCCTGCGCCCAGCGCCCGGCCTGGTGATCGGCAAGGGCCTCGAAGATCTCGCGCCGATCCTGCACGCCGCGCGGCGGGCTCGGCGACCTCACGCCGCCATCGGCCCCGAAAACCGGCGGGACCCAGACCGCTTGCAGCAGCACCAAGCCACAGGCCAGCGCCAAGATCTTCAGGGCCGGCATCCGGCCGCTGCGCATCCGTGTTGGCTGGGTCCACCTCATGGCCGTCTCCTGCCGGGGGCATGGTCCCCGCACCTTAAGCACGGTACCCCAAAGGCGATGACCCGGCCAGCCGCGTGGATGCCCAGCCGCTCGTGCCAGGCCGATAGACTCTCGACCATGGAGATCCGTTGGCTCGGGCGCGTCGAATATCTGCCCACCGTCGAGGCCATGCAGGCCTACACCGAATCACGCACCGCGGACAGCCCCGACGAGCTGTGGCTGTGCGAGCATCCGCCGGTCTTTACCCTGGGGTTGGCCGGCAAGACCGAGCATCTGCTCGCCCCGGGACACATCCCGGTGGTGTCCACCAACCGAGGCGGCCAGGTGACCTACCACGGCCCCGGCCAAGTGGTCGCTTACCCTCTGGTCGATTTGCGCCGATTGGGCCTCTACGTGAAGGAATATGTCCACCGGCTCGAGCAGGCCGTGATCCAGACGCTCGACAGCTTCGGCGTGACCGGCCATCGCGTCAGCGGCGCGCCGGGCGTCTATGTGAATCTGGCCGACCCCTTCGGTCACGCACGCCTGCGGCCCGACCGGCCCGACCCCTTCGCCGGTCTGGGCAAGATCGCCGCGTTGGGCCTCAAAATCAGCCAACACCGCAGCTACCACGGCCTGGCCCTGAACGTGGCAATGGACCTGAGCCCCTACGAACGCATCCACCCTTGCGGCTACGCCGGCCTGCGCAGCATCGACTTGGCTACACTTGGGGTTTCCACCGACTGGGACACGGTGGCCAGCCGCCTGAGCGAACGCCTGCAGGCCCATTTGAGTCCCTGACACCGCAGCCGGCCGGCTGCGACGGAGCACCCCGCGCATGTCCACCTCCAACGTCGTCCACCAGGTCCAGCCCAGCGGCACCTACGACGCCACGGCCAAGCAAAAGGCCCAGGCCAAGACCGCGCGCATCCCCATCAAGATCGTGCCGGCCGCCCCCCTCAAAAAGCCCGACTGGATCCGCGTCAAGGCCGGCTCGCCCAGCACGCGCTTTTACGAAATCAAGCAGATCCTGCGCGAGCACAAGCTGCACACCGTGTGCGAGGAAGCCTCCTGCCCCAACATCGGGGAGTGCTTTGGCAAAGGCACGGCCACCTTCATGATCATGGGCGACAAGTGCACCCGCCGCTGCCCCTTTTGCGATGTGGGCCACGGCCGCCCCGACCCGCTGGACCCCGACGAGCCGATCAACCTGGCCAAAACGATTGCCGCACTCAAGCTCAAGTACGTGGTGATCACCAGTGTGGACCGCGACGACCTGCGCGACGGCGGCGCCGCCCATTTCGTGGAGTGCATCCGCCGCACGCGCGAACTCTCCCCCCACACCAAGATCGAGATCCTCACGCCCGACTTCCGCGGCCGCATGGACCGTGCGCTCGAGATCCTCAAGGCCGCGCCGCCCGACGTGATGAACCACAACCTCGAGACGGTGCCGCGGCTGTACAAGGAAGCCCGTCCGGGCTCAGACTATCAGTACAGCCTGAACCTGCTCAAGCGCTTCAAGGAATTCGCCCCCCATGTGCCGACCAAAAGCGGCCTGATGGTCGGTCTGGGCGAGACCGACGAAGAAATCCTCCAGGTGATGCGTGACATGCGCGAACACGGCATCGACATGCTCACCATCGGCCAATATCTGGCCCCCTCGAACCACCACCTGCCGGTGCGTCGCTATGTGCACCCCGAGGTGTTCAAGATGTTCGAGCAAAAGGCCTACGAGATGGGCTTCACCCATGCCGCCGTGGGCGCGCTGGTGCGCTCCAGTTACCACGCCGATCAGCAAGCGCACCAAGCGGGCGTGGCCGACGCCGTCTGAGCATGGAGGCGGTCGCCCGCCTGAGTCGGCGCCAGTACGGCGAATCGAAGGGCAGCCATGCCCACGATCATTTCCAGCTCCTGTGGGGCTGGCATGGCGCTTTGGAGCTGGAGATCGAAGGCCGCGGCACGCGCGTGGTGGCCGGCCGCCTGGCGGTCATCGCCCCCGGCCAGCGGCATGACTTCTGGTCCGCCGGCGGCAGCACCTGCTTCGTGCTCGATGCCAACGACAGCGCCCATCCGGCACTTGCGGCCCTGGCCGGTCGCGTGCTGCCCCTGGACGGGACGGCCTTGCATCTGCTGCGTTTCCTGGCCAGCCGCCACGATCTGGCCGATCTGCAAGGCCCGGCCACCGCGCTGCTGCTATCGACATTGCCCAGCGAAGCCGCCGCGCCGCGCCGCACGCGACGGCCCATCGACTGGGGGCGGCTGGACGCTTGGATCGACGCCCACCTGGGCGAGCCCTTGGACGTGGCCGACCTGGCGGCACAGGCCTGCCTGAGCCCCTCACAGTTCACCGCCCGGTGCCTGGCCGAAACCGGGCAGGCACCGATGGCCTACGTGCGCGAACGCCGCCTGGCCGCGGCCCGCCGGCTGCGCGCTCAGGGTCTGCAGGTGCAGGAGGTGGCGCTGCGCTGTGGCTACCGTTCACCGTCGGCGCTGACGGCGGCGCTGCGGCGTCGGGGCTGATCTCGCCTGGGCACCGAGACGGCCCAGCGAGGCATCACTGGATCCCCGATCTTTCGCGGCTCGAGGATCGGCGAGCCTTCTCCGACATGCGCCCACGCTGATAAAGCGCTACACCCAGGAAGCACCCCAGTCCAAGCCGACCACAAGGCCGAAACCCGCTCCCACCACCGTGCTCGCCACCGTTTCAACGAAGAGCTTGTACAGGGCGTAGTCGTCGCCAATGCGGCGCAGCAGGTCCAGGTTGCCCGGGCTCATCAGCGTCGATGTCGTCCCCAAGGCCACAGCCCCTGGAGCCAACAGCAGGTTGCTGTGCTGGGCCCAGGCCAAGACCCAAAGAGCCCTCTGCTGCGATGGGTCTTGCACCGGTTCAAGCCACAAGGGCCTCCCCCCCGCCGGGCACGTGCGCGGGCACACAGTCGCTCGATCTCAGGATCATTCCGGGGTGCAAAGGGCAAAGGCGGGTTCGTGCGCAGATGGGGGTTGAGCGCCTGGAGCGTTTGCAGCACGTCTTCGTGATGGCAAGACGATGGTGAGCTGCCATAGACGCTTTGAATCAATGCCGGCAAGGTATCGCCAACTTGGACCGGATACTCGAAGTACAAGGGGCGGTTCATGGTTCCTCCTGATGTTGTGGTGATCCGTCCGTGCCCTGGCATCCTAGGCCAATCCGCTTTGGGCGAGCCTGGCCTGGACGTATCCAGGGGTGAAACCTGGTTTCGAGGCGTAGGCCCTATCAAACCGTGATCGCGCGACGACCGACCCGCGTGGCGCGACGATCGCGCCGCGCGCCCGCGGCTATGCTCGCCTGCCATGAACTCCGAGACCCCGACTGCAAGCCGCGGCCGTTCCGCTTCCCACCTGTACGCCCTCGGCGCGATCGCGCTGTGGGCCTCATTGGCCACCTTGGGCGTGGCCTTGTCGCATGTGCCGCCCTTTCTGCTCACTGGCGTCGCCCTGGTGGTGGGCAGCGTGCCGGCCTGGCCCTCGTGGCGGCAGTGGCGCATTCCGCTGCGCACCTTGGCTTTGGGGGTCTATGGACTGTTCGGTTTTCATTTCCTGCTGTTCATCGCACTGCGCCACGCGCCGGCGGTGGAGGCCAATTTGGTGAACTATCTGTGGCCGCTCCTGATCGTGGTGATGGCCCCGCTGTTCCTGCCCGGCCTGCGGCTGCGCCCGGTGCATGTGGGGGCCGCACTGACCGGCTTCGCCGGCGCGGCGCTGGCGATCGCCGGCGGGCGCGAGTTGGCCGGGGGGTGGTCCTGGGGCTATGTCGCGGCGCTGGGCTCGGCCTTCGTCTGGGCGAGTTATTCGTTGTGGACGCGGCGCGTGGCGCATTTCCCGACGGCGGCCATCGGGTTGTTCGGTCTGGTCTCCGGCGGGCTGTCGCTGATCTGCCACTGGGCGCTGGAGCCGCGCGTGGCACTGTCGGCACAGGACTGGGGCCTGCTCGTGCTGATGGGGTTGGGGCCCCTGGGGGCCGCCTTCTTCCTGTGGGACAAGGCGCTCAAGACCGGCGATGCGCGGCGCATCGGCATCCTGAGCTATCTGACACCGCTGGCCAGCACGGTGCTGCTGGTGCTGGTCACCGGACGCAGTGTGTCGGGCTGGATCGTGGCCGCTGCGGTGCTCATCATCGGCGCGGCCCTGGCCGGGGTGCGGGCCCGCGCCTGATCAGGCTTCGGACAGCAGGCGCTCGATGAGCTGGTGCAACTGCGCAAAGTCGGGCTCGCCGACATAGCGCTTGACGACCTGGCCGCGCTTGTCCACGACGAAGGTGGTGGGCGTGAGCTTGACCTCGCCGAACCGTCGGGCCACCTCGCCGGTGTTGTCGATGGCCACCTTGAACGGCAGTTGACGGCTGTGCGTGAAGTTGGACACATAGGCCGGCGGGTCGTAGCTCATCGCCACGGCCACCAGGTCGAACCCACGCTCATGGTACTTGCGATAGGTCTCGACGAGCTCGGGCATTTCCTTCACGCAGGTCACACAGCTCGTGGCCCAGAAATTCACCAACACCACCTTGCCGCGCAGTTCGGCGAGGTTTTCCTTGCGGCCGTCCAGCAGCACATAGTCCACGGCCGGAGCCTGATCTCGGGACAGGGCCATCCAGCCAGTGACGGCAAGAACCACGGCCACCACGGCGGCGGCCCACAGGGCAGGTTTCTTCATCGGGGGCACTCCATGTGCAAGGCGCCAGTGTACGGCCAGGCCGCTGCGCCTGCCCGGCGCAGGGGCGGCCGATCCGCACGGAAGGAGTCGCACCCGTGGCAAAAGTTCGCCCTGCCCCAAGGGCTCACATGGTTTTGGCCAACTCGAACACCAGGGCCGACGGCAGCGAGCTGAGGATGGCCCCGCGCCCCACGCGCGCGATCGTGGCATGTCCGAAGCCCGAGGCTTCGAACATGTCCCCTTCTTCGACGATCTCGATGAAGACCAGGTCGGGCGCTTCATGCAGCAGGTCTTCACGCCACTGGTTGAAGCGCTCACCGCGCAGGATGGATTCGATCAGGATGGCGTGCGGCAGGCCCTCGCGGCAAAAGGCCACGGCCTCGTCCAGGGACGACACGAAATCGAGCACCAGCCCCATGTGTCGGACCGCCTCGCGCACTTGGGCACGCACCTCACGCCGCGATGCCACCACCAGCACGTGGCTGCCGGCCAAGGGGCGCGAGTTGGCCGAGGACGCCGCAAATCCGGTGTCTTCCTCGACCACGCTGAGGCCCGGCAGCTGATCGGCCACGGTGCGCGGAAAACACAGCGTCACGGCAGTACGCGACTCATCGTCTTGGCGCTGCAGTTCCAACCCCAGGGTGTCGGCGGCTTGCCGCACGAGGCACCAGCTCACGTCATCGAGCAGGGGCCGCTCGTCCTGCAAGGACAGCGCGGCAGCCACGGGGCTCGGCCCGACCTCGTCGGGCGCCGTGTGATGAAAGCGGCACTGCAAGCGGGCCTGGACCGGCCAGGGCTTGGTGTCCAGCCGCAGCTCGATCGCCCCTTGGGCATGCGTGAACGCCCAGTCCAGCAGCGTATTGAGCAGGGAAAACAGCAGCGCCGGATCGACGATCACCTCCACGGGCTTGAGCACCTGGCGGATCTCCAGCCCATGGGACTGGCTCTCGCGACTGCGGTGCGCCAACACGCCTTGCAGCATTTGCGTCAGATGCAGCCGCTCGGCGCTTTGGCGCACGCGACCGGAAGCCAAGCGCACGATTTGCTGACTGCACATGCCCACGCGCCGGGCGCGTTCGAGCTCGTCGCGCAAGCTGCGCAGGCTGCGTCGGTCGATCTGACCGGTGGCGATCAGCGCATGCACCCGCTCCAACGCACGGCTCAAGGGCGTGGAGACTTCCTCCCCGATCTGGGCGAGCAAGCGGTGCCAGCGCTCGACGGCCGGCTCGGGCACCGAGGGCATGGCCTCTGCCGGCCGCTGGCGCCCGGGGGGCGTCGGGCCGGAGAGCTCAGACAAGTCCATGGACGCTCCAGCGGCGTAGCAACGCAACGATAGTGCCACCAGTATTCCGAGAGGTGACAAAGGGTGTCGATCCCCCGATCGGGGGCCTGCGAGCGAGAGTGACGCCGGCGGCGGATAATCGGCACGATGTCCCCTCGAATCCTCGTCGGTCTGGCTTTCGCGCTGGGAGTGGCGCTGGGAGTGTCGGCTTGTGCGCCGACACTGGATTGGCGCGAGGTGCGCCCCGAGGACGGCCGCTGGGTGGCGCTGTTTCCGTGCAAGCCCAAGACCCATGCGCGCAGCGTCGAGCTGGCGGGCACGCAGGTTCGCATGCACCTGTATGCCTGCACGGCCGCAGGCCACACCTATGCCCTGAGCTGGGCGGATCTCGGGGATCCGAGCCGGGTGACCCCGGCGCTGCGCATGCTGCGGCAAGCCACGGTGGCCAACCTCGACGCCCCCGAGCCGGTGCCCCAGCCGCTGCAAGTGCCCGGCATGACCCCCAACCCCGAGGCGCTGCGCGTGCGTGTGAGTGGCCACTTGCCAGACGGTCAAGCCGTCACCCATGTGGCCGGCTACTTTGCCCATGCGACCCGCATTCACCAAGTCAACGTGGTCGGCCCCGAGCCGCCGGAGGAAGCCGTCCAAACCTTCTTCGAGGGCTTGCGCCTGCCATGAAGCCGCCGCGCCCGGCCGATGCGCCATTGCGCACACGGCAAGCCCTGGTGCTTTTTCTGGTGTTTGCCTGGGCGTATTTCCTCTCGGCGCTGATTCGCGCGGTGACGGCCACCCTGGCGCCGACCTTGAGCGCCGATCTGGGCCTGAGTTCGGGTGATCTCGGCTTGCTGGCGGGCGCTTACTTCCTTGGTTTTGCCGCCATGCAACTGCCTTTGGGTCGGTGGCTGGACCGCTTCGGTCCACGCCGCGTGCTGATGGCCTTTTTGGGCATGGCGGTGCTGGGCTGCGCCGCTTTTGCATTGGCGCAAGGCTTCACGAGCTTGACGGTGGCGCGCATGCTGATCGGTGCGGGAGTCAGCGCCTGCTTGATGGCGCCGCTCACAGGCTTTCGGCACTGGTTCACCCCCACCCAGCAGCTGCGCGCGAACTCGTGGATGCTGATGACCGGCTCGCTGGGCATGCTGGCCTCCACACTGCCGGTGCAATGGCTGCTGCCGCTGACGGGCTGGCGCGGACTGTTCTGGCTGCTGGCCAGTGGCCTGATGCTGAGCATCGCCTGCCTGTGGGTGGCCGTGCCGCGCGATCGGCCACCGAGCGCACCGGGCGCGCCCGATCCGGCCACCGCCGAGGGCTATGGCGCCATTTGGCGCGAGCCGGCCTTTCGTCGCTACGTCGGTCTGGGCTTCGTCAACTATGGCGGCATGATCGCCCTGCAGACGCTGTGGATCGGCCCTTGGCTGGTGCAGGTGGCCGGCTGGTCGCCGGACGCCTCGGCCTCGGGCTTGTTCGTCGTCAATGCGTCCATGCTGCTGGCCTTCCTGGCGTGGGGACTGGTGATGCCGCGGCTGCAGGCCCGGGGCTGGTCCGCTGCCCGGCTCATCGTCACGGGCGCGCCATGGAGTCTGGGCGTGCTCGCGCTGAACTTGGTGCTGGGACCCCAGGCCACCGCCGGGCACTGGGCTCTGTATTGCGTGAGCTGCACTTTCATGGCCTTGGCACAGCCCCTGGTGGGACAGTCCTTCCCGCCCCATCTGGCCGGCCGGGCTCTGTCGGCCTACAACCTGGTGATCTTCGCCGGGGTGTTCGCCATGCAATGGGGCATCGGCCTGGTGGTGGACCTGGGGCGCGCCCTGGGGCTGGAGGCGATCGGCGCTCATCGCCTGGCGCTGGGCCTGTATGGCGTGCTGGCGGCCGGGGCCTATGTCCAGCACTGGCGGGCCCTGCGCATGGCCACCCCCCCGACCCGGGTGTCCGCCCGATGACACACACCCCAGGCGCGATGGGTCGATAATCCGTCAACGTCGTTTCCCATGCTTGGCATTCTCATCATCGCCCACGCCCCGCTGGCCAGCGCCCTGCAGGCCTGCGCGCGCCATACGTTTCCGGAGTGTGCAGCCACTCTCGAAGCCCTGGACGTGACCGCCCAGATGAGCATCGACGAAGTCGAGACCCGCGCGCGCGCGCTGCTGGCCCGAGTGCGCGCGCCCGAAGCGCTCATCCTCACCGATGTCTTTGGCGCCACGCCCTGCAATGTGGCCCAACGTTTGGCCGACGGCGTGCATGTGAAGGTCGTGGCTGGCGTCAACGTGCCGATGCTATGGCGCAGCTTGTGCTATCGGCACGAACCGCTGGACTCGCTGGTCGCGCGCGCGGTGGCCGGCGCCAACCAAGGCATCATGCAAGTGGGCCACACTGCTCCGCAAAATCAGGTGTCCTCCCCCGTCCATGCTCAAGTCACGAATCACCATCAGCAATAAGCTCGGCCTGCACGCACGGGCCTCGGCCAAGCTCACCAAGCTGGCCGGCAGTTTCAAAAGCGAAGTCCATCTCAGCCGCAATGGCCGACGCGTCAATGCCAAGAGCATCATGGGCGTGATGATGCTGGCCGCCGGCTTGGGCAGCGAGGTCGAAATCGAAACCCATGGCGAAGATGAGCAAGCCGCCATGGATGCGCTGCGCGCACTCATCGAAGACAAGTTTGGCGAAGGCGAGTGAATCGACCGTCCCGCGTGGCCTGATGGATGGGCGCTGTCGTCCGAGATTCATCCGCCCAAAAAGTGCCGGCGATATTTGGCCGGCAAATCGGCGATGCGCATCAACATGGGCAAGTCGGCCGTGTTGAAATCCGGATCCCAGGCCGGAGGCCCCAAGACTTTCGCGCCGCAGCGCAAGTAGCCTTTGATCAATGCCGGCGGCTCCACCGCGAGGTCGCGCTGCAACTCGTCCACCGGCAGCGGCAGGCGCGGCTGCACGCGGTATTCGATGGGGGCCAGATGCGTGTGGCGCAGCTGCTCCCACAGGCTGGCCGCATAGTGGCCGCCGTCGCGCATGCTCACGCTGGCGCAGCCCACCATGGTGTCCAGGCGGTTGCGCACCATGAACTCGGCCAGCGCCCCCCACAGCGCCAGGATCGCCCCGCCGCTGCGGTACAGCGGGTGCACGCAGGAACGGCCCAGCTCCACCATGCGGGCTCGCAGCGGACGCAGCCGCGTCAAATCGAATTCCGTCTCGCTGTACAAGCCACCGACCCGTCGCGAGGCCTCGGGCGTGAGCACCCGGTACGTGCCGATGACCGGGCCCGGCCCCCCCTCGCACGATGGGGCGCGCACCAACAAGTGCTCGCAATAGGCATCGAAGACATCGATGTCATGGCCCGGCGGGGAGCCCTTGGGCACGCTCAGACGCGCCCCCATCTCCTCGGCGAACACCTGGTACCTCAGCCGTTGCGCTTCGCGCACCTCCTCCTCATGGCGCGCCCAAACCACCTCCAGCCGCGCCCGGGCAGCCCCCTCAGCCGCGCCAAGGTCCCCAGTCGAGCCGTGAAGTGACCTCCGCGGCGCACGGATCTCGGCAATGGGCAAGGTCGGCAGCGGCAGGTCCCTCATGTCGTTCTCCGTTCTCCGAGATGGCATCGCCCTCAAGCCTAGGGATGCGTCATGACGTGGCCATGACCATGCCGTGACGCACTCGTGACTTCCTACCGGCCGCACCACCGAACCCAGGCCGACACCGAGGCTTCCCGATCCCAACCGGCCTGGCGGTCGTGTTACCGTGACGGCCTGATCGTCATCCCTCTGAGACCGGACATTCCGCAACACGCATGGATCGGCCCTCGCGCGCCTGCGACCCACCGACGCCCAGGCCAGCGGGCTGGCGCACCTGGCTGGAGGAACTGGCCACGCCGGCCCTGCCGCTGCAGCCACTGCGCGAGCTCACCGCCCGCATCCTGCTGGTGTTGGGCGCCGGTGGTTTGCTGCTGATCACACTGACCTGGGGCCTGGCGCCGCTGGCCCATCCCCCGAGTCTGGCCACCGGTTATGCGCTCAGCGCCACGGCGCTGGGCTTGAGTCTGTGGGTGCGCCGCAGCCAGCGCCCGTGGGCGGTGGGCTTGGCCGTCACGGTCTGCCTGTTGGGAGCACTGGCCTGGGTGGCCGGGCTGGGCACGGTGCAAACCACCCACCTCCTGATGCTGGCCCTGCCGGTGATCTACATCGTCTTCATCTTCGGGCCCTGGGCCGGCTTGTCGGCCGCGCTGCTGACGGCCGGCGTCATCTACGGCTTGGCCCATCTGCAAGCGCAAGGCCTGTATGGTCAGCCCAAGTTGCTGTCACCCTACAACCAGGCCTGGGCCTACCTGACATTCATCCTGCTGTGCAGCACCTTGGCCCTGGTGCTGCGGCAACGGCTGGTGCGATCCTCGACCGAGCAAGCGCGCCAGCGTCTCGAGCACGAGCAGATCCAAGCCCTGCAAAAGGTGCACCACCGTCTGGCCATGGCCGTGCGGATCGGACGCTTCGGCGTATGGGAATACGACCTCCTGCACGGCGAGTTCATCATCGACGACCGAGAGCGGGACATCTTCGGCGCTGCCCCCGGCTTGCAGCGCCCGCGGATGAAAGACTGGCTGCACGTGGTCCATGCCGACGACTTGGATCGCGTGCGCCAGTGTCTGCAGCGCGCCTTGGCCGGCCAAGGCGGCTACGACTGCCGCTATCGCATCGTCCGACGCGACCGCAGCGTGCGCTGGATCCACTCGGTCGGTGAAATCGAGCGTGATGAAGACGGCCGCATCGTGCGCTTGATCGGGCTGGACCGCGACATCACCGAGGAAGAAGAACGACTGCAACGCCTGCGCCTGGCAACCAAAGTCGCCAAGCTCGGCGTATGGGAATACGATTTCGCCACCGAGCGCTTCAGCTTCGACGCCTACGAACGCCAGTTGTTCGGCCTGCCCGAAGACGTGGAAGTGACCCGCCCGCTGCTGCGCGCCTGCCTGCACCCCGAGGACCTGCCCGGCGCGTTGGCCTCGATGCAAAAAGTCATCGAAGGCGGGGCGGAATATGAATCGCAATTTCGCATCCAACGCGACGGACAGGTGCGATGGTTGCGCGGCCTGGCCCATGTCGATCGAGACAGTCGCGGCCGCCCGGTGCGCATGCTCGGCGTCAACTGGGACGTCACCGAAGACGTCCAAGCGCATCTGGCCCTGCAAGACGTCAATCAGCGGCTCCTCATCGCCCTGTCCACGATCAATGCCTCGGTGTGGGAGTATGACGCCCAGGCGCGCCGGTTGCGCTGGGACGAGCGTGGCGCCGCACTGTACGGTATCGATGTCAACCGCGATCGGCAAGCCTGGGAATCGGTGCTCAGCCCCGAATGCGCCGAAGCCACGCGCCAGCGCATCGATGCTCTGCTCAAAGACCCCGGATGCAGCGAGTTCGATCTGAGCTACACCATCGAGCACCCCCAGCTCGGACGCCGCCACATCCGCTCGGTGGCCCGCAACGAACGCGACGCCAATGGTCGCTTGGTGCGCACCATCGGCTTGGACATGGACATCACCGCGCAAGTCGAGACGGCCATGCACGCCGAAATGTTGGCGCAGCGACTCCAGCTGGCCATCACGGCAGCCGGCATCGGCGTGTGGAGCAACCGCTTGTCCGACGGCGCCGTCGAATGGAACGAACAGCAATACCACATCTATGGCCTGCCGCCGCAATCGCCCATCTCCCGACAAGCCTGGCTCGAGCGCGTGCATCCCGACGACCGGGAGCGCATGGCGCGGGAAGTCGCCCACGCTCACGAGCACACGACGGGCGCCAGCTCCGAATTCCGCATCGTGCGCCCCGACGGGCAGGTCCGTCACGTGCGCGTCGTGGCCCGCGGCACCCGTGATGCCGCCGGGCATCCCACGGGAACCATCGGCCTGACCTTCGACATCACCCCCGAACGCCAAGCCACCGAGGCCATCCAGCGCGCCCGGGCTGCGGCCGAGGAGGCCAACCGCCTCAAGAGCGAGTTTCTGGCCAACGTCAGCCACGAAATTCGCACGCCGATGAACGCCATCATCGGCATGACCGAACTGGCCCTGGGCGGAGCCCTGCCCGCACGCGAGCGCGACCAAATCGCCAAAGCCAACGCGGCAGCACGCAATCTGCTGGTCGTGCTCAACGACATCCTGGACTTCTCCAAGATCGAAGCCGGCAAGCTCGACCTGGACCACACCGCGTTCTCGCTGCCGGCCTTGGTGGGAAGCGCGCTGGACATGGTGCGGCTGCAAGCCCAGGCCAAGGGCTTGACGCTGGACGTATCCATCGCGCCGGACGTGCCCGAACACTGCCTTGGCGACCCGACCCGGCTGGGCCAGGTGCTCACCAACCTGCTGTCCAATGCCGTCAAGTTCACCGAACGCGGCCGGGTGGACTTGCGCATCGCCCTGGCCAGCGCCGCGCCGGCCGACCGACCCATCGTGCGCTTCGAGGTGGAAGACACCGGCATCGGCCTGACCGAGGAACAGCAAGCGCGGCTGTTCGAGGCATTTGCCCAGGCTGATGCCTCGACCACGCGCCGCTTTGGCGGCACCGGGCTGGGCTTGGTGATCTCGCGCCGCCTGCTCGACCTGATGGGAGGACGCATCGGCGTACGCTCCAAGCCCGGCGGCGGCTCGCTGTTCTGGTTCCAATTGCCCTTGGAGCGGGAAACTCCCGGATCGACCGACACCGGCGACCGACTCGCCTCGCTACCCCGGCTCGATGGCCTGCGCGTCCTGCTGGCCGAAGACAATCCGCTCAACCGCGAGCTCGCCGTGGCCCTGCTCGAAAGTGCCGGCGCCCAAGTCCAGGCCGTCGACAACGGGGCCCAGGCCGTCTGCGCGGTACAGCAAGACCGCTTCGACCTGATCTTGATGGACGTGCAAATGCCGGTCATGGACGGATTCGAAGCCACACGCCGCATCCGTGCGCTGCCCGGCCCAGCCGCCCGCCTGCCCATCGTCGCCATGACCGCGCATGCCATGTCCGGAGACCGGGAACGCTCGCTGGCCGCAGGCATGAACGAGCACCTGACCAAGCCCATCGACAGCGCCGCCCTGCGCCACACCCTGGCCCGCCTGCGCCACAGCCTCACCGACGCGGCAGCCGGTGCCGCCGCGGCCCCATCCCCGCCCCCCACCCCCGCGCCATCGGCAGACGCCCCCCTGCCGCTGCTGGATGCGGCCCTGGGGGTGCGCCTGTGCGGCCAACGCGAGGACCTCTACCACCGAGCCTTGCAGCAGTTCGTGGCGCTGTACGCAGACTCCGGGCGCTTCCAGCCCGATGCCCGCCCCGACGCCGTGCAGCGCGAGGCGCACAGCCTCAAGGGAGCGGCCAGCAGCTTGGGGCTGTTGCGGCTGCAGCACCAGGCCGCACAGCTGGAAGCCCAGTGCAAATCCGCTCACCCCCTGCCCGCGGCCGACTTGGCGCAGCTGAACGACACCCTGGCCGCCAGTTGCCAAGCCGTGCGGGCCTACCTGGGCCGCACCACGCCCCCGCCTTGACTCGAAACAAGCCCTCCAGCCCCCCGAAGCCGCCGGGCCCGATACACTGTGGGCTGGACTCTACGAAACGGTCGCATTGGCGGCCGTCTGCCCCACCATGAACGACGTTCAGCAACGCATCGACGACCTCGTCAAATCGCACCGCGTGGTGCTTTTCATGAAGGGCACCGCGCAGTTCCCCATGTGCGGTTTTTCCGGCCGCGCCGTCCAACTCCTCAAGGCCTGCGGCGTCAACGACTTCAAAGCCGTCAACGTGCTGGAAGACGAAGCCATCCGGCAAGGCGTCAAGGAGTACGCCAACTGGCCCACCATCCCGCAGCTCTATGTCAATGGTGAATTCATTGGCGGCTCGGACATCATGATGGAGATGTACCAGTCCGGCGAACTGCAACAAGTGCTGGGCACGGCCCAATAAGGCCGCCGCCGTGGGTGCCCCCCAGGTCGTCGTCGGGCTCACCGGAGCCACTGGCGCCATCTACGGCGTGCGGCTGCTGCAGCGTCTGCGCGAGCTGGGGGCTCGCACCCATCTGGTCGTCTCGGCCGCTGGCGTGCTCAATGCCCATCACGAGCTCGGTCTGGACCGCCACGCGCTCGAAGCCCTGGCCGACGTGGCCTATGCGCCTGGCGACGTGGGCGCAGCCATTGCCAGCGGCAGCTTTCCCACGGCGGGCATGGTGATTGCGCCATGCTCGATGAAGACCCTGGCGGCCGTCGCGCATGGCCTGTCGGACAACCTGCTCAGCCGTGCGGCCGACGTCACCCTCAAAGAGCGCCGACGCCTGGTGCTGATGGTGCGCGAGACCCCCTTCAATCTTGCGCACTTGCGCAACATGACGGCCGTCACCGAAATGGGCGGCATCATCTTCCCCCCACTGCCGGCCTTTTACCACCGCCCCGACAGCATCGAAGCACTGGTCGACGACAGCATCGAGCGTGTGCTGGCCTTGATGGGCCTCCCCAAGGCCCACCCTCAGCCCTGGCAAGGTTTGTAGGCGCTGTTACCGTGATTGGCGGTTGTCATCCGTGTACGCCATCGTAGGATCCATCTGCTGACGAAGCGCTTGCACACACAAACGCACCTTGGCCGACTGTGCAGAACGCACCGTAGAGACGGCATAGATGTGAGCGCTGTGCTCATATTGCGGGAGCACCCGCACCAACGCACCCTGCGCCAAAGAAGGTGCCAGCAGCCATTGAGATGCCTTCACCAAACCGAACCCGTCACGCGCCCAACGCAATACGACGTCGATGTCATTGGAGGCCAAAGGACCTTTGACCTTCACCTGCTCCAAGCCGTCCGGCCCACTCAGCCGCCACAATCCAAACGGCTCTTCCCGCTCCCGCAGCAACACGCAGTCGTGCGCTGCCAAGTCCGACAGCGTTTGCGGCACGCCTCGGCGCGCCAAATAAGACGGCGCTGCACAAACGATGTGTGCGTTGCGCGCAATCAAATGCCCGATCAAGTGAGGCTCGGCTACCTCCCCGGCACGCACGTCGAGGTGGAACGACTCCCCTACCAAGTCCACGCGCCGATCCAATAGCTCCAGCCAAATATCGATGCCTGGATAGCGCCTCTTCAGGGACGACAAAGCAGGCGCAACCACTTCGCGCCCAAGCCGGGCGCTACTGCTGACGCGAATGGGGCCCTGGGGCTCCCTCGCCGCCCGCGACAGCTCATCGCGCATGTCATCGACGTCTTCCAGGATGCGCTGCGCCCAATCCAACACACGCTGGCCCTCATCGGTCAGGCTCACCTTCCGCGTCGTGCGTCGCAGCAGCGTGACCCCCAGCGCACGCTCCAACTGAGCCACACGCTTACTCGCCAAAGCTTGCGACACGCCCGCCTCGCGCGCGCCGCCGGCAAAACTGGCCCGCCTCGCGACGACGCAGAACAGCCGCAGATCGCTCAGAGATGGATCATTGATCACGATTAAGAATAAATGAAACTCCAGTAGAACAGATTGTAGTTATTTTTGTGATTAGTAAGATGCCTTGCACTCGACAACTTTCTGGTCCCACGGCACCTTCCATGACGACACTTACGAACTACCGAGGCATCATTCCCGCGATTGCCTGCCCATTCACCGACGACGACCGTATCGACGAGCCAGCGCTGCGCCGCTTAGCGCGCTGGCTCGCCCAGCAGCCCGGCGTGGTCGCCGTCATGACCAATGGTCATACCGGGGAATGCTTCGCGCTTTTGCCCGAAGAGCGGGCACAGGTCACGCAAATCGTGGCTAGCGAGCTCGCAGGGCAGTTGCCCGTCATCAGCTCCATCGTCTGCGAGGGCATCGAAGACGCCAAACGTCACGCACGCATGGCCCGCCAAGCCGGTGCTGCCGCTTTGGACGTGATGCCCCCACACCATTGGCTTCGTTTTGGATACCGGCCCAAGCACGTGCGTCAGTATTTCGACGCCGTTGCCGAAACAGGGCTCGACCTAGTGGCGCACGTCTACCCCGCCTGGACGCGAGCCTCTTACACCACCGAAGTCATGGCCGAGCTGGCGCGTCATCCATCGGTCCAGGCCTTCAAAGTGGGCCAGCGCGACATGAACAAATACGCGGCCGACATTGCCGCCATTCGGGCGGTCGCTCCGACCAAAGCCATCCTCACCTGCCATGACGAGTATCTGTTGGCCAGCATGGTGCAAGGCGTGGATGGCGCATTGGTGGGCTTTGCGACATTCATTCCGAGCTTGATCGCGGATCTTTGGTCCGCTGTTCAAGCTGGCGACCTGCGGCGCGCGATGCAAATCCAAGCGGTCATCAACCCATTGAAGGACGCGGTTTACGGCATGGGGGAGCCCACTGGTGAGGCCCACGCACGAATGAAAGCCGGCATGTGGCTCGCTGGCATCCTCGACAACCCTCGCGTACGTCCTCCCACCGAGGCCCCTGACGAAGCAGAAATTCACGCCTTGCGCGCAGCCCTGGCGCAAGCCGGCTTGCTCAAACGCTGAAGTTCCCCTTGGTCCACACCAATGATTCAAAAGGAGACATGCCCATGACACGACGGACCTTTTTGCACCACAGCGTGCGCACGATCATCGCTACGACAGTCGCTGTCACTGCGGTGCTGCCCAATGTAGCCCACTCCCAACCCTACCCCCACAAAGTGGTGAAGATGATCATCCCCTTCCCTCCTGGCGGCACCCTGGACTTCGTGGGGCGGGCGCTAGCGCAGAAATTGGGAGAGTCGATGGGCCAAACATTCATTGTCGAAAACCGGGCTGGCGGCAATGGGTTCGTCGGCGCTGACGCTGTGGCCAAAGCCCCCGCCGACGGATACACGTTACTGTTCAACGCCAGCACCTTTGTCACTGGCCCCATGGTGGCCAAGGCGCCTTACGACGTTCAGAAAGACTTCGTACCGATCGCCCTGGTGGCCCAAGCCCCACTGGCCGTATCCGTGACGAACGGACTGCCGGTGAAAGACTTGGCGGGGCTGATTGCACATGCCAAAGCCCATCCCGGTCAGCTGAACTTCGCCATTGGATCTACCGGTTCGGCAGGTCACCTGGCCACCGAACTGCTCAAGAAAACCGCCAACATCAACTTGAGCATCGTTCCATACAAAGGCACGGCTCCAGCCATGCAAGACTTGGTAGGGGGACAGATTGAAGGCTTCATCGATCCTCTGCTGGGGGCCATGAGCTTCTACAAGTCGGGACGGCTGCGCATCCTGGCTATCACATCCAAGACCCGCCTCCCCAATCTGCCGGAACTGCCCACCGTCGCAGAAACCATCCCGGGCTACGAGTTTTACAGCTGGTACGGGCTGTGGGCTCCGGCCGGCACCCCCACTGAGGTCGTGAACAAACTCAATGCCGAGGTCAACAAAGCCCTCCAAGGAGATCTTAAAGACAAGCTCGAGGCGCAGGGGTTGATCGTCGGTGGTGGCACTGTCGATGACATGGCCCGATTCCAGCGATCGGACATGGCCAAGAGCCAAAAACTCATTTCCGAAGGGAACATCCGTGCTCAATAACACCGGCCCTGTGGCCTTGGTCACTGGCAGCAGCTCTGGCATTGGCCAAGCCATCGCGCAATGGCTGGTCGAAAAGGGCTGGTTCGTGTTCGGGTTCGATGTTCGACCTGCAACCATCCAGCATGACGCCTACAGCCACCGCATCGTCGACCTGACCGATGCAGCAGCACTGGAGGCGGCGCTTCAGCCCTGGCGCCACGAGCCAGCACCGTTTGCGCTGATCCACGCCGCTGGGATGCTGCGCACTGGATTACTGGGACAACTCGACACAGACGCGGCCCGGCAGTTGTGGCAACTGCACGTTCAAGCCGCCACGCAACTGGCTAACCTTCTTCTGCCGCGCATGGCCCAAGTCGGCCGAGGACGTATGGTGCTCATCGGCAGCCGCGTATCCCAAGGCATGCCAGCCCGGAGCTTGTATGCCGCTAGCAAGGCCGCCCTGGTCGCGTTGGCGCGCAGTTGGGCCGCCGAAGTCGTGACCCAAGGCGTGACGGTCAATGTCGTGTCTCCAGCCGCCACAGACACCGGCATGCTCCGTGATCCCGCACGAACTTCCTCCCCACCCGCACTGCCCCCCATCGGGCGACTGATCCAACCTGCCGAAGTGGCAGCCCTCGTCGGTTTTCTCCTGTCCGACGCTGCTGCAGCCATCACTGGCCAAGACATCATTATCTGCGGTGGCGCGTCTCTTCCATCTCATCCTCGACCCGCATTATGAAAATCGTTGACATTCGGGAATCCACCCGCCCCATTGCATCAAACATCCGCAATGCCTACATCGACTTCAGCAAAATGACGCTCAGCTTGGTGGCTGTGGTCACCGATGTCGTGCGTGACGGCAAACCGGTCATCGGCTACGGATTCAACTCCAATGGTCGTTATGGGCAAGGCGCATTGATGCGCGAGCGATTCATTCCCAGACTGCTCGAAGCCGATCCGAACAGCCTACTCGACCCTGAGCGAGACAATCTTTGCCCTCACCGCATCTGGGACACGATGATGCGCAATGAAAAGCCTGGAGGGCATGGTGAACGATCCGTCGCCGTGGGCACGATCGACATGGCGGTCTGGGATGCCGTGGCAAAAATCGAGGGCAAGCCTTTGCACCGTTTGCTGGCCGAGCGCTATGGCCGGGGCCGTCCAGCCAACCCCAAAGTGTTTGTCTATGCAGCTGGGGGCTATTACTGGCCCGGCCAAGGCTTGGAAGGATTGATCCGTGAAATGTGCAGCTACCTCGATCGCGGGTACACCGTGGTCAAAATGAAAATTGGTGGTGCCAGCTTGTCCGAAGATTGCCAACGCATTGAAGCTGTACTCAAGCTGCTGGGCCCAGGGCAACATTTAGCCGTCGATGCCAATGGCCGATTCGATTTGAAAACAGCACTTGCGTATGCCGAGGCTTTAAAAAACTACGGCCTGTTTTGGTATGAAGAGGCAGGCGATCCGCTGGACTATCAACTTCAAGCGGTGCTGGGGCAGCATTACCAAGGCCCTCTGGCCACCGGAGAAAACCTCTTCTCGATGCAAGATGCCCGCAACCTCATCCGCTACGGTGGTATGCGGCCAGATCGCGATTGGTTGCAATTCGATTGTGCCCTCAGTTATGGTTTGGTCGAATACCTGCGCACGCTCGATATGCTCCAATCGCACGGCTGGAGCCCCACACGCTGCATCCCTCACGGCGGTCACCAAATGAGCCTGGCCATCGCTGCGGGATTGGGTCTGGGCGGCAATGAAAGTTACCCCGATCTGTTTCAGCCTTATGGAGGTTTTCCCGATGGGGTTCGCGTCGAAAACGGCTACGTCACCCTGCCCGAACTACCAGGCATCGGATTTGAAGGTAAGGCGGACCTGTATGCACAAATGAAGGCGCTGGCCGCATGAGCCACAGCGGGGCAGCGCATCCGACGGCCCTCACCCACTGCCACCGCCACTTGGGTGCGGCATTTCCCGTCCGCTGCGCGACTCGATCGAGGGGGCATACAGCCAATGCTTGCGCGCCGCAAACACCGCATTCGGATACTCCGGCCGGCCACGGCTGCCGTTGTAGCGGCCCAAGGCCATGAAGAGGTTGCCCTTTTCGATGTCCAGGTAGTGGCGCAGGATCACGCAGCCAAAGCGCAGGTTGATCTTCATGTGAAAGAGCTTGGACGGATCGCCATCGCCGATCAGTCGGCTCCAAAACGGCATCACCTGCATGTAGCCCCGTGCCCCCACCGGGCTGACGGCATACTTGCGAAACCCGCTTTCCACCTGGATGAGGCCCAGCACCAGCGCTTGCTCCAAACCGGCGCGGGTGGTTTCGTACCACAGCGTCTTCAAGAACTCCAGGCGCGTGGTCCGGTCCGGCTTGTGCCGCCGCAAGCGGTCGCTCATCTCGCCGAGCCAGCGCAAATACGCCAAGCGCTCCTGGATATCCCGGAACTCAGGCTCGGGCGCAGCGCGATTGGCGATCGCGGCCGATAAGGCCGAGCGGACCGAATCGGCCAACGGCTCCTCGATCTGACCACCGGCCAGCGCCGGCGCGGCAGGCACGATCAGTCCGGCCGCCCCGGCCAGCATCAGCCGGCGCCGCAACCAATGAACGCCTCCCTCGCCCCTCATACCCCCAGCCGCTGGCGCAAGAAGGCCAACAGCTCGGTCGCGGCCACCGGCGTGGCCTGAGGATCGCGGCGGCCCTGGTATTC
Organism: Caldimonas taiwanensis NBRC 104434; assembly: GCF_001592165.1. Taxonomy (NCBI): domain Bacteria; kingdom Pseudomonadati; phylum Pseudomonadota; class Betaproteobacteria; order Burkholderiales; family Sphaerotilaceae; genus Caldimonas; species Caldimonas taiwanensis. The sequence continues at coordinate 245,222 of NZ_BCWK01000002.1, forward strand.
CAGCTTGCCCTCCTTGAGGCCACGGTCGGACAGCACCACGCGATGCGGCACGCCGATCAGCTCCCAGTCGGCGAACATCGCGCCCGGACGCTCTCCCCGGTCATCGAGCATCACATCCACCCCGAGCGCGGCCAATTCGTCATGCAAGCGGTCGGCAGCGGCCTTCACTTCGGCCGAGCGCTCGTATCCGATCGGGCACAGCACCACCGTGAAGGGCGCCATGGCATCGGGCCAGATGATGCCGCGCTCATCGTGGTTCTGCTCGATGGCCGCCCCGAGGATGCGGGTCACGCCAATGCCGTAGCAGCCCATCACCATCAGCTGGGGCTTGCCGTTTTCATCCAAGTAGGTCGCGTTCATCGCGGCGCTGTACTTGGTGCCGAGCAAGAACACATGCCCCACCTCGATGCCACGCTGGATGGCGAGCCGCCCCTTGCCATCGGGCGAGGGATCTCCCTCGACCACGTTGCGAATGTCGGCCACCACATCGGGCTCGGGCAGGTCGCGGCCCCAGTTCACACCGGTGTAGTGGTAGCCGACATCGTTCGCGCCGCAGACGAAGTCGCTCATGTTCGCCACCGTGCGGTCGGCCACCACCTTGACCGGCCGCTTCACGCCGATGGGCCCCAAGTAGCCCGGCTGACAGCCAAAATGCGCCTCGATCTCGGCTGGCGTGGCAAAGCGAAAGCCCGCCTTGAGGCCCTCGATCTTGCCGGCCTTGACTTCATTGAGGTCATGATCGCCACGCACCAGCAGCAACCACACCTGGGTGCGCACCACCTCCCCGGCTTCGTTCTTCTCGTCGGTGGCCAACACCAGCGATTTCACCGTGCGCGACAGCTCCAGGCCCAAAAACTCCGCCACTTGCGCACAAGTGCTCTTGCCCGGCGTGGGCGTCTTGGCCAGCGCCTGCGTGGGCGCAGCACGCTGCGCAATCAGCGCCACGGCTTCGGCCAGCTCGATGTTGGCCGCGTAATCGGACTGCGGGCAGTACACGATCGCATCCTCGCCGGTGTCGGCGATCACCTGGAACTCGTGCGAGGCATCGCCGCCGATGGCACCGGTATCGGCGGCCACCGCGCGGAACTTCAGGCCCAGGCGCTCGAAGATGCGCACGTAGGCGTCGTACATCTGTTGATAGCTGCGACGCGCCGACTCCAGATCGCGGTCGAAGGAATAGGCGTCCTTCATCGTGAATTCGCGCCCTCGCATGATGCCAAAGCGAGGCCGGCGCTCGTCGCGGAACTTGGTCTGGATGTGGTAGAAGTTTTTCGGCAACTGTCGGTAGCTGCGCAGCTCCTGCCGGGCAATGTCAGTGATGACCTCCTCCGAGGTGGGCTGGATGACGAAGTCGCGCTCGTGCCGATCCTTCACGCGCAGCAGCTCCGGGCCCATCTGGTCCCAGCGCCCCGTCTCCTGCCACAGCTCGGCCGGCTGCACCACCGGCATCAGCAGCTCGATGGCGCCCGAGCGGTTCATTTCCTCACGAATGATGGCCTCCACCTTGCGGATGCTGCGCAGGCCCATCGGCATGTAGCTGTAGATGCCCGCGCCCAGCCGTTTGATCAGGCCGGCACGCATCATGAGCTTGTGGCTGACGATCTCCGCATCGGCGGGCGCTTCCTTCAAGGTCGAAATGAAAAACTGGGAGGCTTTCATGGGCAAAAGAGGTGAAAAGGCCGCCCCAAAGCGTGAACGATCTCACGCATGAGGGCCTTCGGCGCGGCCCGGTAGGCAGCCGCGCGTGCCGGTGCAATAATGATTTCAATTGAAAAATCCGAGGTTCGATTATGCTCGACCGTGACGGCTTCCGGCCCAACGTCGGCATCATCCTGCTCAACCACAAGAACCAGGTGTTCTGGGGTAAACGCATCCGCACCCATTCGTGGCAGTTTCCCCAGGGGGGCATCAAACATGGCGAGAACCCCGAGCAGGCGATGTACCGAGAGCTCCATGAGGAAGTGGGGCTGCGTCCCGAACACGTGCGCATCGTCGCGCGCACCCGCGATTGGCTGCGCTACGAAGTGCCTGAACACTACATCCGCCGCGACGCGCGCGGTCATTACAAAGGCCAGAAGCAGATTTGGTTCCTGTTGCAGCTCCTGGGGCGCGACAGCGACATGAACCTGCGCGCCACCGACCATCCCGAGTTCGACGCTTGGCGCTGGAACGATTACTGGGTGCCGCTGGATGCGGTGATCGAGTTCAAGCGCGGCGTCTACCAGATGGCGTTGACCGAGCTGGCCCGCTATTTGCCGCGCTTGCCCCATCAACACAACCGCTATCTGCGAGCCGGGCTGCGACCGCAACCCCGCGAAGAGCCGCGCACGGCCCCTGCCGTCCCGCTGGTCGAGCCTCCCGGCACCGGCGAAAGCTGAACCTGCGAGCCCGCGCTCGCTCCACGCGAGCGGACTTTGTGGCGCCGGCCCGGCGCTACGCGCCTTCACATCGCTGCGCGATGTGAGCCGTCGCCGCAACCTGGCGCTCGTTACACGAGCACCAGGTTGTCCCGATGGATGAGTTCGGATTCGCCGGGACAGCCCAGCAAGCGTTCGATCTCGCTGGATGGCTTGCGAGCAATGAGCCGAGCCTGGGTGCTGTCGTAGTTGGACAAGCCCCGCGCGATCTCACGGCCTTGGGTGTCACGCACGGCGATCACGTCACCACGATCGAACTCTCCCGTCACCTGCACCACACCGATGGGCAGCAGGCTCTTGCCGGCCTCGCGCAGCTTGGCCACGGCGCCATCGTCCACCACCACCGCCCCGCGCAGTTGAAGATGGTCGGCCATCCATTGCTTGCGCGCCGCCAGTTTGGCCGTGCCGGCCACCAGCAGCGTGCCGATCGATTCACCTTGCGCCAAGCGGATCAGCACATCGGGCTCACGGCCCCAGGCGATCACCGTCGAGGCACCGCTGCCAGCGGCGCGCTTGGCCGCCAGGATCTTGGTGATCATGCCTCCTTTGCCGATGCTGGAACCCGCCCCGCCGGCCATGCGCTCGAGCTCGGGGTCGCCCGCTCGGGCTTCGTGCACGAAGCGGGCGTTCGGGTCCTTGCGCGGGTCCGCCGTGTACAGGCCACGCTGGTCGGTCAAAATCACCAACACATCGGCCTCGACCAAGTTGGCCACCAGCGCCCCCAGGGTGTCGTTGTCGCCAAACTTGATCTCGTCGGTGACCACGGTGTCGTTTTCATTGATGACCGGAATCACCTTCAAAGACAACAGGGTCAGCAAGGTCGAACGGGCATTGAGGTAACGCTCACGGTCGGCTAGGTCGGCGTGGGTCAGCAGCACCTGAGCGCTGCCCAGGCCTTGGGCGCGCAATTCGGTCTCGTAAATGTGGGCCAGGCCCATCTGCCCCACCGCGGCGGCAGCTTGAAGTTGGTGCAGCTCGGTCGGACGTCGGGTCCAACCCAGTCGCTTCATGCCTTCGGCGATCGCGCCGCTGGACACCATGATCAGCTCGCGACCTTCACGGGCCAAAGCCGCCATCTGGCGGCACCAGTTCCCGATGGCCTGGGCATCCAGGCCACGGCCCTCGTTGGTCACCAGACTGGAGCCCACCTTCACGACGATACGGCGGGCATTGCGAAGCACGTCACTCATCGGAGTATCGCAAGCGAAAGAACGAAGCGTCCGCGACCTCAGCGCCAGCGCGGGTCGTGCGGGTCAGACGAAGGGGCCGATTCGGCATCTTGGGCCTCCTGCGACACGAAGCGCACATCGGGCTGCTGCGGTTCGGGCTCGCGATGGGCCGCCAGATGGTCGTAGATGGCGCGCACCAAGGCTTCGCAGCCCTCACGGGTGAGTGCAGAAATCTCGAAGACTGGTCCCTTCCAGCGCATGCGCTTGACGAAGTCCTTCACGCGCGCCGCGCGTTCGTCCTCGGGGATCATGTCGAGCTTGTTCAGCACCAGCCAGCGCGGCTTCTCGTACAGCGCCTGGTCGTACTTCTTCAACTCGGCCACGATGGCCTTGGCCTGAGCCACCGGATCCACCCCTTCGTCGAACGGCGCCAGGTCCACCAGATGCAGCAGCAAGCGGGTGCGTTGCAGATGGCGCAAGAACTGATGTCCCAGGCCGGCGCCCTCGGCCGCGCCTTCGATCAGCCCGGGCACATCGGCCACGACGAAGCTCTGCTCCGGGCCGACGCGCACCACGCCCAGGTTGGGGTGCAAGGTGGTGAAGGGATAGTCGGCGATCTTGGGCCGAGCATTGGAGATGGCCGCGATCAGGGTGGACTTGCCCGCATTGGGCATGCCCAGCAAGCCCACGTCGGCCAGCACCCGCAACTCCAGCTTGAGTCGACGCTGCTGCCCCGGCCACCCCAAGGTGCGCTGGCGCGGCGCCCGGTTGGTACTGGACTTGAAATGCAGGTTACCAAAGCCGCCGTCGCCGCCCTTGGCCAGCAAGACCTTCTGCCCCGGCACCAGCAGCTCGGCCACGACCTCTCCGGTGTCCACATCGGTGATGATCGTGCCCACCGGCATGCGCAGCACGATGTCCTCGCCGGCCGCGCCGAACTGGTCCGAACCGCGGCCATGCTCACCATGCCGGGCCTCATGGCGGCGCGCATAGCGGAAATCGACCAGGGTGTTGAGGTTGCGGTCGCCCACGGCGTAAACACTTCCGCCGCGCCCCCCGTCGCCCCCGTTGGGGCCGCCAAAGGGAATGAACTTCTCGCGGCGGAAGCTCACGCAGCCGTTGCCGCCATTGCCGGCAGCCACGTCGATGTAGGCTTCGTCAACGAATTTCATGATGTCCTGTCCCGCCGAGAACGGCCGCACACGAGGACCGGCCGCCGTTGGCGATGGTACTGCAGCGCCGTCGGCCGGGTTGGCGACGGCACAAAACAACGAAGCCCCGGCAAACCGGGGCTTCGCTTCAAGGGAAGGCCGACGCTTACAGCGGCGTGACGCTGACCACCTTGCGGTTCAGCGGGCCCTTCACATCGAAGGACACTTGGCCGTCGACCAGAGCGAACAACGTGTGGTCACGCCCCGTACCGACGTTCACACCGGCATGGAAACGCGTTCCGCGCTGGCGCACGATGATCGAGCCGGCCGACACGACCTGGCCGCCGAACACCTTCACGCCGAGCATCTTCGGTTGGGAGTCGCGGCCGTTCCGGGTGGAACCGCCGCCTTTTTTCTGTGCCATGCTTGCTTACTCCTGGAAGGGGGTCAGGCCGTCACCGCACTGATTTGCAGCTCGGTGTAAGTCTGGCGATGCCCTTGGCTCTTCTTGTAGTGCTTGCGACGACGCAGCTTAAAGATGCGCACTTTGTCATGCTTGCCATGAGCCACCACCGTGGCTTTGACGCTGGCGCCGGCAACCAAGGGCGTGCCAACCTTGAGCTCGGCGCCGTTGCCCACGGCGAGAACCTGGTCGATCACGATCTCTTGGCCGACTTCCGCAGCAATCTGTTCTACCTTGATCTTTTCGCCGGCAGCCACCTTGTATTGCTTGCCGCCGGTTTTTATGACCGCGTACATATCAGCCCTTTCACAAACGCGCACCTTATCGACCCGGTGCGGATCCGGTGCGCACCGATCGTCATGGCTTGTACGCCGCCGCCCTCGCGCTGCATGGCTCACCCTTCGGCACTGAAGCCCAGGCACTGAAGCCTTGGCACTGAAGTGACTGATCCGAAGACAGCCCAAGCGCCCAAAGGCAAGCCCACCCACCCGAGGCCACGAGCACCACGCACCATGACCCAAACTCAGCCTCCATTTGGCCGAGCCCAAAAGTATAGCACACCCAGAATCCCAGCCGCCCTGCCCCCGTCGATCCCGGCCTTGCCCGCCACTGGCCTCTTTATAATCCGCGGATTCACGTCCCTGGGCCTGTCGCGTGTCCGCCCCTGTCTCATCCCCTGCACTGCCCGAATTACTGGCCGCCGAGATGGCCGAAGTCGACGCCGTCATCCATCGGCGCCTGGCCTCCGAGGTGGCGCTGATCAACCAGATCGCTCATTACATCGTCAGCGCCGGCGGCAAGCGCATCCGGCCTCAGCTGGTGATCCTGGTGGCCAAGGCGCTGGGCTTCGATGGCCCGCAGCGGCACGAACTGGCAGCCGTGGTCGAGTTCATCCACACCGCCACCTTGCTGCATGACGACGTGGTAGACGAATCCCAGCTGCGCCGCGGCCGCGAAACGGCCAATGCGGTGTTCGGCAATGCTGCCAGCGTGCTGGTGGGCGATTTCCTCTACTCACGCGCCTTCCAGATGATGGTGGCCATCGACCGCATGCGCGTGCTGGACGTGCTGGCCGAGGCGACCAACGTCATCGCCGAGGGCGAGGTCTTGCAGCTGATGAACATGCACGACCCCGACACCGACATCGAGGCCTACTTGCGCGTCATCCGCTACAAAACCGCCAAGCTGTTCGAGGCCAGCGCCCGCCTGGGCGCGGTGCTGGCCGACGCACCGGCCGAGATCGAGCAATCTTGCGCCGACTACGGCCGCCACCTGGGCACGGCCTTCCAGCTCATCGACGACCTGCTCGACTACGAGGGCTCCACCGCGGCTCTGGGCAAGAACGTCGGCGACGACCTGCGCGAAGGCAAGCCCACGATGCCGCTGCTGATTGCGATGGAGCGCGGCAACGCACAAGAGCGGCAATTGATCCGCCACGCCATCGAGCATGGCGAGATGAACCGCTTGAAGGACATCGTCGACATCGTTCGCCGCACCGGGGCATTGGATGCAACACGCCAAGCCGCCCGCGCCGAGGCCGAGACGGCCCGGCACTGCCTCCACGGCCTGCCGGCTTCCCCCTATCGAGAAGCTCTGCTAGAATTATGTGTTCGCTCAGTTGAGCGCTCTGCTTGAGCAAGCAACTGAGCATCCAACTCGACCCTGCAAGGGTCCCATCGGGGTGTAGCTTAGCCTGGTAGAGCGCTACGTTCGGGACGTAGAGGCCGGTGGTTCGAATCCACTCACCCCGACCAGTTTTCTTCGTCGGCCCGCCCCGATGTCTCGGGCGGAGCCATCCAGCCCACCATGGTCGGCAGTGTTGGCTTCGAGCACGCCGCGCCGGCGTGTAAAGCGTAGGGCACGCGACGTAGGGCACGCGAAACACCGAGCACGACCAAGCCACTTGCCGAGCCCGCCCCAGGTTGCGAACTCGGCATGCGTGAGGCCCAGCAAGGATTGCGGGTCACGCTCCAACACATCCAGAAACTTCGCATCCCAAGCGGTGTTGTTGAATCCGGCGCGCTCGCCGTGTACTTGGTGTGACAAGCCGCCCGTGGCGACGATGGCCACTTTCAGGTCTTCGGGATAACTTTCGATGGCACGGCGCAGCGCCTGACCCAGCCTCCAACACCGCCGAGCACTGGGAATTGGAAACTGCAGCACTCCCACCTGCAGCGGCAACAGTTTCACCGGCCATCCGTCTTCGTAGGAACACATCACCGACAAAGGAGAAAAACACCCGTGGTCCAGCGATCGGGCGCTTCAACCGGAGGCGCTCACGCGTCCAAAACGCTCCCGCACCTGATCGGCCGTGGCCAAGGGGCGGCCCAGCCATCGAATGCCTTCGGCCGCCTGCGCCACCAGCGCGGCGTTGTCCGGTGCCATGCGCCCGTCGCGCAGCCACACGTTGTTCTCGAAGCCCACCCGCACATGCCCGCCCAGGGCCGCAGCCGCCAGCACGCAGGCATGCTCCTGCGCGCCGAAGGCGCACACGGCCCACGGGTGCATCCCATCATGCGCCTGCAGGAAGGGCAGCAGATCGTTGGGCGAGGAGGTCTGCCCGGCGCTGTAGCGTCCCAGCACGAAAAGCAGGAACCACGGCCCCTCGGGAATCACGCCGCGGCGGCACAGGTCCTGCCAGTCGCGCACGTCGGCCGCGTCGTAGAGGATGACTTGGGTCATCACGCGATGCGCCACCAACCACTAGAAGAAGGCACTGAGTTCTTGCTCACGGACACCCGGCACATGCAGCTCACGCAAGGCCACCGACACGGCTTCCGGCAGCACCTCGCGCACCACGGCCATCTGGACCGCCGGCTCGTAGATCCTGGCCGCCTCGGTGGTGATCTGCACCACCAGTTGCGAGCCCACCGCCTGGCGCACGGCCGCTGTGGCCTCCCGGTAAGCCTGGGCATCGAGCAGGTGACGCCCGTCAGGCCGGCGCACATGCATGTGCAGCATGGCGGCGCCGGCTTCCAGACAGGCCTTGGCCGTCGCGGCCAGGGCTTGTGCGGTCAGAGGCAAGGCAGGGTGTTGCTCGTGGGTCTTGTACGCCCCGTTGGGGGCCACCGTGAGCATGAGGGGGTCGAGCGCGAGCGGGGTCGTCATGGGGCCATCCTTTCAGCCAATAGTGCCGCAAGCCTGCGCCAGAGCAAGCCCGGCAAGGCAGCCCAGCGGCGATGAGGCGCACCGCAGGCGAGGCGCCAGCAGTTGTATTCTCGCAACATCCAGCTTCGCCCGGGGCCTTGGGGCAGGCCTGACACCCGAGACCCTCACGGGCGGCGCGGCCGCCGTCGGGCCGACGTGGGGCATGGTCAGGCGCAACTCCAAACGCAGGCAGGGGGAGTGCACAGCGGCCAGATTTCGGGCACGGACGTGCACTAGTTCACCATGCCGCCGCCGATCTCGGGCTGCTTGCACGGGCTTGCAAGGTTTACAGTGTGCAGAGGATCGGCGATCATTCCGCGGCCCCACAGACGGCGCCTTTCGGCGCTGTGCGATCGCTCACTTTTTTCCGATTTGACCTTTTGGCATGGACACCCTGGCTGAGGCCCCGAACTCCACGCTGTCTGGCGTGGCGCGCGTGCTGGTCAATGCCGGCAAGCTCTCGACGAAGACCGCCGAGGATCTGGCCAAGCAGGCCGCGGAAAAGCGCTGCAGTTTCATCAATGCGGTCATCGCCGCCGGCGCGGTCTCTCCCAGCGATTTGGCGCACACCCTGTCAGCGACGTTTTCCCTGCCGCTCATCGACTTGAACGCGGTCGATGTCCAGCGCTTGCCCAAGGGCTTGATCGAACCGAAGCTGTCGTCCCAGTACCAGGTCCTCCCGCTGGGCAAGCGGGGCAGCCGCCTGTTCGTCGCCGGTGCCGATCCGACCGACCAGGAAGCCCTCGAGCGCATCAAGTTCGCCACCCAGCTGACGCCCGAGTGGATCTTGGTCGAGCATGACAAGCTGGTCAAAGTGCTCGAAAGCCTGGGCGCCTCGGCCAGCGAGGCGCTGGAGAGCATCGTCGGCGGCGATTTCGAGTTCGATGTGTCCGAGGAGGACCCTGCTGCGTCGGAAGCCGCAGAGATGGCCGCCGACGTCGAGGACGCACCGGTCGTGCGCTTCTTGCAGAAGATGCTGATCGATGCGATCAACATGCGGGCCTCGGACCTGCACTTCGAGCCTTATGAGCTGAGCTACCGGGTGCGCTTCCGCATCGATGGCGAGCTGCGCGAAATCACGCAGCCGCCGGTGGCCATCAAAGACAAGCTGGCCTCGCGCATCAAGGTGATCTCTCGTCTGGACATTGCCGAAAAACGGGTGCCCCAAGATGGGCGCATGAAGCTGAAGTTCGGCAACCGCGCCATCGACTTTCGCGTCAGCACCTTGCCCACGCTGTTTGGCGAGAAGATCGTGATCCGTATCCTCGATCCCTCCAGCGCCAAACTGGGGATCGATGCGCTGGGTTATGAAAAGGCCGAGAAAGAGCGGCTGTTGGCGGCCATCCACCGCCCCTATGGCATGGTGCTCGTCACAGGCCCCACCGGCAGCGGCAAGACGGTGTCGTTGTACACCTGCCTGAACATCCTGAACCAGCCGGGGGTGAACATTTCCACCGTCGAAGATCCGGCCGAAATCAACCTGCCTGGCATCAACCAGGTCAATGTGAACGAGAAAGCCGGCCTGACCTTTGCCACGGCCTTGCGGGCTTTCCTGCGCCAGGATCCCGACGTGATCATGGTCGGGGAGATTCGGGACCTGGAAACCGCCGACATCGCCATCAAGGCGGCGCAGACCGGTCACCTGGTGTTGTCCACGCTGCACACGAACGATGCGCCTTCGACCTTGACACGCCTGCGCAACATGGGCGTGGCGCCGTTCAACATCGCCTCCAGCGTGATCCTCATCACCGCCCAACGCCTGGCCCGGCGGCTGTGCGAGAACTGCAAGCAGCCCGCCAACTATCCCCGCGAGGCCATGCTCAAAGCCGGCTTCAAGGAGGAAGAGCTCGACGGCAGTTGGAAGCCCTACCGAGCCGTGGGTTGCTCGAGCTGTAACAATGGCTACAAAGGGCGCGTCGGCATTTACCAAGTGATGCCCATTTCCGAGGAGATCCAACGCATCATCTTGGCCGACGGCTCGGCCTTGGACATCGCCGCCCAAGCGCAGAAGGAAGGCGTGCGGGATCTGCGTCAGGCCGGCTTGTACAAGGTCCGACTGGGGGTGACGACACTCGAAGAAGTCATTTCCGTCACCAATGAATAAGCTTTGACACAGGGCTTGCACCCTGGAGACACCATGGCAGTGGCAGCAGCAAAGAAAACCCAGGAATTCGTCTTCGAATGGGAAGGCAAGGACCGCAATGGCAAAGCCGTGCGTGGAGAAATGCGCGCCGGCGGTGAGGCCATGGTCAGCGCCAGTCTGCGCCGTCAGGGCGTGCTGGTCACCAAGGTCAAGAAGCGCCGCATGAGCGGTGGCAGAGCGATCAAGCCCAAGGACATTGCCATCTTCACCCGTCAGCTGGCCACGATGATGCGTGCGGGCGTGCCCTTGCTGCAGGCGTTCGACATCGTCGGCCGCGGCAGCAGCAATCCGCGATTGACCAAGCTGCTCAACGAGATCCGCATGGACGTGGAGACCGGCACCAGTCTATCGGCGGCCTTGCGCAAGCATCCGTTGTACTTCGACGCGCTGTACTGCAATCTGGTCGAAGCCGGCGAGGCCGGCGGTATTCTGGAGACACTGCTGGAGCGCCTGGCCACCTACAAGGAAAAAACCGAAGCCATCAAGGCCAAAATCAAGTCGGCGCTGATCTACCCGGTGGCCGTGCTGGTGGTGGCCTTCATCGTGGTGACCATCATCATGATGTTCGTCATCCCGGCGTTCAAGGACATTTTCACCTCCTTCGGTGCCGACTTGCCGGCTCCCACGCTGCTGGTGATGGCGATGTCGGACCTGTTCGTGCAGTACTGGTACATCATCTTCGGCGTCTTGATCGGTGGCACTTACTTCTTCTTCGAGAGCTGGAAGCGCTCGGAGAAGATGCAAAAAGCCATGGATCGCTTGCTACTGAAAGTGCCTCTGTTCGGCCCGCTGGTCTACAAATCGGCCGTGGCGCGTTGGACGCGCACCTTGGCCACGATGTTTTCCGCCGGCGTGCCTTTGGTCGAAGCGCTGGATTCGGTTGGCGGAGCCTCGGGCAATGCGGTGTTTGCCGAAGCCACCGAGAAAATCCAAAAGGATGTCTCCACCGGCACGAGTCTGACCACGGCGATGCAATCCACGGGCCTCTTCCCGGTGATGGTGCTGCAGATGTGTGCGATCGGCGAAGAGTCGGGTTCCTTGGATCACATGCTCAACAAGGCCGCCGAGTTTTTCGAGCAGGAGGTCGATGAGGCGGTCAAAGGGCTGTCGAGCCTGATGGAGCCCGTGATCATCGTCGTGCTGGGCACCATCATCGGCGGCATCGTGGTGTCGATGTACCTGCCCATCTTCAAGCTGGGTCAGGTGGTCTGAAGCGCAAGCCCAAGAGCCTCGATGTCCTCTGAAATGCTTGCCTGGTGGCTATCACCGGCCACCTTGGCCGTGCTGGGCCTGTGCGTGGGGAGCTTCCTCAACGTGGTCATCCATCGCTTGCCCCTGATGCTGGAGCGGCAGTGGCGACGCGACAGCGCCGAGCTCCTGGAGCAAGCCCTGCCCGACGAGGGCGAGCCGCTGGGTCTGTGGCGGCCTCGATCACGCTGCCCGCACTGCGGCCATGCCATCCGCTGGTACGAGAACATTCCTGTCATCAGCTGGGTGGCACTGCGCGCGCGATGCTCGGCCTGCAAAACCCCGATTTCCTGGCGCTATCCGGCCGTCGAGCTGTTGACGGCCGTCCTGTTCGCCGGCGTGGCGTGGAAGCTGGGGCCGCAGCCCGTGGTGCTGGCTTGGTGCGGGCTGATGGCCACCTTGGTGGCTTTGGCCTTCATCGACTGGGACACCACCTTGCTGCCCGACCAGCTCACGCAGCCCTTGTTGTGGGCCGGACTGATCGCCGCGGCCTTGGACTGGACGATTCCGCTGTCCACGGCGCTGTGGGGAGCCGTCGCGGGCTATCTGGCCTTGTGGTCGGTCTATTGGCTGTTCAAGCTCACCACCGGCAAGGAAGGCATGGGCTATGGTGACTTCAAGCTGCTGGCAGCACTGGGCGCTTGGCTGGGCTGGAACACCCTGCTGCCGATCGCGCTGATCGCCTCGCTGATCGGCGCCGTGGTGGGCATCGGGATGAAGCTGACCGCCCACCTGCGTGAAGGCCGCTATGTGCCCTTCGGCCCGTTTCTGGCCGGTGCCGGCGCCTTGGTGTATTTCCTGGGCGCCGACACCGTGCTTGGTTGGTTGGGGTGGGCCTGAGCCGATGGACGGCGCACGGCTCCCGCGCCCCCGCCGGCTCGGACTGACCGGTGGCATCGGCAGCGGCAAAAGCACCGTGGCCGCTTGGCTGCGCGAACGCGGCGCGCATGTGGTCGACACCGACGCCATCTCGCGCCAGCTCACCCAACCCGGTGGAGCCGGCATCGCGCCGATCCGTGCGGCCTTCGGCGAGGCGGTCTTGACGGCCGACGGCGCCTTGGACCGCGAGCGCATGCGCGAGCGGGTGTTTCGCGACCCGCAAAGCAAGGCCATGCTCGAGGCCATCTTGCATCCGCTGATCGGCGAGGAAGCCCTGCGCCAAGCGGCCCAGGCCCCGCCGGATCAGATGGTGGTCTTCGATGTGCCGCTGCTGGTCGAATCGCGCGTCTGGCGCACCCGGGTGGACCAGGTCCTGGTGGTCGATTGTTCGCCCGAACGCCAAGTGCTGCGCGTGAAGCAACGCTCGGGCCTGAGCGAAGCCGCGGTGCGCGCCATCATGGTCCAGCAGGCCTCGCGCCTGCAGCGACTGAGCGCAGCCGACATCATCGTGGCCAACGACACCGACGGTTTGGCCGATCTGTACGCCGCATTGGAAGCGCTGTGGCGTCTGTGGCATCCGATGCATCCGCCGGCTGCGGCCGCCGCGTCGGCCTTCTGAGCCTGCCACCGCCGCGAGGGTCGCCGACCGAAAGACAGGGGCTTGCGCGGTGCGCGGGTAGCCCGCGCTACCCAGGTATGGAAAAATGCTTGGCATTGACTGCGTCGTGCCGCTTGCCTTGATCCTCTACGAATATCCCTTCAACGAAAGCATCCGCACCATGCTGCGGCTCGAACACTTGTTCGACCGGCTGGGCCAGTTGATGGTGCGTGAGGCGGCCGTCGACCACCATTTCGCCCTGGCCACCCTGTTCGAGATCATGGACGTGGCCTCCCGGGCCGATCTCAAGTCCGACTTGCTCAAGGATCTGGATCGCCAGAAAACGCTGCTCAATGGCTATCGCGGCAATCCCTCGATCTCGGAGCAGGCCTTGGACGAGGTGCTCGGTCGCATCGACCATGCTCACGCCCAGCTCAACCAGCTGCCCGGCAAAGCGGGCCATGCGCTGACCAGCAATGAGTGGTTGATGAGCGTGCGCAGCCGCATCAGCATCCCCGGCGGCACCTGCGAGTTCGACCTGCCCGCGTATTACGCCTGGCAGCATCTCCCGGCGGCGCGGCGGCAAGCCGACCTGCAACGCTGGGTGAGCACGCTGATGCCGCTGGCCGAGGCCTTGCGGGTGCTGTTGGGGTTGCTGCGCGAGTCCGGCGTGCCGCACAAAGTGATGGCCACCGCCGGCCAGTATCAGCAAAGCCTGCCTGCGGGGCGCAGTTATCAGCTCCTGCGGGTGCGCCTGGATCCGTCCACCGGACTCGTGCCCGAGATCAGCGGCCATCGCTTGATGGTGTCGATCCGCTTCTTGCGCCAAGAGGACGATGGACGCTTGCGACCGTCCGTCGAAGATTTGGGTTTCGAATTGACCCTGTGCACCGGATGAGCTCTGCCCCACCCCCACCTCGCACCGTGCGCTGCCCGGCCTGTGGCGGGCCGAGCCAGTACGCGCCGGACAACCCGTACCGTCCCTTTTGCAGCGAACGCTGCAAGAACCTGGATTTCGGGGCCTGGGCCAGCGAACGCTACCGCGTGCCGGCTCCGTCGCAGGCGTCCGACCCCGACGACCCGGGATCCTCGGCCCCGGTGCATTGACGCAGGCTCAGTCCGCGTGGGTTGGGCCCTTGTGACAGCGCTCGGCGGCAAACCATTGCAGCACGGGCACCGTCCCCGGCAGCACCGGACGCACTTGCACCGGCAGATCCTGCCAGGCCATGGACTGGCCTTCACGCATCTCGAGCTCGCCCGTCCATTCGTAGACCTTGCAAAAATGCAGGCGCACCAGCGCATGCGGATAGTCCACCAGCTCGACCTTCCATGGATGAACCGCGCCGATGGTGATGCCCAGCTCTTCGTGCAATTCGCGACGCAGGGCATCTTCCACCGACTCCCCGCGCTCGAGCTTGCCTCCCGGGAACTCCCAGTAGCCCGCATAGACCTTGCCCGGCGGGCGCGAGGTCAGCAAAAAACGCCCCTCCCCGGCCGGTGTGCGCTCGACCAAGACCCCAACGGCCACATCGATGGGCGTTCTCATGCCGCAGCCAGGCCGATGCGGCCGCAATAGTCCCGAGCAAACTGGTAAGCCACGCGCCCCGAACGCGAGCCACGCTCCAAGGCCCACACCAACGATTCCTGACGCGCGGCCTCGATGGAGGCCTCGTCCACGCCGAAGCGGCGCAGCCACTGCGCCACGATGGCCAGGTATTCGGCCTGGGTGAAGGGATAGAAGCTGATCCACAGTCCGAAGCGCTCGGACAGGGAAATCTTTTCTTCCACCACCTCGCCCGGATGGACCTCTCCGTCGTCGGTGTGGGTGTAGGTGAGGTTTTCTTTCATGTACTCGGGCAGCAGGTGGCGGCGGTTGCTGGTGGCGTAGATCAACACGTTCGGTGTGGCCGCCGCCACCGAGCCGTCGAGAATGGACTTGAGCTCCTTGTAGCCCGCTTCGCCCTCGTCGAAGCTGAGGTCGTCGCAAAAGACAATGAAGCGCTCCGGACGATCGGCCACCAGATCGATGAGATCGGGCAAGTCCACGAGATCGCCCTTGTCCACCTCGATGAGCCGCAGCCCACGGTCGGCAAACTCGTTCAAGCAGGCCTTCACCAGCGAGGACTTTCCGGTGCCCCGCGCGCCGGTCAACAGCACATTGTTGGCCTGTCGCCCGGCGACGAACTGCGCGGTGTTGCGCAGCAAGCGCTCTTTCTGCGCATCGACCTCGCGCAGGTCCGACAGGCGGATGGTGGACACATGGCGCACCGGGTCGAGACGGCCGACGGGGCCGCGCCGGCGATAGCGAAACGCGATGGAGGCCGACCAGTCGGGCTCGGTCAGAGCGTCCTGGGGCAGCATGTTTTCCAGCCGCGCCAGCAGGGCTTCGGCACGTAGCAACAGAGTTTCGAGGGCAGCAGACATGGGCAAACGCGCAGACGGCAAAGACTCGTCGACGCGCCAGTGTAGCGGCGTGCTCAACGGCCCACCGCCAGATCCACGACCATGTCATCGGCCACGGCGTACACGCGGTCGCCGGCGGCCGGTGCGATCGGGTGCATCCCCGTGAAAGGCCCATAGGCTGGCAGCACCCCGACCTGCGCACCCAACCAAAAGCACGGCAGACGCAGCCGGTCGCGCGCCCGGGCCTGCAGGCTCACGCATGGATGCCAGTGCCCGGCCAGCACATAGCCCTGCGGGTGCGGCTGCGGATGATGCGACAAGGCCCAGGGGCCCAAGGGCCAGGGTTCGTCCACGCAGCGCATGCCCAGCTCGACCGCAGGATCGCCGGCCCGGTGGTCGTGGTTGCCACGCACCAACACCAGCTCCAGCCCCGGATGGCGTTGCCGCCAGTGCCACAGATCCTGCCAGGTGTCCGGGTTGTGGGCCGCCGGCGCATGCAGAAAATCGCCCAGAAACACCACGCGCTCGGGACCAAGGCGCTCGATCAACAGGCTCAGGCCCTGCAAGGCGGCACGGCTGCTGCCGCGCGGCACCGGCACGCCCTGTCGGCGAAAACTCGCTGCCTTGCCCAGGTGGACATCGGCCACCAGCAGACTGGCATGAGCCGGCAGCCACAGGGCTTTCTCAGGCAGCAGGACGACGGTCTCGCCTGCCAAGCAGATGCTCAGCATGCCCTTCGCGCAGCCGGGCTCAGCCCGACAACAGACGCAGACTGGCCTCGAGGAACTCGGTGGGCGAGCGCTTGAATCCCGAGCGGGTGTAGCGATGCAGCCGCCCCAAGAGGAAGCTCGTCAACACCGAGGCTTGCGCCTGGGCATCGACCGAGGGCGTGATCGAACCGTCGGCATCGGCCGCCAGACGCAGGCTTTGGCGCAGCTGCGCCTCGATGCGATCGAAGAACTGGTTCATGCGAAGCAACAGGCGCTCGTGCTCGAACACCAAGGCATCGCCCACCATCACGCGGGTCATGCCCGGGTTCTTCTCGGCAAACTGCAACACCACGGCCACGATTTTGTGGGCCTGGACCCTGCCGGCACTTTCGCGCTCGGTGATCTGGTTGATCAGCGTGAAGACGCTGTGCTCGATGAACTCGATCAGGCCCTCGAACATCTGGGCCTTGCTGGCGAAATGGCGATACAAGGCCGCCTCGCTCACCGCCAAACGCGCCGCCAGGGCTGCGGTGGTGATGCGTTCGGCCCCCGGCTGTTCGAGCATCGCCGCCAGGGTTTGCAGGATCTGCACGCGGCGCTCGCCAGGCTTGGGCCGCTTGCGTGAGGCCGCGTCGCTGCTGGACTCGGCTGCACCCGACATCGGCTCGACAGGCAGGGAAGGCTCGGCCATCACAGTGCACGCAAAGAATGTAACTTTTGTAGCGAGCGGATTCTCGCACACACGTACACAGGCTTGCGGTGCAGGTAAACACCAACTTCCGGGCCGTGTGCATTGTGTCGCAGATATCGCTGCATCCACACCGTGCGCATGCCCAGCGCTCGGGCCGCCTTCTGATGGGCCAAGGTGTCTTCGACGAGCACACAGCGGCTCGGCGGCACCTTCAATCGGGCGGCCACGCGGCGCAGCATGCGCGCATCGGGCTTGGGCCGCCAGCGGCCGAACATGCGCAAGTCCTCGATGGGGATGAGACCGTCGAAGACCGCCTCCAGGCCCAGGGCGCCCAACACCCGCCGGGTGTAGGCCCGCGGCGCATTGGTCAGCACGTATTTGCGCCCCCCAAGGCGCTTGAGCGCCGCCTTGTCATGGGCATGCGCGAACAGTCGCCCTTCCAGCCCCGGCAGCGCGTGGGTGTGCTCCAGGAAATGCGCTGGGCGGATGCCATGGTGATGCACCAGGCCGAGCAACGTGGCGCCGTAGCGCCGCCAGTAGTCGCGCCGCAGGGCATCGGCCTGCTCGTGGGGCAGCTGCAGCGCACGGGCGATGTATTCCGTCATCGAGCCGTCGAGCTGACGGAACACCGCCCGCGAGGCGTCGTGCAGCGTGTTGTCCAGGTCGAACAGCCAGACGCTGCGGCGCTTCATGCGCGAACGCAATTCAGTGCGAGCGGATCATCGTGCCGAAGGCTTGGTCGGTGAGGACCTCCAGCAGCATCGCATGCGGCACGCGGCCGTCGATGATGTGCACGGCATTGACGCCGCTTTTGGCCGCATCCAAGGCCGAGGCGATCTTGGGCAGCATGCCGCCCGAGATGGTGCCATCGGCAAACAGCTCGTCGATCTGGCGTGCGGTCAGATCGGTGAGCAAATTGCCGTTCTTGTCCAGCACTCCCGGGGTGTTGGTCAACAGCATCAGCTTCTCGGCCTTGAGCACCTCGGCCAGCTTGCCAGCCACCACATCGGCATTGATGTTGTAGTTCTCGTTGTGTTCACCA
Source organism: Caldimonas taiwanensis NBRC 104434 (assembly GCF_001592165.1). Lineage (NCBI taxonomy): Bacteria > Pseudomonadati > Pseudomonadota > Betaproteobacteria > Burkholderiales > Sphaerotilaceae > Caldimonas > Caldimonas taiwanensis. The sequence goes on from NZ_BCWK01000002.1 coordinate 263,283, forward strand.
AAGCCCAGGGGCGAGATGACCGGGATGAACTGGTCGTCTTGCAGCGCCTTGACCACGCTGGGGTCGATGGCGACGATGTCGCCCACCTGACCCACGTCGTGTTCCTTGGTCGGGTCGTCCTTGTCCTTCATGCGCAGCTTGCGTGCGCGGATCAAGCCCCCGTCGCGTCCGGTCAGGCCCACGGCCTTGCCACCGGCGGCGTTGATGAGGCCCACGATGTCTTGCTGCACCTGCCCGGCCAGCACCCATTCGACCACTTCCATGGTCTCTTCATCGGTCACGCGCATGCCTTGAATGAAGGTGCCTTTCTTGCCGATCTTGGCCAGGGCCTCGTCGATCTGGGGGCCACCCCCATGCACCACCACCGGGTTCATGCCCACCAGCTTGAGCAGCACCACGTCCTCGGCGAAGTCCTGCTGCAACGCCGGGTCGGTCATGGCATTGCCGCCGTACTTGATGACGATGGTCTTGCCATGAAATTTGCGGATGTAGGGCAAGGCCTGGGCCAGGATCTCGGCCTGGTCCCGCGGGGCGATGTGGCTCAAATCATGGGAGGCCGCAGCAGGGGTGTTCATGCAGGTAAGACTCCGGGACGCTTCGGATACGGACGGTGGACAGCCGCCGGACGATGCCCGGATTCTAGGGCGGCTGGTGCGGCGCAGCACGCCCCTTGGGGCCCCCACCGCGGCGGCCACGACGGCAAGAGACGCCGCATGGCTTGCGACCGATCCTCAGACGGGGCCCGCCACTCCAGGCATCATATCGGGGTGCGGCCCCAACGCCGTTCGCAAACCGAACGGGGCTGGGAACCTCGTGGCGCCCCGCGGCTCCAAATGCCTGCCTCAGCACGAATGCGTGCTGGGCGCCGTGAGCGCCGCTGGCGCTGCCCCCGATGCGCCACCGCCTGTCGAGAAAGGTTCATTCCATGTCTTTGCCGATGTCACGTCGCCGCTGGCTGGCCTGGGCCGGGTCCCTGGCCGGCGCCACCCTCGCCCCGGGGTTGGCGATGGCCGCCCGCCAGCCTCTGATCGAGGTCTGGAAGTCCGAGAGCTGTGGTTGCTGCGGTGCCTGGGTCGAGCATTTGCAAGCCCACGGGTTCCAAGTGAAGGTCAACCATGTCCGCGGCCCGGCCGAATATCGCGAGAAACTGGGCATGCCCGATGAGTTCGGCTCTTGTCACACCGCGCTCGTCCAAGGCTATGTACTGGAAGGCCATGTGCCAGCGCGCGAGATCCGCCGCCTGCTGGCCGAGCGGCCCGCGGCCATCGGATTGGCCGTGCCCGGCATGCCGGTGGGCTCGCCCGGCATGGAAGTGGGCGAGCGTCGCGACGCTTATGATGTGATCCTGGTCGGCCGTGACCGCAAGGGCCGTGTCTACCAGCACTACCCCGCCCTGTCGGGCACACGTCCCTGAAAAGAAAGGCCTCTCGATGCTCAAACGCTGGATCAGCGCCATCGCTGTGGCAACCGCAAGCACGCTGGCCCTGGGCCAGGCTGCCGAAGGCGAGGTGCGCAAGATCGACAAAGCCGCCGGCAAGATCACGATCAAGCATGGCGAGATCAAGAGCCTGGACATGCCGCCGATGACCATGGTCTTCCGCGCCGAACCACCCAGCTTGCTCGACAAGGTGCAGGTCGGGGACAAGGTGAGCTTCCAGGCCGCCAAGGTGGGCGGCACCTACACGGTCACCGCGATCGAAAAGCGCTGAGCGCGACTCAGCCCGGCTCCAGCACCGACGGATCCAGATGGGCGGCCACCGCGGCGGCGTGGGGCTCGCTCAACGGGGGCACCACGCCCACGCACGGCGCCTCGAAATCCCGCGCCAAACGCAAGCGCAAGGTCTCGACATTGTCTTGTCGCCAGGGCATGCGGGGGTCCACCGCATTGCCCACCCAGCCAGCCAGCCGCAAACCCCGAGCACGCACGGCTTCGGCGGTGAGCAACGCATGGTTGAGACAGCCCAAGCGCAGCCCCACCACCAGGATCACCGGCAGACCCAGGCGCACGGCCAGTTCCGCCGTGTCGTGTTGCTCGTCCAGCGGCACGAGAAAGCCGCCCACGCCCTCGACGATGAGTCGGTCCACCCGCCCGGCCAAGCGCTGCGCGCCGTCCAGCAGCGCCTGCAGCGAAATCGACACGCCGGCTTGGCGTGCAGCCACATGGGGGGCGCACGCGGCATCGAGCAGGCAGGCGCAGACCTCCTCGGCATCCAGCGGCTCGGTGGAGGCGGCACGCAGGCGTTCGATGTCGTCATTGACACGACGGCCCTCACGCCATTGCGTGCCCGCGGCCACCGGCTTGTAGCCGGCCACGCGCCACCCACGGCGCCCCAAGGCGTGCAACAGCCCAGCGCTGATGGTGGTTTTGCCGATCTCGGTATCGGTGCCCGTGACGAACCAGCCTTGCAACGACTTCATGAGCCATCTCCCACCTCGAAAGCCGCCGCACGCACCGCCTCGATGAGGCGGTCCACGTCCTCGGCCGTATGGGCCGCGCTGAGAGCCACTCGCAAGCGAGCCGTGCCCGGAGGCACCGTGGGGGGCCGGATGGCAGGCACCCACAAGCCACGGGCTTCCAAAGCGGCCGACAGGGCCAAAGCCGCGTCGTTGTCCCCCAGGATCAGGGGCTGAATGCCCGTGAATGATGGCGCCAGCCGCCAGCCGGCGGGCAGGCCCTGGGCCAAGCCGCGGCGCCATTGCGAGATGCGCTCACGCAAGGCGGCTCGCCGGCGCGCGCCCTCTTCGCCGAACATCAAGCCCAGGCTCACGCTGACGGCATGGGCCACCGCTGGCGGAGCGGCAGTGGTATAGATGTAGCTGCGCGCGCTTTGCACCAGCCACTCGATCACCGTGGGATGGGCCGCGACGAAAGCCCCGGCCACGCCAGCGGCCTTGCCCAAGGTGCCCACGTAGATGATGCGTTGGCTGCGCAAGCCGAAATGCTCCAAGCTGCCGCGTCCGTGGGCGCCCAAAACGCCAAAGCCATGGGCATCGTCCACGATCAGCCAAGCGTCATGGCGCTCGGCCAAGGCCAGCAGCGCCTCCAGCGGGGCGAGGTCGCCGTCCATGCTGAACACCGCATCGGTGACGATCAAGCGCAGCGTCGAGGTGCAACGCGCCAGCAACCCCTCCAGCGCCGCCACGTCGTTGTGCGGATAGATCATGACCGTCGCTCGCGCCAGACGCGCTCCGTCGATCAAGGAGGCATGGTTGAGGCTTTCACACAGCAAGGTGGCCTGGGCCTGCCCCAAGGCGGTCAGGACCGCCAGATTGGCCATGTAGCCGGTGCAAAAGCTCAAGACGGCCAGCTCGGGCCAATGGGGCGACAACAGCTCGGCCAACTGAGCCTCCAGCCGCGCATGGGCCACGCCATGGCCATTGATGAGGTGCGAGGCGCCGCTGCCGGCGCCATAGCGGGCCGCCCCCTCGGCCAAGGCTTCGCGCAGCGCCGGGTGCGCGGCCAAGCCCAGGTAGTCGTTGCTGCAAAAGCTCAGCAGCTCGCGCGGCGCGGCCCCATCGGCCGCCAGCACCTGGCGCGGTTGGCAGGGTGTGTGCGCGGTGCGACGCCGGCGGCGCAGGGCCTGCGCCTCGCGCTCGGCCAGTTGCTGGCGCAGATGGTCAAGCAGCATGGCATCCTCCGGACAGCACAGCCTCCAGCGTGCGGCGCACCCGCTGCGCCAGCCAATCGGCCCCCGCCTCATCGAGCACGTAGGGCGGCATCAGATACACACTGCGGCCGATCGGGCGGATCAGCAGTTCCTGCGCCAGCCCGGCGCGATGGAAGCGCTCGGCAAAGTCCTCGCCTGCGTGCTGGGCCTTGACGTCGAAGGCATGGATGGTGCCGCAGCGTCGCAGGTGCTCGATGCGCGGGTCTTGCGCCAACGGGGCCAACGCCGCAGCCAAGCGGTCGGCCACCACGCGGTTGCGCTCCAGCACGGGCTCGTCATCGAAACGGTCGAGCACGGCCAGCGCGGCACGGCAGGCCAGCGGATTGCCGGTGTACGAATGCGAATGCAAGAAGGCGCGCTCGCTGCGCTCGTCCAGGAACGCGGCATAGATCGACTCGCGCACCATCACCAGCGACAAGGGCAGAAAGCCGCCGCTGATGCCCTTGGACAGGCACAGCACATCCGGCCACAGCGGCGCCTCACCGGCGCAGGCGGCTTGCTCGAAGGCGAAGAAGCTGCCGGTGCGCCCGCAGCCCACGGCGATCTCATCGGCGATCAAGTGCACCTCGTAGCGGTCGCACAGGGCGCGCAGTCCACGCAAATAGGCCGCATCATGCATGGCCATGCCCGCGGCCCCCTGCACCAGCGGCTCGACGATGACCGCCGCCAGATGCTCATGCCGCGCCTCCATCAGCGCCTGCATCTGCGCCAGCGCCCGCTGCGCCACCTCGGCGCCCGTCTCGCCGGGCTGGGCCTGGCGCGCATCGGGGGACATCACCTGATGCGTGCGCAGCAGCAGCGGGTCATAGGCGTCTCGGAACACCCGCACGTCGGTCACGGCCAGCGCCCCCAAGGTTTCCCCGTGATAGCCGCCGCGCAAACAGACGAACTCGCGCTTGGCCGTGCGGCCCCGGTTGCGCCAGCTGTGGAAGCTCATCTTCAGCGCGATTTCCACCGCGCTGGCGCCGTCGCTGGCATAAAACGCATGCCCCAGCACGCCGCCGGTGCGCGCCGACAAACGCTCGGCCAACCTCACCGCCGGCTCGTGCGTGCAGCCGGCCAACATCACGTGGGGCAAGCGGTCGAGCTGATCTTTCACGGCCGCCGCGATGCGCTCATCGGCATGGCCGAAGAGATTCACCCACCACGAGCTGATCGCATCGAAATAACGCCGCCCGTCGGGATCGAACAGCCAGGGCCCTTGCCCCCGCACCAAAGGCAAGGGTGCCGAGCGCGCCTGGCGCTGGATCGGGGTGCAGGGATGCCAGACCTGCGCAAGACTGCGTTGCGCCCAGTGCGCGCAGACGCCGGCCGCCGGTGCGGCCGCATCGAAAGAAGGGGTCGTCATCGGGCCGTCGAACTGAACAAGGCCTCGGATGGTACGCAAGCCCCGCACGACCGATCAACTGCCGCGCTCGCGCCAGAAACCCTGCAAGATGAGCGCAGTTGAGGTCATTTGCAGCAAGCCCGCGACATGCGCGCGCTTTTTGCAGTCAACCGCCCACGAGCGGCGCGTCATGCCGTTACATTTTCGGTCGTTCAGACATGAATGCCGCGCATCCTCTTGCGGTTCGGCGAGCGCCGATGCTGCGCGCCATCCCCCAGGCCGCCATAGAGGCGCCTCACTAAAGAATTGGGCTGTCGTGCCTACGGCACCCTTCTATAGTGGTCCTGTCTCCACCCAACCTGGAAGGATGCCCCATGGTCAAGAAAGCGCAAAAGGCGGCCGAAAGCAAGGCCGCCACGCCCGCTGGGCTGTTCGACTCTCAACTCGCGGCCACCGTGCGTGAATCGGCTCAGCAAATCTGGCTGGCCGGCCTGGGCGCGTTCTCCAAGGCGCAAGCCGAAGGCAGCAAGGTCTTTGAGGCGCTGGTCAAGGAAGGGGTGTCCCTGCAGCGCAAAACGCAGGCTGTGGCCGAGGACACCATCGGCCAGATGACCGGCAAGATGAGTGCGATGGCCGGCGAGATCACCGACCGTGCCGGTCAGCACTGGGACAAGCTCGAAGCCATTTTCGAAGAGCGCGTCGCGCGCGCCTTGAACAAGCTGGGCGTGCCCAGTCACAAGGATGTCCAGGCCCTGATCGCGCGCATCGATGCGCTCAGCCAGGCCGTGGACCAGTTGTCCAAGGCCAAGGCCCAGCCAACGGGCCGCGCCACCTCCGCCGCCCGCAAAACGGCCACGGCCCGCAAGGCGGCGGCCAAGCAGGCGGCGTCTCGCAAGGCCGCTGCCTGAGATCCGCTGGCGCTGGGCCTGCGCCAAGCGATGAGCAGGCCGCCCCGCATACGGACACCGTGCGGTTCGAGCCCGAAACGCACGTCGAGACTCAGCTGCGATAGTCAGCGTTGATGCTGACGTAGTCGTGCGAGAGATCGCAGGTCCACACCGTGGCCTCGGCTGAGCCGCGGCCCAGCAGCACCCGCACGGTGATGTCCGAGCGCTTCATCACGCGCTGGCCGTCTTCTTCCTTGTACTGCGGATGACGCCCCCCCCGCTGGGCCACATGCACGTCGTCGAGATACAGGTCGATCTTGGTCTGATCCAGATCCTCGATGCCCGCATACCCCACGGCCGCCAGAATGCGGCCCAGGTTGGGGTCGCTGGCGTAAAACGCCGTTTTCACCAATGGCGAATGGGCAATGGCATACGCCACCTTGCGGCACTCATCCGCAGTGGCGCCGCCTTCCACGCGCACGGTGATGAACTTGGTGGCGCCTTCGCCATCCCGCACGATGGCCTGCGCCAGTTGCTGCGCCACGCCGATGAGGGCTTCTTGCAGCGCCAGCCCTTCAGGCGATTCGAGCGCCGTGATGGCCGCATGCCGCGCCCGGCGCGTGGCCATGAGCACGAAGGCATCGTTGGTCGAGGTGTCGCCATCGACGGTGATGCGGTTGAAGGACTGATCGGCAGCCTGGCGCACCAACGCAGGCAGCAGGCTTGGATCGATGTTCGCGTCGGTGGCGATGAAACCCAGCATCGTGGCCATGTTGGGACGGATCATGCCGGCCCCTTTGGCAATGCCGGTGATCGTCACCGTCTGAGCGCCGATGCTCACTTGCGTGGAGACCGCTTTGGGCACCGTGTCGGTCGTCATGATGGCCTGCGCCGCATCGGCCCAGCCGTCGGCCTTCAGACCGGCCAAAGCCACGGGCAGCCCCGCCACGATGCGATCCACCGGCAGCGGCTCCATGATCACACCAGTGGAAAAGGGCAACACCTGAGTGGGCTCCACGCCAAGATGACCAGCCAGGGCAGCGCAGGTGGCCCGCGCATGGGCCAAGCCCTCCTCTCCGGTGCCCGCATTGGCATTGCCTGTGTTGATCACCAAAGCGCGAATCCCTCGTGCGGCGGCCAGATGCTCGCGGGCCACCTGCACCGGGGCGGCGCAAAAGCGATTGCGCGTGAACACCCCTGCGACGGCCGCCCCCTCGTCGAGCACGAACACACACACATCCTTGCGATGAGCTTTGCGCACACCGGCCATCGCGGTGCCGATGCGCACCCCGGGGACCGGGTGCAAGGCCTTGGGGTCGGGAGCTTGCAGATTCACCGGCATGATCGACCTCAGTTCAACTTGCCATGGCAATGCTTGTACTTCTTGCCACTGCCGCACGGGCAAGGTTCATTACGCCCCACCTTGGGCACCTGGACGGTGGCCGTGCGCGGGTCGGTTTCACTGGCCACCGAACCGTCTTCGTTCGGATGGGTGTAGGTCACGTTCGAGATGTGTCCGACTTTGTCCTCGATGGCCTCGGCCGCTTGAGCCACCTGCTCCTGGGTCTGGATGCGCACCGTCAGCAAAATGCGCGAGACCTCCATCTTCACCACATCCAGCAATTGAGCGAAAAGCTCGAAGGCTTCTCGCTTGTATTCCTGCTTGGGATTCTTCTGCGCATAGCCACGCAAATGGATGCCCTGCCGCAAGTAGTCCAGCGCCGCCAGGTGCTCGCGCCAATGGGTGTCCAGGGATTGCAGCAACACCATGCGTTCGAACTGCGCAAACTGTTCCTTGCCCACGCGGTCCACCTTGGCCTGATAGGCCGCATGGCCGGCTTGCACCACACGCTGGACGATGTCCTCGTCCGACACCGCCTCGCTGGACTCGACCCACTGGCGCAAATCCACATCCAGCTGCCACTCCTCGCGCAGGGTTTTCTCCAACCCTTCGAGATCCCACTGCTCTTCGACACTGTCGACGGGCACGTAGCTGCGCACCACATCGGTCAGCGCCCCCTCTCGCAAATGGGCGATCTGGGCGCTGACATCGGTGGCATCGAGGATGTCGTTGCGCTGCTGGTAGATGACCTTGCGCTGGTCGTTGGCCACATCGTCATACTCGAGCAGCTGCTTGCGGATGTCGAAGTTGCGTGCTTCGACCTTGCGCTGCGCGCTTTCGATGGAGCGCGTCACGATGCCCGCCTCGATGGCTTCCCCATCAGGCATCTTGAGGCGGTCCATGATGGCCTTGACGCGATCTCCCGCGAAGATGCGCATCAGCGGATCTTCCAGCGAGAGATAGAACCGCGAAGAACCAGGATCACCCTGGCGGCCGGCGCGACCACGCAGCTGATTGTCGATGCGACGCGACTCATGGCGTTCGGTGGCGATGATGCGCAGCCCACCCAAAGCCTTGACCTGCTCATGCAGGCTGCGCCATTCGGCGCGCAGCTTGTCGATGCGCTGCTGCTTCTCGGCCTCGCTGAGCGAGTCGTCGGCCTCGATCAGCTGCACCTGCTTGTCCACGTTGCCGCCGAGCACGATGTCGGTGCCGCGGCCGGCCATGTTGGTGGCGATCGTGATCATGCCCGGGCGGCCGGCCTGGGCGATGATCTCGGCCTCCTTGGCATGCTGCTTGGCATTGAGCACCTGGTGCGGCAATCCGGCCTTGGTGAGCAAATCCGACAGCAGCTCGGAGTTCTCGATCGAGGTCGTGCCCACCAGCACGGGCTGGCCACGCTCATGGCATTCGCGGATGTCGGCGATCACCGCCTCGTAGCGCTCGCGGCTGGTCTTGTAGACGCGATCGAGCTCGTCCTTGCGCTGCGTGGGCTTGTTCGGTGGGATGACCACCGTCTCCAGACCATAGATCTCCTGGAACTCGTACGCCTCGGTGTCGGCCGTGCCGGTCATGCCGGCCAACTTGGCATACATGCGGAAATAGTTCTGGAAGGTGATCGACGCCAGCGTCTGGTTCTCCGCCTGGATGGCCACGCCCTCCTTGGCCTCCACCGCTTGGTGCAAGCCATCGGACCAGCGGCGCCCGACCATCAAGCGGCCGGTGAACTCATCGACGATGATCACCTCGCCGTTTTGCACCACATAGTGCTGGTCGCGATGGAACAGATGATGGGCACGCAGCGCGGCATACAAATGGTGCAGCAGCGCAATGTGCGATGGGTCGTACAGACTCGCCCCCTCGGCCAACAAACCGGCCTGGGTCAGCACGCGCTCGGCATTCTCGTGGCCCTGTTCGGTCAGGAAGACCTGGCGGCTCTTCTCGTCGATCGTGAAGTCGCCCGGCTCGATCACCCCTTCACCGGTACGGGGGTCGGCCTCTCCGATCTGCCGCTTCAGCAGCGGCACCACCTGGTTGATGCGTTGATACAGCTCGGTGTGGTCTTCGGCCTGGCCGCTGATGATCAACGGCGTGCGGGCCTCGTCGATCAGGATGGAGTCCACTTCGTCGACGATGGCATAGTGCAGACCACGCTGCACCCGATCGCCCGGCTCATAGACCATGTTGTCGCGCAAGTAGTCGAAGCCGAACTCGTTGTTGGTGCCATAGGTCACGTCGGCGCGGTAAGCTGCTTGCTTGTCCTCGCGCGACATTTGCGGCAAGTTCACGCCCACGCTCAGCCCGAGGAAGCCATAGAGGCGCCCCATCCACTCGGCATCGCGGCGAGCCAAGTAGTCGTTGACCGTGACCACATGCACGCCCTTGCCCGCCAGCGCATTCAGATATACGGGCAAAGTCGCCGTCAGCGTCTTGCCCTCGCCCGTGCGCATCTCGGCGATCTTGCCGTCGTGCAGCGCCATGCCGCCGATGAGCTGCACGTCGAAGTGACGCATCTTGAGCACCCGCTTGCTGGCTTCACGCACCACGGCAAAGGCCTCGGGGAGCAAGTCGTCGAGCGAGGCCCCCTGGGCCAGACGCTGCCGGAACTCGCCTGTCTTGGCCTGCAGGGCCGCATCGTCCAAGGCCTCGTACTGAGGCTCCATGGCATTGATGCGCTCCACCACGCGCCGGTACTGCTTGAGGAGCCGGTCGTTGCGACTGCCGAAAATCTGGGTGAGAAGCTTGGGCAACATGCGTGATGGGGTGATTTGAAACGATGGACGGACCTCGGGGACCAGGCCGTCGGAAACACATCGGGAAAGGAAGTGGCACCGGTTCGATGCGTCGCTCGGCGCGGGTCCGACAGGCGCAGCCGGCCCCGAAAGCTCTAAAGCGATCGAGTTTAGCACCGGGCCTTCGGGCCGGGCGTGGCTCACCGTGAATCCGCAGTCACAATCGTCGGGGCGGCGCTGCCCCGGTCATGGAAGCTCGCGCAAGGCAGGAGATGGGCTTGCGCCGTTCCACTCAAGGCCGCGCAGGCCGGCTTCTCGCACTCTGGGCCAAGGCTTTGGACTGCCCGGCGTCGGCCAGAAAACGCGCGGGGTTCTGGGGCACGCCAGAGACGAGCACCTCGAAGTGCAGATGCGGGCCGGTGGAGCGGCCGGTCGAGCCGACCTCGGCAATCACCTGACCGCGCTTGACCAGATCCCCCGGTTGGACCCGCAGCTTCGAGGCATGGGCGTAGCGGGTGACCAGGTCATTGCCGTGGTCGATGTCCACCATCAAACCATAGGCCGGATGGTCTTCGGCCGCGATCACCACCCCCCCGGCGGCCGCCAGGATGGGCGTGCCCACCGGCGCTGGGAAATCCAAACCCGTGTGCAGGGCCTGCCGGCCCGTGAAAGGATCCAGCCGGAAGCCAAACCCCGAGCTGGTGGGGCCATCGACCGGGCGCGTGTTCGGAATCCTCAGAGCTTGCATGCGCTGCTCGAACAGCTGGGATTCGATCAGCGTGAACAGGTCCGCATGCAGTGCCGCGGCATGGTCCAGCTCGTCCACCATGCGCTGCAGCTGCTCGAACGAGGGCTGCGCGCTGGGCACATAGGGGCCGCCCTTGGGTCCATCCGGCAGCGCCGCTTTGATGTCGTCGGGTTTGAGTCCGACCATGTCCGAGACGCGCTCGCCCACGGCTTCGAGCTGCAGCAAGCGGGCTTGCATCTCGCCGACCCGGCGGGCCATCGCATCGAGGTTCTCCCGCATGAAGCGATCACGCTGGGCAAACTCGTCCTTGACCACCAGACGCACGATTTGGCTGACCACCGGCCAGCCTTCACGCGCGGCCTGAAGAAAGATGAAGTGGTAGACCAGCCCCGACAGCAGCAGCATCAGGCCCAGCGCACCGCTCAGCACCGCGGCCAGCTGCCAGCGGCTGAGCGTCCACACATGCGTGCGGGTGAAGCGGCTGTGCGTGATCATGATCTGCATCGGTACACTCCCACCTCATGAATGCCCGCGCAGATCGCACGCTGCCCATCCAAGAGGCCATGAACCGCCACACCGTGCTCGAGCGGCTTCAACGACTCCTGCGCGAATCTCAATCGCGCCTCGAGGGCATTCGCCCCCTCCTGCCTGCGGCCATCGCGGCCCATGTGAAGCCCGGGCCGGTCGATGACACGGGTTGGACGTTGCTGGCGCCCAACACCGCGGTCGCGGCCAAACTGCGCCAGCTTCAGCCGCGTTTGGAAGCGGCCTTACGCCAACAGGGCTGGCAGGTTAGCGCAATCCGGGTGAAGGTTCAATCGAACTGATCCCGAGAACGGAAACCGTCCGTAACGGGCCGTGCAGGTGTCACGGACGGCCCGACCGTGCGGCCGCGTGGGCCAGCGGCCAGCACCGCCGCGGCATGTTATTCGTCGCGGCCGCCAAACACGCCCAACAGGGCCAGCAACGACTGGAACACGTTATACAGGCTCAAATAGACGCCCAGCGTGGCCGTGATGTAGTTGGTTTCCAGGCCGTCTTGCACGCGCTTGAGATCATGCAGGATGAAGGCCGAAAAAATGCCGATCGCCAAGACCGACAGGGTGATCATCAACGCGCTGGATTGGATGAACACGTTGGCGATGCCAGCCACCAGCAGCATGATCGCACCGACGAACAAAAACTTGCCCATCGAGCTGAGATCGCGCTTGATGATCGAGGACAAGGCGGCCATGCCGAAGAAGATCGCACCGGTGCCGGCAAAGGCGGTCATGATCAGGCTCGCGCCATTGGCCAGCCCCAACACCACACCCACCAGGCGCGACAGCATCACGCCCATGAAGAAGGTGAAGGCCAACAGCACCGGCACGCCGGCAGCCGAATTCTTGGTGCGTTCGATCGCGAACATGAAGGCAAACGCACCGCCCAGAAACACCACCAGGCTCACCATCGGCGACATGGCTCGCGCCAAGCCGGTGGCCAAGCCCAGCCAAGCGCCCAGCACGGTGGGCACCATCGACAAAGCCAGCAGCCAGTAGGTGTTGCGCAAAACGCGGTTGCGCTCTTGGGCCGAAGGGATCGATGCGCCCAAGGAGGATGAAAGAACCGTGTTCTCGTTCATGGACAAAGCTCCAACAAAGGGAAGGACAAAACGTCGAGCCGCCGCACGGCGGCGGCCATGTCGGCCAGCCTGTGGCGCGGACGCGACCCGGGCCGCTGCGGGTCTCAAGCGCCCCGCCCGGCGCGCTTCGGGGGCCGCAGCAAGCCCTCCAGCGCAGGCGATGCCACGGGTCGGGCGCCCAAATGGCCGGTCCAGGTCTGTGCGAACCGAGGCTGAGCCAGCTGTGCGCCGACGGTCTCGACGGCATGGAACTCCACGGCCGGATCCACGGGCACGGAGGAATCCGTCGCCGACTCCTCCGAGCCGCCGGCGTGGCTGCTGGGCGCAGGCCAAGAGACATCGGCGGTGAACTCGACCTGCGGCTGCGCAACGGCAGCCCCCAGCCCAGAGGCGGCCGCCGTCGGCAGCGCCTGGGTCGTGGCCACCAGGAGCAAAAGCGCCACGAAGGACAACAGTCGCTTCATCATGGGCCGGATTCTATGCGTAGACGGCAGCCCGTTGCCTGCAGAATCGCTGGCCACCCCTGCCCCCGTGGGGACCATGATGCCATGGTGCCGGCTATCCGACTCGAACGGATGACCTACCGCTTACAAGGCGGTTGCTCTACCAACTGAGCTAAGCCGGCGGCCTGGACGGAAATGATGCGATGTCTCGGGATTGTAAAAGGCTCATTTCACCCGCTTGAGCGCGGGACGCCCCCCGCTGGGGGGCGGCGGAGGCTCGGGCGGTTGCTCGGCAGGCGGCTCGCCCGACGAGGGGCCGGCCGCGAGCTTGAGCGGCCCGCCACTGGCGCGCGCCGTCGTCGCTGCTGGGGCCCCGTCGGCAGGCGCCGGGGATGGGCCGGCGGCAGCGGCCGCCGGCATCGGGAAGGCCATGCCCTGGCCGTTCTCGCGGGCGTAGATGGCGATCACATGGTCCACCGGCAGCACGATGTCACGGGCCACACCGCCGAAACGAGCCCGGAACTCGATCGTGTCGTTGCCCAGCTTGAGCCCGCTGGTGGCCTCGAAACTGACATTGAGGACGATTTCGCGATTTTTGACGTACTCTCGCGGCACCTGCACCGAATCGTCCACGTAGACGGCCAGGTAGGGCGTCAAGCCGTTGTCCGTGCACCAGTCGTGCAAGGCACGAATCAGATAGGGCCGCGTGGAGGCGACCTCCGGGCTCTCGGGTGCGTTGGGCTCGCTCATCGCGTCATCACTTGCGCATGACTTTTTCGGACGGGGTCAGCGCTTCGATGTAGGCCGGCCGAGAGAAGATGCGTTCGGCATATTTGAGCAGCGGCATGGCGTTCTTGGACAGATCGATGCCATAGTAGTCTAGACGCCACAGCAACGGGGCAATGGCCACGTCGAGCATCGAAAAGTCCTCGCCCAGCATGTACTTGTTCTTCAGGAAGATGGGCGCCAGTTGGGTCAGGCGATCACGGATCTGAGCGCGCGCCCGCTCGAGCTGCTTGTCGGTGGGCTTGATGCCTCGCGACTCCAGCACGTTGACATGGGTGAACAGCTCTTTCTCGAAGTTGAGCAAGAACAGCCGCACGCGGGCCCGCGCCACAGGATCACCGGGCATCAGCTGCGGATGAGGAAAGCGTTCGTCGATGTACTCGTTGATGATGTTGGACTCGTACAGGATGAGGTCGCGCTCCACCAGGATGGGCACCTCGTTGTACGGGTTCATCAGCGCGATGTCCTCGGGCTTGGCATACAGATCGACATCGCGGATCTCGAAGTCCATGCCCTTCTCGAACAGCACGAAGCGACAACGGTGCGAGTAAGGACAAGTGGTTCCGGAGTAAAGCACCATCATGGCGGTGAGCTCCTCATGAGGCGAGAGATCCTAAAAACGAAAGGAGTGGGACGCGTCGGCGGGCCCACTCCGGCTGGGGCTGACGCTGCACCGCATGCCGTGCGGCCAGCATCACGCCCGTCTCATTTCACGTCTTTCCAGTAGGCAGCGTTCAAGCGCCAAGCGATGAAGGTAAAGCCGGCCAGGAAGATCAGCACCCACACGCCCAGGCGCACACGCTGGTTTTGGACCGGCTCCCCCATCCATTGGAGGAAAGCCACCAGGTCGGCGATGGCCGAGTTGTATTCGGCCTCGTTCATCTTGCCCGGCGTGATCTGCTCGAAACCAGCAAACACCTCGATGGTCTTGCTCGGATCGTGCGGATCGGGCTGCTGGGCGAAACGCGCCACACGCTGGCCTTGCAGCTCCCACAACACATGGGGCATGCCCACGCTGGGGAACGCCAGGTTGTTCCAGCCCGTGGCCTTGGTGTCGTCACGGTAGAAGGTGCGCAAGAAGGTATAGAGGTAATCGGCCCCCGAGCCCTTGCCAGCAGCCGCACGCGAACGGGCGATGACGGTCAGATCCGGCGGGTTGGCCCCGAACCATTCCTTGGCCATCTTCGGGTCGATCGCGACCTTCATGGTTTCACCGACCTTGTCGGTGGTGAACATCAGGTTGTTTTTGATCTGCTCCTCGGTCAGGCCGATGTCGCGCAGGCGGTTGTAGCGCATGAAGGCCGCCGAGTGGCAGTTCAGGCAGTAGTTGACGAAGAGCTTGGCACCGTTTTGCAGCGCAGCCAGATCGGTGACCCGCTCTTTGGGAAACTTGTCCCAGGCGATGCCACCGCCTGCCGCATGGGCCGTAGACAGACCGACACTCAGCACCAGCGCGGCCAGCAGTGTTTGGATCATTTTTTTCATGGGGACAGACTCCGGCGGGCTCAGTGGGCGGCAAAGGTCACACGCTCGGGCACCGGCTTGAACTCACCCAGGCGCGACCACCAAGGCATGAGCAGGAAGAAGCCGAAGTAGAACAGCGTGCCGATCTGAGAGATCAGTTCACCGGTGGGCGACGGCGGTTGGATGCCCAGATAACCCAGCACCATGAACACCAGCACGAACGCGCCGTAAATGTATTTGTGCCAGTTGGGACGGTAGCGAATGGACTTGACCGGGCTGCGGTCGAGCCAGGGCAGGAAGAACATGATGATCACGGCGCCGCCCATGACCACCACGCCCCAGAACTTGGCGTCGAAGGCCTTGAGCAGACCGGCGGCCACCAAGGCGCCGACGATGACGGCCAACTTGCCCTTGGCACCAAAGCCGCCGCGCAACACCGCCAAGATCGCCGCCAGCGCAATGAGCACCACGAGCACGTTGACCATCAAGTCCGTGGTGGCACGCAACATCGAGTAATAGGGCGTGAAATACCACACCGGGGCAATGTGCGCCGGGGTCTTCAACGGGTCGGCCGGAATGAAGTTGTTGTACTCCAGGAAGTAGCCGCCGAACTCGGGCGCGAAGAAGACCACGGCGGAAAACACCATCAGGAACACGCTCAGCGCGTAGATGTCGTGCACCGTGTAGTAGGGATGGAACGGAATGCCATCCAGCGGACGGCCTTGGGCGTCCTTCTTGGCCTTGATCTCGATGCCATCGGGGTTGTTGGAGCCCACTTCGTGCAGTGCGATGATGTGCGCCACCACCAGGCCCAGCAGCACCAGCGGGATGGCGATGACATGGAAGCTGAAGAAGCGGTTGAGGGTTGCGTCGGAGACGACATAGTCACCGCGAATCAGCAGGGCCAGGTCCGGGCCGACGAAGGGCACGGCGGCAAACAGGTTCACGATCACCTGCGCGCCCCAGTAAGACATCTGCCCCCAGGGCAACAGGTAGCCGAAGAACGCTTCGGCCATCAAGCACAGGAAGATCGCACAGCCGAAGATCCACACCAGCTCCCGCGGCTTGCGATACGAGCCGTACAGCAGCCCGCGGAACATGTGCAGATAGACGACGATGAAGAAGGCCGAGGCGCCCGTGGAGTGCATGTAGCGAATCAGCCATCCCCAGGGCACGTCGCGCATGATGTATTCCACCGATGCGAAAGCCAGGTTCGCATCGGGCTTGTAGTGCATCACCAGGAAGATGCCCGTGACGATCTGGATCACCAGCACCACCAGCGCCAGCGAGCCGAACACATACCAGAAGTTGAAGTTTTTGGGCGCGTAGTACTCGCCCATGTGCTCTTTGTAGAGCTTGGTGAGCGGAAAGCGGTTGTCGATCCAGGTCAGCAGCTTCTGGCCTGCGGTGGCGTCGACCGGCGCCTCTTTGAATTCAGCCATGGGGTGTCACCTTTTCTTGTCCGTGCATCGGGGTTCAGGCCCGCTTGTCCTCACCGATCAACAGCTTGGTGTCGGACAGGTACATGTGCGGCGGCACTTCCAAGTTGTCCGGCGCAGGCTTGTTCTTGAACACGCGCCCGGCCATGTCGAAGGTGGAACCGTGGCAGGGACACAGGAACCCCCCCTGCCAATCATCGGGCAGCGAGGGCTGGGCTCCCGGCGTGAACTTCGACACCGGCGAGCAGCCCAGGTGCGAACAAATGCCCACACCCACGAAGATCTCCGGCTTGATCGAGCGGTGCTGGTTGCGCGCGTACTCCGGTGTGGGGTACTGGGTCCGCTCGGACTTCGGATCGGCCACTTGGGACTCGGTTTTGGCCAGGGATGCGATCTGCTCGGGCGTACGATGCAGGATCCACACCGGCTTGCCTCGCCACTCCACGGTGATCATCTCGCCGGGCTTGAGCGTGCTGATGTCCACCTCCACCGCGGCGCCAGCGGCCCGCGCCCGCTCGGACGGTTGGAAGGTGCTGACGAAGGGGATGGCGGTGGCCACGCCGCCAACGGCGCCCGCGCCACAGGCAATGGCGACCCAGGTACGGCGGCTCTTGTCCACTGGCTGATCACTCATGGGGGATCCTCGGAAAGCACGTCTTTGATTAGGGGCAACCCGCGATTCTAGCGGACTGCGGGCTCGCCCAGCCAGCGCGGGTCTCATCCCGAGGGGCGCAGCCCCTTGGGCCGGGCCGCACGGCTTGGCCGCCCGCATGACCGCAGGCATACTGCAAGCACCGTCGGCGCAGGCGCCACGGATCCCCAACTCCAGGAGAGCCGAATGGGTTTCATGCGCGAGTTCAAGGAATTTGCCGTCAAGGGCAATGTCGTCGATCTGGCCGTCGGGGTGATCATCGGTGGTGCCTTCGGAAAGATCGTCGACTCGATGGTGGGCGACGTGATCATGCCCGTGGTCAGCACCCTGTTCGGCGGGCTGGACTTCTCCAATTACTTCCTCCCGCTGGCAGGACAGACGGCCCAGACTTTGGCCGAAGCCAAGAAAGCCGGCGCGGTGCTCGCCTATGGCAACTTCATCACCGTGGCGATCAACTTCCTGATACTGGCGTTCATCATCTTCCTGATGATCAAGCAGATCAACCGATTCAAGCGTCAACCTCCGCCGCCGGCTTCGGCGCCACCGGCCCCCGCGGAAGACATCGTGCTGCTGCGCGAAATTCGCGATGCGCTGAAAAGTAAGTAAACGTTACCAGCGCGGCGGCCTGGCGTGCCGGGCGGGCCGCCGCCATGGTGCACCTGTGCCCAATTTGGCACGCTGCGGCCGGATGCCGTGCGCCGACGGCGCGGCTCCTGGCTGCACTCAGCGGTTTTCGGGTCATACTGTTTCACCTTGCCAACGCAAGTCCCATGACCCTGCCCGACCCGCGACTCCACGCCGCCATGCAGGCGGCCGTGCAAAAGATCGTGAACACCGCGTCGTCCACCGCCAGCCGCGTGGTCGACGCGCTGGGCATGCTCGCGCTGTCGGCCAAGAGCAACGCGCAGCGCCAGTCCTACATGTCGGCGCAGTTCGATCTGCAGCACAAGCTGTCGGCCTTCAACATGACCTTCACCTCGGTGCTCAACGACAAGGTCGCTCAGGAAATCACGCCGCGCGTCGGTGGCGGCCGCAGCTTGGCCAGCACCGACTGGACCTCCCTCAGCCTGGTGGGCGACCATGAGGTCGAGGAGGAAGTGACGGCGCATCGACTCGGGCTGGACATCGAGCACGAGTGCGAGTGGGAACTGCGGGAGCTGGATGCTTACATGGGCTCGCTGCTGGGCCTGGGCCGGCCCGACCCGGAACGCAACCCCGTGCGACCGGACGTCATCGGCAAGGCGTTGTTCCGCAGCATCGAAGTGGTCAGTCCGGAAGCCGCGGTGCGCCAGACCTTGGCCCGTGAACTGGGGCATGGTCTGGCCAAGGCGATGCGCCAGTGCTACGGGGCGATCGTGGCCGATCTCAGCGCACGCGGCATCCAGCCGGTGGGCCTGGCCGTGCGCAGCGCCGTCATTTCGGGCACCGGGGGTGTCACCGCGCCGGCCGTGCCGTTTCGCCACTCGGGCGCTGGCTCCCTGGCCGACCCGCATCAGGCGGCACAAGCCCTGAGCGCCTTGTTCGGCCTGCCTGCGCCGGCCGGCTTCGGCCCCAGCGGTGCAGGCAGCCTGGGCAGCCCCAGCCCGAGCCGCACGGGCGGCTTGTCGCTCGGCGGCGCGACCTCGGCCGGGGCCGTGGGCGGGCCATCGGGTGCCGGGGCCCTGGGCGGCCCCGTCTCTGCGGGCGCGCCGCTGGCCTCCGATGCGCAGATGCTCGACGTCATCCGCCGCTTGGCCTACTTGACCAGCGGCCCCGGTGCGCTGGACGCGGTGAGCACCGGAGGCTGGGGAAGCAGCGGGGCGGCCGCTGCGCCGGCGGCCTCGGCCCCTGAAGGGCTGCATTCAGGCCTCAGCGGCCTGATGGCCGTCAACCTGATCCGCGCACACCGTGAAGAACTGATGCGCGCCAGCAGCGGGGCGCTCGATCACATGGTGATCGACATCGTCGCCTCGCTGTTCGATCAGATCCTGTCGGACCCGAAGGTGCCGCCGCAGATGGCCCGCCAGATCGCCCGGCTGCAGCTGCCGGTGCTGCGAGTGGCGCTCAAGGACGTGCAGTTCTTCTCCTCGCGCAGCCACCCGGTGCGCAAGTTCGTCAACCGCATGGCCTCCATTGCCTGTGCCTTCGAAGACTTCGACGAGGGCCCAGGCCGGCGCTTTTTGAGTCTGGTGCGTGAACTGGTGCAGCAAATCGTCGAGGGCGATTTCGACCAGATGGATCTGTACGAGGGCAAGTTGCGCGCCCTCGAAGCCTTCGTGCAAGAGCAAGCGCATGACGAGGCCCTGGCGCATGCCGAGGCGGTGGCCTTGCTGGCCAACAAAGAGGCGCAGTTGCGCATCGTGCACCGGCATGAAATGCAGGTGCAAGGCGTGCTGGCGTCGATCGACCTGCCCGAATTCATCCGCGACTTCTTGGTGAAGGTATGGACCCAGGTCGAGGTGGAGGCCACGGTGCGGCATGGGCCTGACGCAGAGACGACGCGGCGCATCCGCCGCGTCGGGCGTGAACTGGTGATGTCGCTGCAACCCAAAGCCACGCCGGCCGAACGCAAGCAGTTCATCTTGGCGCTGCCGCAGTTGATGAAGACGCTGCACGAGGGCCTGGCGCTGATCCATCACCCCGAAGAGCAGAAGAAGGCATTCTTTGCCGAGTTGCTGCCCTTGCACGCCCAGTCGCTCAAAGGCCAGCCGCTGACCGACTTCCAGCTGCGTCAGCTCGACGTCCAGTTGCAGGGGCTGGACCGGCTGGTCGTGCCCACGGCCGAGGAAGTGCCTCCTACCGAGGCAACGGCTGCCGCGGCGATCCCGGAGACGAATTTTTCGCCCGACGAGGCCCAGCGCGTCGGGTTGGTGGCCGAGACGGCCATCGACTGGGACGGCCAGCTCGACATCGACCTGGGCAGCGCGCCCGCCGGCGGCACGGACGTGGACATCAACCTCGAGGAACTCGAGCCCGAGATGCGGCCCGAACAGCCCACGCAGGGCGTGGCCTTGGTGCAGCATGTGCAGCCCGGCGTGGCCTATCAGATGCACTTGGACGGGCAGTGGAAAAAGGTGCGGCTGAACTGGGTGAGCCCGGGGCGGACCTTCTTCATCTTCAGCCACGGCAAGAAGCACCAGACCCTGGTCTCGATGACCGGCCGCATGCTGACCAAGATGTGCGAGACCGGGCGCTTCCGCGCCTTCGAGCAAGCCTATCTGATCGAGCGCGCCGTGGCGCGGGCACGCAAGCAGCTGGCCGAGCTCACCGCGAACAGCCAGCGCTGAGCCGGCGAGCCATGCGGGCGGCGGCAATCAGGCTGGAGGGGTCGGCCTGGCCGCGGCCGGCAATGTCGAAAGCCGTGCCATGGTCGGGGCTGGTCCGGATGAACGGCAGCCCAAGCGTCACGTTGACGCCTTGGTCCACCCCGAGGTACTTCACCGGGATCAAGCCCTGGTCGTGATACATCGCCACGACCACATCGAACTCGCCCGGATGGCCGGGGGCGTGGCGGGCCCGCATGAAGACCGTATCGGGCGCAAAGGGACCACGCGCGTCGATCCCTTCGGCGCGAGCGGCCTCGATGGCCGGGGCGATGTGACGGATTTCCTCGTCGCCGAACAGGCCGCCCTCGCCGGCATGCGGGTTGAGCCCGGCCACCGCGATGCGCGGCTGCGGCTGCCCCCACAACGCCGCGCTGCGATGCGTGATGCGGATGGTCTCCAGCACGGCCGACTGCGTCACCCGTTCGATGGCCTCGCGCAGCGACACATGGATGCTCACCAGCACGGTCTTGAGTTCTTCGTTGGCCAGCATCATGCGCACGGCCGGCGCGGCCTGGCCCGGGCCGAGGGCTTCGGCGGCCAGCATTTCGGTGTGGCCGGGATAGGGCTCGCCCGCGGCGGCCAGCGCCTCCTTGTGCAGCGGCGCGGTGACGATACCGGCCACCGTCCCCGCGCGGGCCCAGGCCATGGCCTGGCGCACGCAGCAGGCCGCCGCCGCGCCAGCGCGCGCATCGACCCGGCCCCAAGGCAGCTCGGCCAAGCCCGTGGGCAGGCCCGCAGGCTGGTACACGGCCACGGCGCCAGCGGGCACCCAGGCCGCTTCATCCGGGTGCTCGAGCACCACCACCGGCGCTTGCTGCCCGACACAAGCCAAGGCGCGTCGCATCACGGCGGCATCGCCCACCACCACGGCCGCCGGAATGGCGCCGGCCACCAGCGCGCGCGCCAGGATTTCCGGGCCGATGCCGCAAGGGTCGCCCATCGTCAGGGCCAAGGGACGTTCGGCATCCATCATCACGGGTGCATGGCATCGCTGTCCATGTGCGCATTGTGAACGCACCCGATCGCAGGCGTCCGGCGCGCGCCCGACTCCCCCATTTTTCCCCCAAAAGTGGGAGGCACTCGAGGGCCAACCTGTGGTCCTATACGCAGCATTTGGTGTCGCCAGCCGCAGTGCTCGAAGCCCGAACCGGTGCGAGCGGCTGCGCCCCCACCCAAGAATTTGATGTCCGTTTGCCCCATGACCCAACATCTCGCCCGCATCCGTTTTGCGGATGGCTTGACCCTGCTTGGGCTGTATGACGCCCAAGCCGATAGCATCGAGCCTTCGCTGGTGCGCCCCATGCCCGACATCACGGGGCGCTGGGAATGCTGCCACATCGAGCCGCCCGATTGTCGTGAACGCTATGAACGCGCCCACCGCGTGCAGCATGGCTGCGCGCCTGGCGAACGCATGAAGCTCCTGTGGTGCCAGGCCCTGGAGCACGCCGCCAGCCGCCCCGGCTTGCTGCAAGAGGCCCTGGACTGGGTCTCGCAGACCGAACCGGTCGAAGTGGAAGTGCCCGCCTGCCATGCCCGCTGGCGCTCGCATGCCGACCGCAGCCGCCTGGCGCTGGTGGGCGTGCTGGAGCCGCTGCACCATTGAATCCGGTTTTGGGCCAAGATCGGGGCTGTTGTGGAAGGAGACACCCCGATGTTCAAAGCCTTGCTCCTGAGCCAGGAGGACCGCCAGACCCGGGCCGCGCTGGTCGATATGGACGACACCCAGCTGCCCGAGGCCGAGGTGACCGTCAAGGTCGAGTATTCCACCCTCAACTACAAGGATGCGCTGGCCATCACGGGCCGCGGGGCCATCGTGCGCGCCTGGCCGATGGTGCCCGGCATCGATCTGGCCGGCACGGTGGAAGCCAGCCGCGATCCAGCCTGGCAGCCGGGCGACCCGGTGGTGGTGACCGGCTGGGGACTGGGCGAGACCCACTGGGGCGGCCTGGCTCAGAAGGCCCGTCTGAAGGCCGGTTGGCTGCTGCGGCGTCCGGCGGCCTACACCGCCCGGCAGTCGATGGCGATCGCCACGGCCGGCTTCACCGCTGCGCTGTGCGTGATGGCCTTGCAGCGCCACGGCTTGCAGCCCGGCGACGGAGAGGTGCTGGTCACGGGCGCCGCCGGCGGCGTGGGCTCCATCGCCGTGGCCTTGCTCGGCAGCCTAGGCTACACGGTGGTGGCCTCCACCGGGCGGCCGCAGGAGGCGGACTATCTGCGCAGCCTGGGGGCGGCCCGCTGCGTGGATCGCCAGGCATTCGCCCAACCGGGCAAGCCGCTGCAAAGCGAGCGTTGGGCCGGCGTGGTCGATACCGTGGGCAGCCACACCCTGGCCAATGCCTGCGCTGCCACGCGCTGGAACGGGGCCGTGGCCGCCTGCGGCCTGGCGCAAGGCTCCGACTTCCCCGGCACGGTGATGCCCTTCATCCTGCGGGGAGTCACGCTGTACGGCATCAACAGCGTCTTCACCGACCACGACACACGCCGCAAGGCCTGGGATCTGCTGGCGCAGCATGTGCCGGCCGAACGACTGGAGACCATGATCACCGAGATCGGCCTGAGCGAGGTGATCGACTATTGCCCAAAGCTGTTGGCCGGTCAGGTGCGTGGACGCACCGTGGTGGATGTGTGGCGATGAAGGCCTCGGGGCCTGGGGCCGGCAGCGTAAGCTGCCCAACTTCTGCGGTGATTAATCCGCGCGGCGCAAAAGCGTAGGCTAGAGGCTTGCGGGGCACCTCAGCGCCCCGCAAGCTTCAAGGAGCACCCATGGCCGCCAAGACCCCGCTGTCGCCTGCCGAACAAGCCCTGCGCGACGCCGCCCTCGAATACCATCGCAGCCCGGTGCGCGGCAAAATCGCCGTCACCCCCACCAAACCCCTGTCCAACCAACGCGACCTGTCGCTCGCCTACTCGCCCGGTGTGGCCTATGCCTGCCTGGCCATCGAGGAGGACCCTCGCCTGGCGGCTGACTACACCTCACGCGGCAATCTGGTCGGTGTGGTCACCAATGGCACCGCCGTGCTGGGCCTGGGCGATATCGGGCCGCTGGCGGGCAAGCCGGTGATGGAAGGCAAGGGCTGTCTGTTCAAGAAGTTCGCCGGCATCGATGTCTTCGACATCGAACTGGCCGAGAAAGACCCCGACAAGCTGATCGAGATCATCGCCGCGTTGGAGCCCACCCTCGGCGGCGTCAACCTGGAGGACATCAAGGCGCCCGAGTGCTTCTACATCGAAAAGAAGCTGCGAGAGCGCATGAACATCCCCGTCTTTCACGACGATCAGCACGGCACGGCCATCATCTCTGCGGCTGCGCTGCTCAATGGCCTGGAGTTGGTGGGCAAGCGCATCGACGAGGTCAAGCTGGCCGTCTCGGGGGCGGGTGCGGCAGCCATCGCCTGCCTGGACCTGATGGTGGCGCTGGGCGTCCGACGCGAGCACATCTTCGTGTGCGACTCCAAGGGGGTCTTGCATGACCGGCGCGAAGACCGGTTGGACGAATCCAAGCAGCGCTATGTGCAAAAAACCGAGGCGCGCACCCTGGCCGATGCGGTGCGGGGGGCCGATGTCTTCCTCGGCTGCTCGGCCCCGGGCGTGCTGACGGCCGAGATGGTCCAGACCATGGCCGAGCGGCCCATCATCTTGGCGCTGGCCAATCCGGAACCGGAAATTCGCCCCGAGGTGGCCAAAGCCGCGCGGCCCGACTGCATCATCGCCACCGGCCGTTCGGACTACCCCAACCAGGTCAACAACGTCCTGTGTTTTCCTTATATCTTCCGCGGCGCGCTCGACAGCGGTGCGACGCGCATCACCGAGGCGATGAAGCTGGCCTGCGTGCGCGAGATCGCCGAGCTGGCCAAAGCCGAAATCAGTGACGAGGTGGCCTCGGCCTATGCCGGCCGAGAGTTGCGCTTCGGCCCGGACTACCTCATCCCCACGCCCTTCGATGCCCGCCTGATCCTGCGCATCGCCCCGGCCGTGGCCAAGGCCGCAGCCGACTCCGGCGTGGCCACCCGCCCGATCGCCGATCTGGAGGCCTACCGCGAGTCGCTCACCCGCTTCGTCACCCACACCGGGCTGTTCATGCGGCCGGTCTTCCAAGCGGCCAAGGCCGCGCCGCGGCGCATCGCCTATGCCGAAGGCGAGGACGAACGGGTGCTGCGCGCGGTGCAGATCGCGCTGGACGAAAAGATGGTCCGGCCGATCCTGGTGGGCCGGCCCCATGTGATCCAGATGCGGCTGGAGCGCGCCGGCTTGCGCCTGCAACCCGGGCGCGACTTCGAGGTGGTCAACCCCGAGGACGACCCGCGCTTTCGCCAGTACTGGGAAACCTACCACCGGCTCAAGGCCCGCGATGGCGTCACGCCCGAGATGGCCAAGGTGGCCCTGCGCCGATCCAACACGCTGATCGCGACGATGATGGTGCACCTGGGCGATGCCGATGGCATGGTTTGCGGCCTGGTGGGGCGCTATGAAGCCCACCTGGAACACGTGCGCGACCTCATCGGCTTGAAGCCTGGGGCCAGCGCTTGGGCCGCGATGAACGCGCTGATGCTGGACAAGCACACGCTGTTCATCGCCGACACCTTCGTCAACGAGGACCCCGACGCGGCCACGTTGGCCGACATCGCGGTGCAAGCCGCCGATGCGGTGCGTCGCTTCGGGCTGCCGCCGCGCGTGGCCTTCCTGTCGCACTCGATGTTCGGCTCCAGCACGCGCCCTTCGGCGCGCAAGATGCGCGCCGCGCGCGATCTCTTCGTGCAACGCCGCCCGGATGTGCAGGCCGATGGCGAGATGCACGGCGACGCGGCCCTCAGCGAGGCCGTGCGTGAGACCTTTCTGCCCGGCTCCACCCTGCGCGGGGCGGCCAACGTGCTGGTGCTGCCCAATCTGGATGCAGCCAACATCCTCTTCAACGTGCTGAAGATGACCGGCGGCCAGGGCGTGACGGTCGGCCCCATCTTGCTGGGGGCGGCCGCACCGGCGCACATCCTCACGCCTTCGGCCACGGTGCGGCGCATCGTCAACATCACGGCCTTGGCCGTGGCCGACGCCAACGCAAGCTGCTGAATCCAGGCTGAACGCCGCTGGCGCGGCATGCGCAAACTCGTCGGGTTTGAGGCATCATCGGGCTTGCCTTGAACCCGTCTGATTCTTCCCCGTCCCCCACGTCTTCGCCCGCCACGGCGGCGGTGTCGGCCTCCGCCTGGGCGCCGCTGACCCAGCCGGTCTTCCGCATGCTCTGGATCACCTGGTTGGTGGCCAACACCTGCATGTGGATGAACGATGTGGCCGCGGCCTGGCTGATGACCACGCTGACGACCTCCCCGGCCCTGGTGGCCCTGGTACAGACGGCCTCGATGCTGCCGGTCTTCCTCTTGGGACTGCCCAGCGGCGCCTTGGCCGACATCCTGGATCGGCGGCGGTTTTTCATGGTCACCCAGTTCTGGGTGGCCGGCGTGGCCGTGGTGACTTGCACCTTGGTGCTCACCGATGCCATCTCGCCGGTGTTGCTGCTGGTGCTGACCTTTGCCAATGGCATCGGTCTGGCCATGCGTTGGCCCGTGTTCGCCGCCATCGTGCCCGAATTGGTGCCACGGGTGCAATTGCCCGCCGCCTTGGCGCTCAACGGCATCGCGATGAATGCCTCGCGCATCATCGGCCCGCTGCTGGCCGGCGCGATCATCGCCGCGCTGGGCAGCGCGTATGTCTTCGTGCTCAATGCCGCTTTGTCGGTGGCCGCCGGCTTCGTGATCATGCGCTGGAAGCGCGAGCGCACCGTCAGTGCCTTGCCCGGCGAGCGCTTCCTCGGCGCCATCCGCGTGGGCTGGCAGTACGTGCGTCAGTCCACCCGCATGCACGCCGTGCTGTTGCGCATTGCGCTGTTCTTCTTGCAATCGACCGCCGTGCTGGCTTTGCTGCCGCTGGTGGCCCGCGGCCTGCAAGGCGGTGGAGCCGGCACGTTCACGATGCTGCTGGCGGCCATGGGCTGCGGCGCCGTGGTGGCCGCCTCTCAGCTGCAGCGGCTGCGCGCCCGCTACGACCGCGACACCTTGGTCAATCGCGGCAGCATCGTGCAAGCGGCCATGACCGTGATCGTGGCCTTCGCCCCCAATGTCTGGGTGGCCGTGCCGGCGATGTTTTTCAGCGGCATGGCTTGGATCACGGTGGCCAACACCTTGACCGTGGCTGCCCAACTGGCGCTGCCGGATTGGGTGCGCGCCCGCGGCATGTCGATCTACCAAATGGCCTTGATGGGCAGCGCCGGCCTGTCCGCCGCGCTATGGGGCAAAGTGGCCACGCTCGGCTCCGTGCCCTTGAGCTTGTTGGCCGCGGCCGTCACCGGCATGGCCTTGCTCCCCTGGGCCCGCCGCTGGCGTATCGAAGGCAAGGCCGAAGAAGACCTCACGCCCTCGCAGGCCTGGAAGCCGCCGGTCACCGCCACCCCGATCGCCCCGGACGCCGGACCGGTGCTCGTGACCATCGAATACCGCATCGACCCGGCGCAGGCCGCCGCCTTCCGTGAGGTGATGAAGGAAAGCCGCCGCAGCCGCCTGCGTCAAGGCGCGCTGGCCTGGGAGCTGTTTCGCGACGTCAACGACCCGGGGCTGTACACCGAGTACTTCATCGATGAATCTTGGGTCGAGCACCTGCGGCGCTTCGACCGTGTGACCGCGGCCGACGTGCACCTGCGGCAGCGCCGTCTGGCGTTTCACATCGGACCGCAGCCGCCGGTGGTGACCCGACGCATCGCCGAACCGCTGGACCCCCATTGATCCCACCGGCTCAGAACGGCGCGCCCGAAACGCGAGGGGCGCCGGGCCCCTAGCGATCACTGCACCAGCCTGCCACCAGAGCCGATCATCGCGAAATCCACGTAGCGGGACCCCGTGCGCCCTTGTTGGCTGAAGTCCAAGACATAGCCGCCCACATCCAGGCTGCGCAGGCTGCTCAGCGTCGCGCTGACGGCCTCGGGCGTCCAGCGCGGCGCACGCTCCAACGCATGCACCAACACTTTGGCCGCGATGAATCCTTCGATCGAGCGCGCCGTCAAATCGGGATCCTTGGACTGTTCTCGCAAGGCGAGATATTCACGCACCACGGCACGGTCTTGCCGGTTGAGCAAAGGCAACACCACGGAAAACGCATAGCCCCGCGCCCGATCCGGCCCCAAGGCTTTGAGCAATGCATCGGTATCGATGATCGACATCCCATACATCGTGGCTTGCCCGCCAGCCTCGCCATAACGTCGCACGAACTCGATCGCCGCGGCCGTGGTGGCCCCGAGGAAGATCGCCTGCGGCTGGGCTTGCATCAGTTGGGTCACGGCGGCCGTCACCTCGGTGGTGTTGCGCGCGTAGGGCGCTTGCGCCACCAAGCTGATGCCATGCGCTTGGGCAGCAGCCTGCGCCCCGGCCCGCACGTCTTGACCCAAACCATCGTCCTGGTAGAGCAAACCGACGCGGGTCACGCCCACCTGCGACAACTGACGAAACAAGCGGCCAATTTCGTCGTGATAGCTGGCTTTGACGACGAAAATATTGGGCGCCTGCGCCACCGAAGCAGCCCCCGACACGCCCCCGACCATGGCCGTGCGGCTGCGCACCAGCACCCCGTCCTTGGACAGCGCTTCCAGGTTGGTGGTGCCCACCGTGCCCAACAGGGCCACCGGCGCATCTTCGGCAATCATCGCCTTGACCAAGCGCACCGTCTCATCGGCCTTTTGGGCATCGTCACGCGTGACGAAACGGATGCGTTGGCCCTTGACGCCGCCTCGGGCATTGACCGCATCGAAATAGAGTTTGGCCCCGGCATGAATGGCGCGTCCGGTCACTGCCTGAGGCCCACTGAAAGGCGCCACCTGTCCCACCACGACTTGCGCCTGGACGAGCGCGCCCCACATCACCATTGCCAGCGCCACGCATCCTCGCGCCACCCAGGATGTCGACATCATTCCGTTTTCTCCTGATCCAGATCACCCACACCCGCCACGGGAACCGGCGAGCCGCGCGGATTCTACGGGGATGATCAGGGTTAACCCTCAATCGGCGTGCGATTGGCGGACCGTGTGCGCACAGCCCCCTCCGGAATGGGCCATCCTTCACGGTCGCGGCCGGCGCCTTGCCCGGTGGCCGGCAGCGGCCCTCACGCCGGATTGTCGATGTCGATGAACTGGTGCTCCAGGCCGAAGCGCTCGGCCAGATGGGCGCCCAGTGCGGCGGCGCCAAAACGCTCGGTGGCATGGTGGCCGCAGGCGAAATACGCCACACCGGTCTCGCGCGCGTAATGGGCCTGGGGCTCGGAAATCTCGCCGGTCAGGAACGCATCGGCACCGGCGGCGATGGCGGCCTCGAAATAGCCTTGTGCTCCCCCGGTGCACCAGGCCACCCGGCGGATCGGCCGACCGTCGCCCTCCACCACCACGGGCGCGCGGCCCAGTCGATACTGCAGCAAGGCCGTCAGGGCCGCCACGGTCAGTGGCTGGGCCGGCGTGCCCAGAAAGCCGAGATCCTGCTCGCCGAAGCGGCCATCGATGCTGAGCTTCAGCTTCTGCCCCAACTGAGCGTTGTTGCCCCATTGCGGATGGGCATCCAGCGGAAGGTGGTAAGCAAAAAGGTTGATCTCGTGCGCCAGCAGGACCTGCAAGCGCCGCTTCATCCAGCCCGTCACCCGTCCGTCTTGCCCACGCCAAAACAGCCCATGATGCACGAGGATCGCATCGGCCCCGGCCCGGGCCGCGGCCTCGATCAGGGCCAGACTGGCGGTCACCCCGCTGACCAGCTTGCGAATCTCGGGGCGGCCCTCGACTTGCAAGCCGTTCGGCCCATAATCACGGAAGCGGTCCGCCTCCAACAGGGCGTGCACCTGCACGCCAAACTCATCGCGGTGGATCATGCCTCAGGCTCCCCATGCCGCCCGGAATCCGGCGTGTCGCGTGTGCGGCCCCTGGCGGGGCCGGTGCCGGATGGCAAGCCGCTCATTGGGCCTCCTTTCCCTTCACTGTATGCGCAAAACCTGGCTGATTTTCTCGCAAGCCGTCACGGTCGCGGTGGCGGTGCTCTTCGTCGTGGCCACGCTCAAGCCCGAGTGGTTGCGCCGTGCGCCCGGCAGTGTGATCCCGACCCTCACGATCACCGAGACCCCCGTGTTGCTCAGCCAGGAGCATCCCCCAGGCAGCCTGGCGCCCGCGGCCAAGCGCGCCTCGCCGGCAGTGGTCAACATCGCCACCAGCAAAGCCCCGGAGGGTCACCCGCACCTCAACGACCCCTGGTTCCGCTTCTTCTTCGGAGATCAGACCGATGAGCAGCCCCAAACCGGCCTGGGCTCGGGCGTCATCGTCGCACCCGAAGGCTATGTGCTGACCAACAACCATGTGATCGAGGGGGCCGATGACATCGAGGTCAGCCTGGTCGATGGCCGCAAAGCCTCGGCCCAAGTGGTGGGCACCGACCCGGAGACCGACCTGGCCGTGCTCAAGATCGACTTGCCCGATCTGCCGGTCATCAGCTTCGGCGACGCCTCGGCGCTGCAGGTGGGTGACGTGGTGCTGGCCATCGGCAACCCCTTTGGGGTGGGTCAAACCGTCACCGCAGGCATCGTCAGTGCGCTTGGACGCAACCAATTGGGCATCAACACCTTCGAGAATTTCATCCAAACCGACGCAGCGATCAACCCCGGCAACTCCGGTGGCGCCCTGGTCGATGTGGCTGGCAATCTGATGGGCATCAACACCGCCATCTATTCGCGCTCCGGCGGCAGCATGGGCATCGGTTTTGCGATCCCAGCCACCACCGCGCGCCAGGTGATGGAGAGCTTGATTCGCGACGGTCGGGTCACGCGCGGCTGGATCGGGGTCGAGCCCCAAGATCTCACGCCCGAACTCGTGCAGACCTTCAACCTTCCCCTGCGCGAAGGCGTGCTGATTTCCGGCGTCTTGCAAGGCGGCCCGGCCCAACGGGCTGGCGTGCGGCCGGGCGATGTGGTCGTGGCCGTGGCAGGCCGGCCGGTGGCCAACACGGCCCAGCTGCTCGATGCAGTGGCCGCACTGCGGCCCGACAGCACGGCCACGCTGACCCTGCAGCGCGCCAATGAGCGGCTGGAGCTGCAGGTGCAAGTGGCCCAGCGCCCCAGCTTGCAGCGCTCGGGCCGCGCGCCGCGCTGAGGCCGGCGGCTCAGATCACCACCACACCTCCACCTGGGCGCCGAAACTGGTGCCCGAGGTCTTGCCATCGCCCAGACCGGTAACCCCCCCGGAGCCCGCAGCGACATTGGCCGCATCGTTCCATCGGGCGGTCGTCACGTACAAGCGCAGTTCGGGACGGGTCCAGAAGCCCGGGGCCGTGCTCAGCGTGGGCGCCAGCGTGAACTTGGTGAGTTTCTGCGTGGCCCCACCGTCGGGCTTGCGCTGCGAATGTCCGAGCTCGGCCACCATCTTGAAGTGCCGGGTCAGGGCATACGACGCCCGGCCCCCCAGCGAGATGCTGTGGACCTTGTCGCCGGTATCGCTGCGTTCGGTCTGCCACATGGCCAAGGCCTGCCCGCCAAAAGCCCCTTGCTGCCATGTGAAGGACTCGACCAAGCGCCAGCCTTTGTGGCCCGAGCCCGCGGACAAGTCGCCAAAGCCGGTGTTCAGATTGGCCGAGCCTTGGGCATATTGCAGCCACAGGGTGTTGGACCCGCCCAGGCCCAGGAAATTCTCCTGTTGGTGCTGCGCGGTCAGAGCCAGCCCGTCCTGACCGCCGGAGAAGCTGCCCCGCGTGTAGCTGGCCACCCAGCGCAGCTTGCCGCCGGCATTGACCGGCAAGTCGTACCACTCCGCACTCAGCCGATGACCGGGCTGATTGCCCACCGTTCCAGCCACCCCGTCATCGGTGCGGAAATAGGCCAGCGAGAAGCGTCCCGGGCCGGCCGACAGCCCGCGCATGCCACCGCCCACCCCATCTTGTTGCGTGAAGAAGGTATCGACGATGTGCACATCGGCACGGGCGTAGTAGCGCTTGCCCACCCAGAAGCTGGCCTCGGGCGCGATGTCGAAGCCCTTGCCCTCGACGAACATCTCGGCCAGGCCGAGCTTGGCGTCATTCGTGTCGGTACCGGCGTTGTACAGATTGGGCGTGAACTGGATCTTGGTGTCCACATCGCCGGCCTTGAAGTTCTCGCTGAAGAAGAACTCCCCGTAAAAGTCGCATTCATTGCCCAGGCGGTACTTCAAACCCGGCCCCTGCAGGCCATAGCAGGCGCGGGCGGCGTCCTTCTTCGTGGCCCCCGGGCCGGCGCGGAAGTAGCCATGACTGTCCAAGGCCCAGCTGGGGGAGGCGGCCCAGCCGGCCGCCGCAACCACGGCCAGGCATCCCGCCAGACGGCGAATCTGTTTATCCATCGTTAAGACTCCTCGTGCTTCTGTTTGCTTTGCTTGGGGTGACCTTTGGGCAGGATTGCCGCAAAGGCCGGCACGATTATTTAAGGTTTCTTAAAGTCTTAATACATGGTTAATACTGATGGGCAAAGCCCTCCGGGCGGCGCACCGGCTGGGCGGGCGCCGCCTCGCTCACCGCGGGCTGGGGACACCGATGCAGGGCCGCGCTACTTGGCGGCCAGGTCTTCTTCCGCGTCGGGCGCGCGGGTGTACTTGACGAAAAGCTGGGCCGCCCACAGGCCCGCCTCGTAAAGCAGGCACATGGGGAGGGCCAAGGCGAGCTGGGAGATCACATCGGGCGGCGTGACGATGGCCGCGACGATGAAAGCCAGCACGATGAAGTAGCTGCGGAAGCTGCGCAGCTTGTCCACACTGACCACGCCCATGCGCACCAGCACCACCACGACGATGGGCACTTCGAAGGTCAGGCCGAAGGCCAGGAACATGGTCAGCACGAAGCCCAGGTAGGCCTCGATGTCGGGCGCGGCCGTGATGCTCTTGGGGGCAAAGCTCTGGATGAACTTGAACACTTGCCCAAAGACGAAAAAGTAGCAAAACGCCACGCCCAGCAAGAACAAGAGGGTGCTGGAGATCACCAAGGGCAAGACCAGGCGTTTTTCATGCGAGTACAAGCCAGGGGCCACGAAAGCCCACACTTGGTACAGCACGTAAGGCAGCGCGATCAGAAAGGCCGCCATCAACGTGATCTTCAAGGGCACCAGGAAGGGCGAGATGACGTTGGTGGCGATCATGGTGGAGCCTTGCGGCAAATGAGCCACCAAGGGGGCGGCCAGCAAGTCGTACAGCCCCGCGGGACTGGGCCACAGAAACAGCAGGCCGAAGACGATGCCCACCGCGATGAGCGACCGAACCAAGCGGTCACGCAGCTCGATCAGGTGGGAGACGAAGGGCTGCTCGGTGCCGTCCAGCTCATCCGGACGGTCTGGCTTGGGATCCTGGCTCACGGACGGGCTTTGGAGGAGACTTTCGGGGGCCGAAAACGTGCCACCCGCGCCGCCCCGGACTGAACCTTCGAGCGCAGGCCATGGCGCTGTCGGTACCACTGGGGCACGGCGCTGCGCTTGAGGCGCCAGTTCTTGCGCGGCGGCTTGTACACGGGAGGCGGCGGCTCCCAGGCGGTGGAGGAGGACGACGACAGCCCCCCGGTCGCCTCGGCCCAGGCCTTGTCGAAGTCACTGGAGACGGCCTGAACCTCCTGGGTGACGGTCTGCTCGACGTTGCGGGCGGCGTCCTCGAACTGGGACTTCATCTTCTTGAGCTCTTCGAGCTCGATCGAGCGGTTGACCTCGGCCTTGACCTCGGCGACATAGCGCTGCGCCCTGCCCAGCAGATGCCCCACCGTGCGGGCCACCTTGGGCAAGCGCTCCGGGCCGATGACGATCAGCGCCACCGCTCCGATCAGGGCCAGCTTGTCGAAGCCAAAGTCGATCATGGACGTACGCGCCGTCAGGGCTCAGCCGGGCCAGCCCTCAGGACTTGGTTTTGGCCTCGACGTCGATGGTGGTGCCGCCGCCCTGGGCTTTGTCGGCGGTCACCTGTTGGGCGGGAGTCGAGGCCTCGGTGTTGCTGGAGCCGTCGCGCATGCCGTCCTTGAAGCCCTTGACGGCCGCCCCGAGGTCCGAGCCGATGTTCTTGAGCTTCTTGGTGCCAAACACCAGCACGACGATCAACAGCACGACCAACCAGTGCCAGATGCTGAAGGTACCCATGATGTACTCCTAACAAGGACCCTTGATTCTACGGCTTCGCCCCACCAGCGCAGCGGCTCGAGGCTAGCCCACACGCCACGGGCGCGGCCCGCCCAACACATGGACATGGAGGTGGTAGACCTCCTGCCCACCGTCCACACCGGTGTTGATCAAGGTTTTGAACCCATTGCCGGCGCCCTGTTCCACTGCCAGGCGCGGCGCCAGGGTGAGCATGCGCCCCAGCAGGGCCTGGTGCTCGGCCCCGACCTCCAGCAAGGAAGCCACGTGCAGCTTCGGAATGATCAGGAAATGGATGGGCGCATGCGGCCGAATGTCGTGGAAAGCCAGCAGTTCTTCGTCCTCGTACACCTTCTTCGAAGGAAGCTGGCCGGCGACGATTTTGCAGAAGACGCAGTTCGGATCTTGGCTCATGGCACTTCAGTGGGCATGGGCATGGGTCGGCGGTCGTTCAAGGCCAGCCAGCCGCGCACCACGCGGTAAACGAACCAGATGGAAATCACGCACCAGGCGATCCAGCCCGGCACGATGAACAAAAACCACAGCGGCAGTGTGACGAGATAGAGGCCGGCGGCCCACAGCACGCTGCGGATGCGCCAGCGAAAATGCGAAGCATGCCATGTGCCGGCGGCGTCATGGCGCTTGATCAGATCGAGGATGAAGGCCGCCACCAGCAGCAGCACGCCGGGTTGGAAAGAAGGAATCACGGCGCCCACCGCCACGATGGCATGCAAGGCATAGCTGATGTGACCCAGGGTGCGCAGCGAGTCCTCGCCTGGACCGTGGGGGCCGAAGATCTCGCTGACGGGCGAGGCCTCGCGGGGATCGGGTGAGGCGCTCATACACCGGGCTCCCGCGGCTGGCTCGGCTGTCGGGCGGCGAACTCCTGCAGTCCGGACAGGCCCTCGCGGCGCTGGAGCTCGGCCAGCACATCCGAGGGCTTGAGCCCGAAATGCGCCAGGGCCACCATGGTATGGAACCACAGATCGGCCACCTCGTACACGATCTTCTGTGGCTCCCCGTCCTTGGCGGCCATCACGGTCTCGGTGGCTTCCTCGCCCACCTTTTTCAGGATCGCATCGGTGCCTTTGTGAAAGAGCCGGGCCACGTACGAGGTCTGAGGATCGCCCCCCTTGCGGGATTCGATCACATCGGCCAGGCGGGCAAGCACATCCTGCGACGAAAAAGACGGCGGCTCCTGGTCCATGGCGTTCATCCGTAAATGCTCTGTGGATCTTTCAGGACCGGATCGACGGTGACCCATCGTCCGTCTCGCAGGACCTGGAAGAAGCACGAATGCCGGCCGGTGTGGCAGGCAATGCCCGGCTCGTGACCGAGCTGGCTCACCAGCAGCAAGACGACATCGGCATCACAATCCAGGCGGATTTCGTGCACCTTCTGGATGTGGCCGGAGGACTCCCCTTTGTGCCACAGGCGCCCGCGCGAGCGACTCCAGTAGACGGCCTCACCGCGACGGGCCGTCTCGGCGAGCGCCTCGCGGTTCATGTAGGCGAACATCAGCACGTCCTTGGTGCTCGCCTCCTGCGCGATCACCGGCACCAGGCCGTCGCGGTCCCATTTCACTTCGTCGAGCCAACTCATCGGCACAGTGTAGCAACCACGGGGAATCGGCGATGCCGCCTCTCAGGCCCGCACCGGGATTCCCCTTGCAGCCATCAGGGCCTTGGCCTGCCCGACCGTGTACTCGCCGTAATGAAAAATGCTGGCTGCCAGCACGGCATCGGCACCGCCTTGCTGGATGCCCTGGACCAAGTGTTCGAGGGTGCCGACGCCGCCCGAGGCAATCACCGGCACATTCACCGCATCGCTGACGGCCCGCGTGAGCGCCAGGTCGAAGCCGCTCTTGGTGCCGTCGCGGTCCATGCTGGTGAGCAAGATCTCTCCGGCCCCATGCTCGGCCATCTGCCGAGCCCAGGCCACGGCGTCCAGCCCGGTGTTCTTGCGTCCACCGTGGGTATAGACGTCCCAGCCGCTGCCATCGGGCCGGGCCTTGGCATCGATGGCCACCACGATGCACTGGGCCCCATACTTGGCCGACGCCTCGCGAATGACCTGAGGGTTGGCCACCGCCGCCGAGTTGAAGCTCACCTTGTCGGCCCCGGCATTGAGCAGGCGGCGCACATCGTCCACGGTGCGCACGCCTCCGCCGACCGTCAGCGGGATGAAGACCTGCGAAGCCACGGCCTCGATGATGGGCAGGATCAGGTCGCGCCCATCGCTGGTGGCCGTGATGTCGAGGAAGGTCAGTTCGTCGGCGCCTTGCTCGTTGTAACGCGCGGCGATCTCCACCGGGTCGCCGGCATCGCGCAACTCGACGAAATTGACCCCCTTGACGACGCGGCCGCCGGTGACGTCCAGGCAGGGAATGATGCGTTTGGCCAGCATGGATCTGCGCTCAAGCGCCGCCGTTGAGTTCATCGGCGCGCTTTTGGGCCTGCGCGAAATCGAGTGCACCGGTATAGATCGCCCGACCGCAAATCACCCCCTCGATGCCTTCGTCTTCCACCGCGCACAGCTTTTCGATGTCGGCCAGGCTGCTCAAGCCGCCAGAGGCGATCACCGGGATGCTCAGAGCCTGCGCCAGCTTGACGGTGGCCTCGATGTTGATGCCTGTGAGCATGCCGTCGCGGCCGATGTCGGTGTAGATCACCGCCTCGACGCCATAGTCCTCGAATTTCTTGGCCAGATCGATCACCTCGTGGCCCGAGAGCTTGGACCAGCCGTCGGTGGCCACTTTGCCGTCTTTGGCGTCCAACCCGACGATGATGTGGCCGCCAAAGGCGCTGCAAGCATCCTTCAAGAACCCCGGGTTCTTCACCGCGGCCGTGCCGATGATGATGTAGCTGAGGCCATCGTCGAGATAGCGCTCGATGGTGTCGAGGTCGCGGATGCCCCCGCCCAACTGCACGGGAATCTCATCGCCCACCTCGGCCAGGATGGCTTTGATCGCCGACTCGTTGACCGGCTTGCCGGCAAAAGCCCCGTTGAGATCGACCAGATGCAAGCGACGCGCCCCCGCATCGACCCAACGGCGCGCCATGGCCGCCGGATCTTCGCCGAAGGTGGTGGAGTCATTCATGTCGCCCTGCTTGAGGCGCACACATTGGCCGTCTTTGAGATCGATGGCAGGGATCAGCAACATAGCCGAAGTCGAGTGGGTGGGATGGGAATGGCAGCGGAGTGGCGAAAGAGTCGGGCACCGCAGCGGTGCACGCTATAGGAGTCGACGGTCTCGGGCGATGTCAGGGCTTCCAGCTCAGGAAGTTGCGGTACAGGGCCAAGCCGTGATCGGCGCTTTTCTCGGGGTGGAACTGCGTCGCGAAAATATTATCCCGGGCCACCGCACAGGTAAAGCGCAGCCCGTACTCGGTTTCCCCGGTGCTATGGGCCTCATTGACCACCCGCGCATAGAAGCTGTGGACGAAATAGAACCAAGCCCCATCGGGCACGCCGGCCCACATCGGGTGCGAACGCGTTTGCCAGACCTGATTCCACCCCATCTGCGGCACTTTGTAGCGGCTGCCATCGGGCTGGATCTGGCCTTCGAGCTGGAAGCGCACCACCTCGCCGGCAATCAAGCCCAAGCCTTCGGTGGGCCCCTCCTCGCTGCGTGACAGCAGCATCTGCATGCCCACGCACACGCCCATCAGCGGCTTGTTCGCCGCCGCATGCAGCACGGCCTCCAGCAAGCCGCAGTCACGCAGCTGTCGCATGCAATCGGGCATGGCCCCCTGGCCGGGCAGCACGACGCGCTCGGCGGCATACACCTCATCGGGGCGTGCGGTGACGACCACCTCCAGGCCACAGCCCTGCGCCACATGGCGCACGGCCTGCGACACCGAGCGCAGATTGCCCATGCCGTAGTCGACGACCGCAACGGTAGCCATGGCACGCGCGCTCACAGCGAGCCTTTGGTGGACGGGATGACGCCAGCGCTGCGCGGATCGAGCTCCAGGGCGGCACGCAGGGCGCGGGCAAAGGCCTTGAAGACCGTCTCGCACTGATGGTGCGCATTCACACCCTTGAGGTTGTCGATATGCAACGTCACCAACGCATGGTTGGCAAAGCCCTGGAAGAACTCGAACGCCAGCTGGGTGTCGAAGCCGCCGATCATGCCGGCCGTGAAGGGCACGTGCATGTGCAAGCCGGGCCGGCCGGAAAAATCGATCACCACCCGCGACAAGGCCTCGTCCAGCGGCACATAGGCATGGCCGTAGCGGCGAATGCCCCGTTTGTCGCCCACGGCCTTGGCCACGGCCTGCCCCAGGGTGATGCCCACGTCTTCCACCGTGTGGTGACCATCGATGTGCAGATCGCCCTGGCAGTCGATCTCCAAGTCGATCAGCCCATGACGGGCGACCTGATCGAGCATGTGGTCGAAAAAGCCGATGCCGGTGTTCAGCTTGGCCTGGCCGCTGCCGTCGAGATTGAGGGCCACGCGAATCTTCGTTTCATGGGTATGGCGCGTGACCTCGGCGACGCGCGGCGCGATGGAAGTGCTCATGGTGGCTTACAGACTTTCTCGCAAGGCGGCGATCAGGCGCTGGTTCTCCTCGGGCGTGCCCACGGTCAAGCGCAGACAGTCTCGCAGCAATGGATGCATTCTAGAAACGTTCTTCACCAGCACGCCACGCTGCTTCAAGCCGGCAAAGGCGCGGTCGGCCTCGGGCACGCGCACCAGCACCATGTTGGCCTCGCTGGGAAAGGGCGTCACGCCGGGCAGGCTGCCGAGGGCCTGGATCAGCCGCGCGCGCTCCTCGCGCAACACCGCCGCCTGGCGGGCGTACTCGTCGGCATGCTCCAAGGCGAACAAAGCCGCCTCGGCATTGAGCACGCTCACGTTGTAGGGCGGGCGCACTTTGTCGATCTGGGCGATCAGCCGGGCCGCGCCCATCATGTAGCCCACACGCACCCCGGCCAGACCGAATTTGCTCAGCGTGCGCATCAGCAGCACATGCTCGTGCTGGCCCAGCCGATCGATGAAACTGCGGCTGGCAAAGGGTTGGTAGGCCTCGTCGATCACCACCAGGCCCGGTGCGGCCTCGATGAGCCGCTGGACGATGCGATCGTCGAAGAGATTGGCCGTCGGATTGTTCGGATAGGGGAGATACAGCAGGGTGGGCTGATGCGCTTCCAAAGCCCTCAGCATGGCCGTCTCGTCCAGCTCGAATGTGTCCGTCAGCGGCACGCCGACGAACTTCAGCCCCTGCAGCTGCGCCGACATCGGGTACATCACGAAGCTGGGCACCGGGGCCATGATGGTGGCGCCGGGCACGTCGCAAGCCATGGCCAGCAGGCTGATGAGCTCATCGGATCCATTGCCCAGCATCAGCGCGCAGCCTTCGGGCAGGCCGGCGTGATGAGCCAGGGCTTGGCGCAAGGTGTCGATGCGCGCGCCGGGATAGCGGTTGATGGCCACCGCGCCCAAGCGCTCACCCAAGGCTTGCTGCAGCCGTGGCGGCAGCCGAAAGGGGTTTTCCATCGCATCGAGCTTGATCATGCCGGTGCTGTCTTGCACGGCATAGGCATGCATGCCTTGCACGTCCTGGCGCAGCCAGCGCGCCATCACCGCATCGAGCCGGCTCATCGCACCTGCCCCTTCAAGCGGAACTCGGCCGCCTGCGCATGGGCTTGCAGACCCTCGCCATAGGCCAACTCAGCGGCAATGGCACCCAGCACTCGAGCGCCAGATTCGCTCACCTCGATCAGGCTGGAACGCTTCTGAAAGTCATACACCCCCAACGGCGAGGAAAAGCGGGCCGTGCCCGAGGTGGGCAGCACGTGATTGGGGCCGGCGCAGTAATCGCCCAGGCTCTCGCTGGTGTACGCCCCCAGGAATATCGCCCCCGCATGGCGCAGCAAGGGCTCCCAACGCCCCGGCTCCCGAGAGGACACTTCCAAATGCTCCGGGGCAATGCGGTTGCTGATCTCGCAAGCTTCTTCCATGCTGCGGGTCAGGATCAGCGCGCCGCGGCCTTCGAGCGAGGCGCGAATGATGTCGCGGCGCGGCATGCCTGGCAGCAAACGATCGATCGCCGCTCGGACCTCGGCGATGTAGTGGGCATCAGGGCACAGCAGGATGCTTTGGGCCAACTCGTCGTGCTCGGCCTGGCTGAACAGGTCCATGGCCACCCAATCGGCCGGCGTGCTGCCGTCGGCCAGCACCAGGATTTCGCTGGGGCCGGCGATCATGTCGATGCCCACGGTGCCAAACACATGCTTCTTGGCGCTGGCCACGTAGGCATTGCCCGGGCCGGTGATCTTGTCCACTTTCGGGATGGTGGCCGTGCCATAAGCCAGGGCGGCCACGGCCTGCGCCCCGCCGATGGTGAAGGCACGGCTGACGCCGGCCACATGCGCGGCGGCCAGCACGAGCGGGTTCTTCTCGCCCCGCGGCGTGGGCACCACCATGATGATCTCGCCCACCCCGGCCACCTGGGCAGGAATGGCGTTCATCAGCACCGACGAGGGGTAGGCCGCCTTGCCGCCGGGCACGTAAATGCCCACGCGGTCCAGCGGCGTGACCTTCTGGCCCAACAAAGTGCCGTCCTCGTCACGGTACGACCAAGAGCGGCCGCAGGCCTCCAACTGACGTTCGTGATAGGTCCGCACACGCTTGGCGGCGGCTTGGAGCGCCTCTCGCTGGGTCGCCGGGATGGCCTCGAAAGCCGCCTGCAACTGCGCCGGACTGAGCGCCAGCTCGGCCACCGAGGCGGCCTGCAGCCCGTCCAAACGCGCGGTGTGGTCGAGCACGGCAGCATCGCCTCGCGCACGCACGTCGGCCAAAATCTCCGTGACACGGGCCTCGATCGCTGGGTCTGCCTGTGCCGTCCAATGCAACACGCGCTGAAACTCGGTCTCGAAATCAGGCGATGTGGTGGCCAGTTGACGGATTCGGACGGACATCGTTCACTCCTTCGCAATGGCGCCGGCAAACGCATCGATGAGCGAGCGCAGCGCCGCACGCTTGAGCTTGAGCGCCGCTTGGTTGACGATCAGCCGCGAGGAAATCGGCATGATCTGCTCGACCTCGACCAGATGGTTGGCCCTGAGCGTGCTGCCGGTGGATACCAGATCGACGATGGCATCGGCCAGGCCGGTCAGCGGGGCGAGCTCCATCGAACCATACAGCTTGATCAGATCGACATGCACGCCCTTGTCGGCAAAATGCTGGCGCGCCACCGTGGTGTACTTGGTGGCCACGCGGATGCGCGAGCCCTGCTTGACGGCTGCCGCATAGTCGAAGTCGGCGCGCACCGCCACACTCATGCGACAGCGGGCGATGTTCAAGTCCAAGGGCTGATACAAACCCTGGCCACCATGCTCGAGCAGCACGTCTTTGCCTGCCACCCCCACGTCGGCCCCGCCATACTGCACATAGGTGGGCACGTCCGTGGCGCGCACCAGCACCACACGCACATCGGGTCGATTGGTGGGCAAGATGAGCTTGCGCGATGTCTCCGGGTCCTCCATCACCTCGACACCGGCCGCCTTCAGCAGCGGCAAGGTTTCATCGAAGATGCGGCCCTTGGACAGCGCCAGCGTGATCATGGCTGCGTTCTGGCTCATTGAATTCTTTCGATGTCCGCACCCAAAGCGCGCAACTTGACTTCCATGTGGTCGTAACCCCGATCCAGGTGGTAAATGCGATCGACCACGGTCTCGCCCTCGGCCACCAAGCCGGCGATCACCAAACTGGCCGAGGCGCGCAAATCGGTGGCCATCACGGCAGCGCCCGAGAGTTTCTCGACCCCCTGCACGATGGCCGTGTGGCCGTCCACCTCGATGCGCGCCCCCAGACGCACCAGCTCGTTGACATGCATGAAGCGGTTTTCGAAGATGGTCTCGGTGATGCGGGACGTGCCTTCGGCGACACAGTTCAGCGCCATGAATTGCGCCTGCATGTCGGTAGGAAAGGCCGGGTATTCACTGGTACGGAAGGACTGGGCTTTCAGCCGCCCCGAGGCGGCCACGCGGATCCAGTCGGCGCCGGCTTCGATGCGGGCGCCGGCCTCGCGCAATTTGTCGATCACCGCATCCAGATGATCGGCACGCGCCTGGCGCAACAGCACGTTGCCACCGGCGGCGGCCACGGCGCACAGGAAGGTGCCGGTTTCGATGCGGTCCGGAATGGTCCGGTGCGTCACGCCGCCGAGGCGCTCGACACCCTGGATGCGGATCTTGCTCGTCCCATGCCCTTCGATCTTCGCCCCCATGGCGATCAGCATCTCGGCCAGATCGGGAATTTCAGGCTCTTGCGCGGCATTTTCCAGCACCGTTTCGCCCCGGGCCAGCGTGGCCGCCATCATCAAGTTCTCGGTGCCGGTGACGGTGACCATGTCGGTGGTGATGCGCGCCCCGCGCAGCCCACCGGCCGGCGCCTTGGCCAGGATGTAACCATGCTCGACCCGGATGTCGGCCCCCATGGCCTGCAGGCCCTTGATGTGTTGGTCCACCGGGCGCGAGCCGATCGCACAGCCGCCGGGCAGCGAGACCGTGGCCTCCCCGAAGCGCGCCAGCAGCGGCCCCAGCGCCAAGATGGAGGCCCGCATGGTCTTGACCAGGTCATACGGCGCTTCCGGGGAGGTGACACAGCTGGCATCCAGGTGGATGCGCTCGGGGTGGTCGGCATCTCGCTCGGCCTTGGCCCCCATGTTGCGCAAGAGCTTGAGCATGGTCGCCACGTCTTGCAGCGCCGGCACGTTGTCCAGCGTGACGGGTTCGGCCGTCAACAAGGCCGCGCACAATTCAGGCAGGGCGGCGTTCTTGGCCCCTGAAATGGTGATCTCGCCCGCCAGAGGGCGGCCGCCGCGGATGAGGAGTTTGTCCATGCGTGGGCTGGTTTACAGGCCCCGCGCCGCGCGCGTCTGGGCGCCCCCCGCTTGCACGCCAACCGCGCCCAGGGGGCTGCCACCCGTGCCGCGGCCACGGGCGCCGATCAATGGTGGTGGGTGGACGCCGAAGTGGCAGACCACTCGGCCGGCGTGAACGTCTTCATCGACAGGGCGTGGATTTGCTCGCGCATTCTATCGCCCAGCGCGCGGTAGACACGCTGGTGCCGCGCCACGCGCGACAGCCCCTCGAACTCGGCCGACACGATGGTGGCGAAAAAATGGCGGCCGTCGCCCTCCACGTCCAAATGCTCGCAGGCGAGCCCTTGGGCAATGTAGGTGCGCACTTCCTGAGGAGTCGGATCGGCCATAGTGGACCAATTATCCTGCATTCTTCAATGCCGGATCTTGTAGCCGGTCTTGAGCAGGTGCAGGGCGATCGCAGCCACCACGGCGAAGCTGCCACCCACCACGGCCAGGCTGAGCCACGGCGAGACGTCACTGACACCGAAAAACCCCCGACGGAACCCGTCGATCATGTAGAAAAAGGGGTTGAGGTGGCTCACCGCCTGCCAGAACGGCGGCAGCGAATGCACCGAGTAGAACACCCCGGCCAAAAACGTCATCGGCATGATCAGGAAGTTCTGGAAGGCCGCCATCTGGTCGAACTTCTCGGCCCACAGGCCGGCGATCAAACCCAGCGAGCCCAACATGCCCGCCCCCAGCACTGCAAACACCAGGATCCATCCCGGTTGCGCAAACGGCGGCACGGCAAAGCCCAGCGTGACCAGGAACACTCCCAGCCCCACCAACAAGCCCCGGATCACCGAGGCGCCGACATAGGCAACAAACCAGTCCCGATGCGACAGCGGCGCCACCAGCAGGAACACCAAGTTGCCAGTGATCTTGCTCTGGATCAAGGACGAGGAGCTGTTGGCAAAGGCATTTTGCAGCACGCTCATCATCACCAGGCCCGGCACCAAAAAGGCGGTGTAGCTGACGCCGTCATAGACCTGGACATGCTCTTCGAGCACATGGCCGAAGATCAGCAGATACAGCACCGCGGTGAGCACCGGCGCGGCCACGGTCTGGAAGCTCACCTTCCAAAAGCGCAGCACCTCCTTGTACAGCAGCGTGCGCACGCCAGCCGTCGGCGCGATCGACGCGGGATCCAGCGGCTTCACGATGGCACCTCCTCCAGCGGGCTGGGATGGTCGAGGAATGCCGGCGCGGTATCGGCTTGCATGATTTCGAGGAACACGTCTTCCAGATCGGCGCGGCCGATCTCGAGGTCTTCCACGGCCACGTGATGCAGGCGCAAGGTGGACAGGATCTCCTCCACCTCCAAGGCATCGTGGGCTTTGATCTGCACGATGCGTCCGGTCACACGCGCCATGTCGGCCAGCGAGGCCGGCAGCGGGTCGTCGGTCTTGAAACGCAGCATCGTGCTGGCCCGGCCCGACAGCAGGGCCGAGGTGCGGTCCAGGGCCACCACCTGCCCGGCCTTGAGCATGGCGATGCGATGGCACAGGGCCTCGGCCTCCTCGAGGTAATGCGTGGTCAGCAGCACCGTGTGGCCTTCGCGGTTCAAACGCGCGATGAACTGCCACAAGGTCTGGCGCAGCTCCACGTCCACGCCGGCCGTCGGCTCGTCCAGCACGATCACCGCAGGCCGATGCACCAGGGCCTGGGCCACCAGCACCCGACGCTTCATCCCGCCCGACAGCTGGCGCATGTTGGCGTTGGCCTTGTCGGCCAGACCCAAATTGACCAACAACTCGTCGATCCAGTCGTCGTTGCGACGCAAGCCAAAGTAGCCCGACTGGATGCGCAGCGCCTCGCGCACGCTGAAGAAGGGGTCGAAGACCAGTTCCTGAGGCACGATGCCCAAGCATCGGCGCGCCATCGCGTAGGCGTCCACCACATCGTGGCCATGCACGCACACACGCCCGCTGGTGGCCCGGCTCAGGCCGGCCAGAATGCTGATCAGGGTGGTCTTGCCCGCGCCGTTGGGCCCCAGCAAGCCGAAGAATTCACCGGGTTCGATGGTGAAGCTCACCTCGCGCAAAGCCTGCAATGGGCCCCGCGCGGTGCGATAGGTCTTGCTGACCTGCTGGAAAACGACAGCGGACATAGGGGGCTTGATTGTAGGCAAGGCCGCCGCAGCGTGCAGCCCGCGGGACAGACCCGGCTTGCGGTCGGAACCGGATTTGCTAGATTGGCAGCGGGCATGCCGGCGCACAAGGCGTCCGTGCCCCGGAGCCATCATGCACACCAAAAAGCCGCGCCGCACGGCCGAGCGCATTCTCGAAGTCTCGCTCGATCTGTTCAACCGCTTCGGCGAGCCCAATGTCTCGACCACCCTGATCTCGGCCGAACTGAACATCAGCCCGGGCAACCTTTATTACCACTACCCGGCCAAGGACGAACTGATCAAT
This sequence comes from Caldimonas taiwanensis NBRC 104434, assembly GCF_001592165.1. NCBI lineage: Bacteria > Pseudomonadati > Pseudomonadota > Betaproteobacteria > Burkholderiales > Sphaerotilaceae > Caldimonas > Caldimonas taiwanensis. The sequence continues at coordinate 308,124 of NZ_BCWK01000002.1, forward strand.
GCCTTGTTCGACCGCTACGAACGCGCCCTCAACGAGCTGCTGCACGCCGCGGACGATGTGCGCAACGTGGAAGACGCCTGGATGTTCTTTCACATGCTGTTCGAGTTGATTTGGCAGTACCGTTTCCTCTACCGCGATCTCAACGACCTGCTGAGCAAGAACCGCCGACTGGAGACGCATTTCCAGTTCGTGCTGAAGAACAAGTCCCGCGCGGTGCGCACGGTGCTCGACGCCTTGTCGCGCCATCAGTCGTTACGCATCGATGGCCGTGAAGCCGACTCGGTAGCCACCGCCATGGTGGTGGTGCTCACCTACTGGCTCAGCTATGAATATGTGCGCGACCCGCGCCACGCGCTGGAGCCCGAATGCGCCGGCGCGGCCCTGTTGCGGGGGGCGTTCCATGTGCTGAGCCTGCTGCTGCCTTATCTCGATCCCGCACAAAAGACCCACCTGCTGGGTCTGGTCGGGCACTACAGCCCCCCCTGAGTGGAGCCCCCCATGGCCCGATGGACTGCCTTCCCTGACGACGCCACCGCCTCCACCCACGACCTGGCTCCCTTGCAGCCACAGTGGGCGCAGCTGGATGCCGAAGCTGCCGCCTGCGAGCCCATGGACGCGACGCGCCGGCTGGACGTCGAGATGGCCCAGGCCGAACTCGAGTCATGAACCTGCTGCGACCCCGTTATGATGCGCAGCCTCACACTGCCCGCCCCCGATGTCGACCGCACCCAAGCAAATCATCTGCGTGAAGTGGGGCACCGCCTATGGACCGGAGTACGTCAACCGGCTCTACGGCATGGTGTCACGCCACATCACGGGCCCGTTTCGGCTGGTATGTTTCACCGACGACCGGCGTGGCATCCGCCCCGAGGTGGACACGTTCGACCTGCCGGAGCTGGGGTGCGCCCATCCGCAACGCACGATGGGCAAATGGCGCAAGGTGGTGTTGTGGGGCGAGACCCTGGGCGACCTGCGCGGCCCCGCGCTCTTCGTGGATCTGGACTCCGTGATCGTCGGCTCGCTGGACGACTATTTCAGTTACGGCCACCCCGAGGACGTGATCCTGGCGAGAAACTGGTCCAAACCTTTGCAACGGCTGGGGCAGACCTCGGTGTTTCGCTTCCCGGTGGGCCGCTATCCGCACATCCTGGCTGACTTTCGTGCCGACCCGCAAGGCGTGGCCGACCGCTATCGCTTCGAGCAGCACTACATCACGCATGCCGTGCCCGGCGGCATCAAGCTCTGGCCTGAAAGCTGGACGAGGCATTTCCGCCTGCATTGCTTGCCGCCGTTTCCGCTGCGCTACTTCATGCCCGCACGACTGCCCCGCGGAACACGCATCGTGACCTTTCCCGGCGGCCCCAACCCGGGCGACGTGTTGGTGGGGCGCTGGACCCCCGAGGCCCCCGAACACCCTTCGCCCTGGGAGCATCTGCGCGGCGCCTTTCGCCCCGGCCTGAGCCTGAAGCAGCGTTGGCGCCATGCCACCCGCTATGTCAAGCCCGTGCCCTGGATCGCACAGCACTGGCGCGAGTGACTCAGACCTCCTGCGCGTCGTACTCGATGCCGCCGACCCAGCCGGCCACCAGGTTGTAGACCCAGCAGGCCAGCACCGTGCCGATGTAGCCGAGCACCAGATAGAGCACGGGCAGGATGAGCACCATCAGCCAGGGCATTCGTTCGCCGTGGGGCATGATGCTCCCCAGGATCAGCATGAAAGGCACCAGGATGACCAAGGACACCAGGGCCATCATCAGCCCAGCCACCTTGCCGTTTTGATGCGGGGACAAGCGTTGAATGCGTCGTTTCATGAAAACCTCCCTCCCGGCAGGCTACCATGAAACCACGCGGATTCAAGCCCCATGACTTCGGGGGTCGCTGGCGCAGAAGAAGCGTTCGACCAACTCCCATTGGTCCGGCACGTTCAGCGCCGGCGCATGCCCGCAGCCGGGGATGGTGACGACCACGGCACGCGGACCGCGGTTGCGCATGGCCTCGGCCGTCTCGGCCAGCAGCAGATCGGAGTGTTCGCCGCGCAAGCACAGCACCGGGATGTCCAGGCTGTCATAGGCCTCCCACAGGTCGTAGTCGTGTGGGTGATGGACGAATTGCTGCGCCATCGCCGGGTCGTAATGGGTGGTGATGCGTCCATCGGGCAGGCGGCGCGCCGAGGTTTCGGCCATGCGGCGCCACTGGGCATCGGACAGCCAGCCATAGGGCCGGTAAACGGTGCGCAAGAAGGCCTCGAGCTCGGTCATGCGCTCGAAGGTCGGCGGACTGCCGGCATAGGCCCGGATGCGTTCGAGCGCCGGTTGGGCCAGTTGGGGACCGTTGTCATTGAGAATGAGCCGCCGGATGCGCCCCCGCAGCGAGGTGGCCGCCGCCAGCGTGCCGATGGCCCCTCCCATGGAGGTGCCCAACCAGTGGAAACGTTCCAAGCCGAGCTGGTCCACCAGCGCCGTGGCGATCTGCACATAGAACGAGAGCTTGTATTCATTGACAGGGTCGGGGCTCCACTGCGACAGCCCACGGCCGAGTGTGTCCGGGCAGATGACGCGAAAACGCGAAGACAAGTATTCGGCCACGTCATCCATGTCACGGCCGGTGCGTGCCAGGCCATGCCAGGCGATCACGGTCTCGCGGTGCTGCGCGCCCCATTCGGTGTAATGGATCTCGCGGCCGACGCAGCTCAGATAGTGGGAAGTGAACGGCATGAGAATCTCCCTTGCTCGTGTGCCTCAAGCATGTGCAACCGATCACAGGGCGCGCTGACGCAGCCGCCCGACGATGCCGGTGGGAAAGTGGTAGACGCACAGCACGAACAGCACGCCCAACCACAGCAGCCACCGGTCAGGAGACACGAGCTCGGAGACGACTGGAAGCCCTTGGACCGCACCCGCGCCCAGGCGCATGAGGTCTTGCAGGTAGTTTTGGGCCAGCACGAACAGCGCCGCGCCGATGACCGCGCCGTAGATCGTGCCCATGCCGCCAATGACCACGATGAGCAAGATGTCCAGCATGATCTCGAAGCTCAAGGAGGTGTCCGGGCCGTTGTAGCGCAGCCAGATGGCCAGCATGGCGCCGGCCACCGTGGCGAACAATGCCGACAGCACATTGGACAAGGTGCGGTAGACCACCGTGCGATAGCCAATGGCCTCGGCACGGAAATCGTTCTCGCGGATGGCCTGCAGCACGCGGCCAAACGGCGAGTTGACGATGCGCAGCATCAAGCCCAGCAGCAGCAGGGTGAGCAGGAACAAGCCGTAGTAGCTGATGATGCGTCCGTCGATGAGCACCCCGAAGAATTCGTTGTCGAAAGGCTCGAAACTCGGGCTCAGCCACTCGGGCATGCGGAAGGTCAACCCATCCTCGCCACCGGTGATCTCTGACAGCTGCGAGGCCAGGGTCTGGAACGCCGAGGCCACCGCCAGCGTGATCATTGCGTAGAAGATGGCCTTCACGCGCAGGCTGAACAAGCCGATCACGAACGACAAGACCAGCGACAGCAGCAACGCGCAGCCGATGCCCACCGCCAGCGCATCCCAGCCCGCGCCCATGCGGCTGGAGGCGATGGCCACGCCGTAGGCGCCAATGCCGAAGAACATGGTGTGGGCGAAGCTGACGATGCCGGTGTAGCCCAGCAAGAGGTCGTAGCTGGCCACCAGCACCATGAAGATGAGGATCTTGGCCGCCACGTTGAGCGACTTGCTGCCCGGAAAGACGAAGGGCGTGAGCAAGAGTCCGAGCAGGATGATGATCAAAGCCAGGGCCAGCCAGCGGCTGCGAGGCAGGTCATGGGACAGCAGGCGTTGCAACATGATCGCCCCCCTCAACGATGGGTCACCGGATACAGGCCTTGGGGTCGCCACAGCAAGATGGCCACCATCAGACCGATGTTGGAAAACAGCGCGACCTTCGGGGCCAGAAAACCGGTGTAATTGGCCATCAGTCCGACCAACAAAGCCCCGACGAAGCAGCCCAGCGTGGAGCCCAAACCGCCGATGATGATGACGATGAACAGCAGCACATTGATCTGCGCGCCCATCTGCGGCACCACCATTTGCTGGTACAGACCCCAAAGCACGCCACCCAAGCCGGCCAGCGCCGAGCCCACGACGAACACGCCGATGAACAAGCGCTTGATGCGATAGCCCAGGCTTTCGACCATCTCGCGGTCTTGCACGCCGGCGCGGATGAGCAACCCGATCTTGGTGCGGTTGAGCACGAACAGCATGGCCACCAGCACCACCGCGCCGAGGACCACCGCCAACAGCCGGTATTTCTCGATGGCCGCCTCTCCCAGCAGCACCGAGCCGCGCAAGCCTTCGGGCAGCGGCAACGGGATCTGCAGCGGCCCCCAAATCACCTTGATGATCTCCTCACCGATGATCATGCCGCCCATCGTGATGAGGATCTGCTTCAGGTGCTGGCCGTAGACCGGCCGCACGACCACGCGCTCGAAGGCGTAACCCACCGCACCGGCCACGCTCATGGCCACCACCATCGCGAGGAAAATGGCCGTCAGGTTGCGCCACAGCGAGTCGCTGGCGGTCCAGTCGCCCATGGCCCCCAGGACCGTGGTGGCCATGAAGGCGCCAAGCGCGATGAACACGCCATGGCCGAAGTTGAGCACGTCCATCAGGCCGAAGACGAGGGTCAGGCCCGAGGCGATGATGAAAATGATCATGCCCATGGCCAATCCGGCGATGGTCAGCGTCAGCCAGGTGGGCACCGAACCGACCAGCGGCAGGGCGGCTGCCGCCAGAACCAGCACCAAGGCCAAGGGAATGAGGTCGAAGCGCTCGCGCGGCACGGCCTCGGTGGCGCCACCGGTGGCGCCCACAGCAGAAGTGATGGGAGTCATCGCACACCTCGTGTTCACTGATGAGCCGCCAGCGACAGCCCCAGCAGGCGCTGCTGGAGGGCCTCGTCCTGGGCGAGTTCGGCCATCGGGCCGCGATGCACGATGCGGCCGTCGTCCATCACCGCCACCTGGTCGCCCAGGGCCTTGGCCATGGCAAAGTTCTGTTCGACGAGCAAGATGGTGGTGTGCGTGGACTTGAGTTCACGCAGCGCGCCGATGAGGTTCTGGATGATGGCCGGCGCCAACCCCTTGCTGGGCTCGTCGATGAGCAGCAGCTCGCGCGGCTCGACGATGGCGCGCGCGATGGCCAGCATCTGCTTCTGGCCTCCCGAAAGCTTGCCGGCGGGATAGAGCCAGAACTTCTTCAGCGCCGGGAAGAGCCCGAAGATCCACTCCAGACGCCGGGAGTCGAGCTCATCGACGGTGCGCGCCCCGCGCGCGGCCAGCAGCAGGTTCTCCTTGACGCTGAGGTCGCTGAAGATCCCCATGCTTTCGGGGACATAAGCGATGCCACGCTGGGCAATGTCCGGTGTGGTGAGCTTTGCACCGGGCCCGCCGATGGCCTGGCCCTTGAATCGAATGCTGCCTTGCTGCGCGGACCACAAGCCCATGATGGTGCGCAGCGTGGTGGTTTTGCCGGCGCCATTGCGCCCCAGCAACATGGTGACCTGACCGGCCGGCACCTCGAAGTCCACGCCATGCAGGATGTGATAGGCACCGATGTGGGTGTGCACGCCAGAGAGGCTGAGCACGATGTCGTTCGGATTCATGCGGCCTCCCGAATGTCGGCCGTGCCCATGTAGGCGCTTTGCACGATGGGCAGGTTCATCACCTGAGCCGGCTCGCCGTCGGCCAACAGCTGACCGTTGTGCAGCACGATGATGCGATCGGCCAGTTCGCGCACGACGTCCATCTTGTGCTCGACGAGCAAGATGGTCTTGTCGCGCCGATCCTTCAGCGCGCGGATGAGATCGAGCACCACGGGCACTTCGTCCACGCTCATGCCGGCGGTGGGTTCGTCGAACATGTAGACCTTGGGATCCAAGGCCATCATCAGCGCCACTTCCAGTTTGCGCTGGTCGCCGTGGGGCAGGCTGGAGGCCGGCGCATGGGCCTTGTCGGCCAAACGCACCGCCTCCAGCCGAGCGTAGGCCTCATCGATGAGGTCTTTGCGATCGAGCCACACGCTGAACAACTGCAGAACGCCGCCGTGACGCGACTGCACGGCCAAGCGCACGTTCTCCAGCACCGAAAGGTTGGGGAAGAGCTGGGTGAGCTGGAAGGCGCGTCCCAGCCCGCGCCGGGTGCGCAACGGCGCGGGCAGATGACCGATCTCCTCCCCATCGAGCCGCACGCTGCCGCTTGTCGCCTTGAGCTGCCCGGAAATGAGGTTGAAATAGGTCGTCTTGCCCGCGCCGTTGGGCCCGACGATGGCCGTCAGCGTGCCTGGATGGAAGGCACAGCTGACGCGGTCCACGGCCACATGTCCGCCAAAGCGGACCGTGAGATCCTGGGTTTCGAGCACGCCGCTCATCGCTGCTTCACTTTCTGTGGGTTCATCGGATCAAGGACGATCGGCCCTCAGGGACAGGTGCCGATCACGTAGTGGTTGGGTCCCGTCTGCTTCAGGGTGGTGATGACGTAGATGTTCCACAGCCCCATGTTCTGGTTGGAGCCTTTGGCATAGGCGTACCCCCAGGCGGCATAGGCGCGGCCCGCGGTGGTGTGCCCATAGTTGCTGGCCGTGTAGCAGGTGGCCGGTGGTGGCGCCGCCCCGGTGGTGGTGCCACTGGCCGCAGCAGATGGCACACTTTCGGCCCCTTGTCCATCGACCGCGGTCACGGTCCACTGGTAGGTGGTGGCTGGTGTCAGCCCGGTGTCGGTGTAGCTGGTGCCGGTCACCGGGGTCGTCGTCTGCTTGGCACCGTTGCGATACACGTGGTAGCCAGCCGCCCCCTGCACCGAGGCCCAGGAAATCACCATCGAGGTGTCGGTCGCGCCCGAGGTGCTGACCCCCGTGGGCGCAGGCAGCGTGGACGTGGGCGCACCGCTGGCCAGGTGGTCCACCATGGCCTTGATGGCGCTGATCTGGGACCCGCCCTTCTGGGCGAAGTCGCTGCCATACCAGCCGATCCAATCCCAGCAGGCATTGGGGTTGGGCAACAGGCCGCTGGCGGCGGTGCTGCGGCTGGTGTTGTCCACCTTGGTCTGCGGAAACAGCACGACGATGCGGTTGGTGTCGGCCCAGCGGGTATAGCCGGTGTTCTTGATGAACTTGTCGCCGATCTGCGCATAGCTCTGCTGGCAGCCGTGCAAGGCCACGTGCAGCCTGCACTGGGCGCCGGCGGCGCAGTCGCTGGGCACGTACACCCAGCCGGTGGCGGCCATGCCGGGGTTGCTGGTGAAGCTGGCTTGGCTGAACTCGATGTAGTTGCTGGCCGGCGGTGCGTCGCTGCGGGGGTTGAGCGTGCCGTAGATGCGGGTCAGCACGGCCTTGGCGCCGTCATAGCCGCAGTTGGCGATGTAGGGAGAGGACGTGCTGCCACAGCTGTTGTTGCCGGCGGCATCGAAATCGGTGGGAAACACATGCGCTGCACCGCTGCGCTTGATGTATTCGACGTTGCCCGAGGGCACGGCGTTGTTCGCGTACTGCTTGCGCAAGGCGTCCATGGGGTTGGGGCCAATCGTGCTGTCGCTCGTGCCGACGAACAAGTAAATCTTCTGCTTGGCGATCCCGGCCTTGTCGTCGATTTGCGAGCCGCTCCAGTGGTTGATGCTGGACTGCATCGTGGAAAGCTGGCCGTCGCTGATCGTGGCGTTGTACATGCAGGCGGTGTAGTTGTAGTGCCCTGCGCACATGTAGGGGCCGGCAGCAAACACGCCCACCCCCATGAAGGTGGACGAGTGCGCCACACCGAGCTGGTTGGCCATGAAGCCGCCGGAGGACAGGCCCGATACGCTGATCTGGCTTTTGTCGATATTGAGTCTGGGCAAGCTCTGCACGGCCCAGGCCGGGCCCGCTGCGAGAACGGCGGCTGCGGCCCAGCCCACCAACATTCTGGTCTTCATCGTTTGTCTCCTCGTCGTCTCGGGGATGAGCGCCCCCGCCCGCCGATGCGCGGTTGTTGTGAAACGATGCAAAGAATGTGCATGCAAGGGCCGCGACGGCAGGCCGCGGCCCACGCTGGGGTCAGCGTTTGTTGCGGATGGGCACTTGCATTTCTTCGGGCTTGATTTCGCGCACCAGCTCCGGCACCCCCCAGGCGAAGGCCGGATCGTCCTTGATGCGGAAGTGGTACATGCTCTGCATGGCCTGGTGATCTTCCTTGCGGAAGGTCATCGTCCCTTTGGGCGTCTCGAAGCTCATGCCTTCCATCGTGGCGATCAGCTTGTTGGTGTTGGTGTCGCCATTGGTTTTCTTCAACGCGGTGACGATGGCCATGGCAGCGGCGAAGCCCCCGGCCGTGAAGAAGTCGGGCGGGCTCTTGAATTTGCTGTAGTGGTTGGCCACCAGCCACTCATTGACCGGGTTTTTCGGGATGCCGAAGTAGTAGTAGGTGGCGCCCTCCATGCCCGGAAACTGCTTGTACGCGGCCATCGCCGGCAGGATGTTGCCGCCGGTGGCGATCTCGATGCCGTAGCGCTTGAGATCCAGATCGGCGATCTTGAAAGGATTGCCCGCGCCGGCCCAGATGATGAAGATCACTTTGCGACCGGGCTGGTCTTTGAGCTTGTCGATGAGCCGCTGCGCCCCGGCGGTGAAGTCGGTGGTGTTGGTGGGCAAATACTCTTCATGCACCAGCTTGGCCTTCTTGAGCGCCGCCTTGAAGGCCGCCACACCATCGCGACCGAAGGCGTAGTCCTGCGCCAAGGTGGCAATCACGGTGCCTTCCTTGTCCAGCGCCACGGCGTTGGAGATGGCGTCTTGCGAGCTGTTGCGACCGGTGCGGAAGATGTATTTGTTCCACTTCTCGCCGGTGATGGAGTCGGCCACGGCCGGCTCGACCAGCAGGATCTTCTTGTACTCCTCGGCCACCGGCAGCATGGCCAAGGCCACGCCGGAGGACGTGGGCCCCACGGCCAAGTCGACCTTGTCGTCGGCATAGGCCGCCGCCAACAGCGATTTGCCCACGTCAGGCTTGCCCTGGTCGTCTTTCTCGATCACCACGATCTTGCGGCCGGCCACTTGCATGGTGCCGCCAGTGGCATATTCCAGCCCCAGCATCAGACCGGTCTGGGTCTGCTTGCCATAGGCCTCCAGCGGGCCGGTTTTGCTGTAGACGTGGGCGATGCGAATGTCCTTGCCTTGGGCCTGAGCCAAGCCGGTGCCGGAGGCAGCCAGCGCCGTGACGGCCAGGGCCAGGAAGGCGCGACGGATGGGATGCGCAGTCATGGTGTCTCCTGTGGTTGTCGTGGCGGATCCCTCCACCACCGAGTCACCGTCCCGCAGAATTCGGGCCGGACACCCCGACTCTGCAAGGTGCATGCCGAGCCGAACAACGGCCGCCAAACCCTTGTCATCCTTGGAATTCGGGATCGATTTTCGGGTTTACCCGAGGATGGGGTCTCGAGCGATTGTCCGAAAGTCGGACATCTCATCGCGGCCGCAATTGTCTGGATTTCAGACAGTGTCTGAACTCAAGACAGCTGGCGCAACTCCGGCCAGGCGGCCAGTTTTTCATAGAGGGTGGCCCGCGAAATGCGCAGCAAGCGGGCGGCGGCCAGCTTGTTGCCGCCGGTGATGCGCAAGGCCTCGGCGATGGCGCGGCGCTCGAGCTCGGCCACGGCCTCGGCCAGCGGGCGCACGTGGGGGGCCTGCGGTGGCTGCGGGCCGGCGGTGCGGGCCTCGTCGGCCGCTGCTGCCACAGGTGCGGCGGCCTGCGCCTCCCCGGGCGAAAGCACCCGCGCGAAATGGTGGGCATCAAGGCGCAGATCGTCGGTCAGCAAGCTCACTTGCTCCAGCACATTGCGCAGTTCGCGAATGTTGCCGCGCCAGGGGTGGCGGCGCAGCACCTCCAGGGCCTCGGGCGTCACCTCGCGATGGGGCATGCCGCTGCGCCGGGCAATGTCCTCTTCCAAAGCTTCGACCAAGGCCTCCAGGTCGCTGAGGCGCTCACGCAGGGCCGGGATGCGGATGGGCACCACGTTGAGCCGGTAATAGAGATCTTCGCGGAACCGACCCTGGGCCACGAGCGCCGGCAGGTCGCGGCTGGTGGCGGCGATCACGCGGACATCGATCTTGATGACCTGGTTGGAGCCCAGCGGCTCGATCTCCTGCTCTTGCAAAGCGCGCAAGAGCTTGGCCTGCAGCGGCGCCGGCATGTCGCCGATCTCGTCGAGAAAGAGCGTGCCACCATCGGCGAGCTTGAACTTGCCGTCACGCCCCTTGCGGTCGGCGCCGGTGTAGGCGCCGGGGGCCACGCCGAAGAACTCGGCCTCCAGCAAGGTTTCGGGCACCGCCGCGATGTTCACGCCGATGAAGGGGCGCCGCGCGCGGGAGGAAGCGGCATGGATCGCGTGGGCCAACAGCTCTTTGCCGGTGCCGGTTTCGCCCAGCAGCAGCACCGTGCTGTCGGTGCCCGCTACCCGGCGCGCCTGGCGCTTGACCTCCATGGCCTGCGGACTGGAGCCGATGAAGCTGGCAAAGGTGTATTTGGGCCGGCGTTGTTCGGCCAGCTGCTTGCGCGCATCGTCGAGCTCGCGCTGCAGCATCGCGAATTTCTTCATCAGCGGCTGCATCGTGCTCTCGGGATGGGCCATCAACACCAGACCGAGCGCTCCGATCACTTCGCCGGCCTCGTCACGCAGCGGGATGCGGCTGACGAGAAAGGTGCCCGCCTTGTTGGTCAGCAGGTCCACGAGGATGGGCCGGCCGGTGGCGATGACCTCGTGCATCAGGGTGTTGGGCACCACCTCCTCGACCCGATGCCCGACGAAATCGGCCTCGTCCTTCAGCCCCAGGGCCGGCAGGAATTGCTTGTAGCCCTCGCTGATCCACACCACCCGGCCACTACGGTCCACGACCATCATGCCCTCGGCCGTGTCGGCAAAGAGCTGGAACATCGAACGTGCGGCCAACTCCAGCACACTGCGGGCATCGCGCGGCAAGTCGCTGGCCGCATCCAGGGGATCGAGAGCTCGGATCTGGGACATCGCGCGCATGCTAACGCCTGACCGCGTGGTTTGCGGCCGGGGTTAGCCCGGGCTGCCCACTCAGCCGGTCTTGCGGCGATTGCGGATGGGCAGGTCTATCTCGGCGGGCGGGATTTCACGCACGAGTTTGAGGTCGGGAATACTGCCAGGAAAAGCCCCAGACGAGACGCGAAAGTGGTACATGCTTTGCAAGGCCTGGTGGTCCTCGGCGCGGAACTGCATCCAACCCTTTGGGGTTTCGAAGCGCAAGCCCTCCATCGCAGCCACCAGACGCTCGGGGTCGGTATCGCCTTGCGTGGCGCGCAATGCGCTGACGATGGCCATCGCTGCGGCAAAGCCCCCGGCCGTGAACATGTCGGGGGGGCTTCCGTAACGCAGAAAGTGCTGAGTGACCAACCACAGGTTGACGGTGTTGCGCGAAAACGCGTAGTAGTAATACGCCGCGCCCTGCATGCCGGGCATTCGATTGAATTGCACCATCGCCCCCAGCGTGTTGCCCACGGTGGCGAGCTCGATGCCATGGCGCTTGAAGTGATCGGCCAGTGCAAACGGAGGGTCGTCGCCGGCCCACAGGATCCACACCACCTTGCGCCCGGTGCGTCCTCTGAGGCGCTCGATCAGGCGTTGCGCGATCGCGCCGACGTCGGGCACACGGCCGGTGTCGACATACTCTTCGTGAACGATCTCGGCTTTGCGCAAGGCCGCCCGGAATGCGGCCACGCCGCTGCGACCGAAAGGCGAGTCCTGGGCCAACGTGGCCAGGTGCAGCCCCTCGTGATCCAGCACGATCGCATTGGCGATGGCATCCTGACTGCTGTTGCGCGCAGTGCGGAAGATGTAGCGGTTCCAGCGCTCACCAGTGATGATGTCGGCCACTGCGGGCTCGACGAGCAACAACTTGCGCTGCGCCTGGGCCACCGGCAACAAGGCCAAGGCCACCGCCGAAGAGGTCGGGCCGATGGCCAGATCCGCGCCATCGGCATAGGCCTGCTCCAGCAGGGCCTGTCCGCGTTCGGGCCGGCCCTCGTCATCGGCTTCGGTGAGCACCAGCGGACGACCGGCCACCTGCAGGCTGCCGCCGGTGGCGTATTCCAGCCCCATGGCCAAGCCGATGGACGTCTGCTGCCCGTAGGACTGCAAAGGGCCGCTGCGGCTGTGGATGTGCGCCAAGCGGATCGGGGCGCGCGCCGCATGCGCTCGCAGCGAGGGCAACGCCCACGCCGCCGCAGCCAAGCTCAACACCCCACGACGCTTCAGCACCGATGTCATGACCGTCTCCTCCGTGTGATGCCCGCCAAGGCGCAACGCCGGCGGACCGATGTGGAGTCGCTCCGATGCAAGCACGATGCCAAGGACCGGCCGCGCACGCCCGGGCGCGGCAGACGTGACAGCGGACGTGACCGATGCGCCGCCCAGCGGCGCGCGGCGCGCCCATGTGACCACCGTCCAGACACCAGGCCGCTCAGACCTGCCTGATTGACGGACATCTGACCAAGCTCAAGACAGAGGTCTTGAAACCGACCCGCGCACCCCCTATATCGGGCTCAGGGTTTCGAGACCCATCGAAATCGACGGAGGACACACCATGTATCGCTCGCTCTTTTCACGCGACCTGTTCGCCGAATTGGATCGCCTGCAGCGCGAGATGCAGCAGGTCTTCGATCTGTCGCCCAGCATTCGCGGCTTCGGCCGTGGGGGCTATCCTGCGCTCAACATCGGCAGCACGCCGACCTCGGTGGAGGTCTACGCTTTTGCGCCCGGCTTGGATCCGGCCCGCATCGAGGTCAATCTGGACCGCGGCGTACTGACGCTGGCCGGTGAGCGCGCGCCTGTGGCCCAGGCCAGCGACGAGAAGCAAACGCTGCACATCCATGAGCGCTTCGACGGGCGCTTCCGCCGCGTCATCAGCCTGCCCGACGACATCGACCCGGCCGGCGTGACGGCCAGCTACCGCGATGGCGTGCTGCAAGTCAGCATCCCGCGCAAAGCCAATGCCCAACCGCGGCGCATCGAGGTTCAATGAACACAAGGAGTGAAGCCATGAACACGACCACTGCCGTGACCCCAACTGGCCAGGCCGCTGTGCGCCATCCCGCCAGTGAACGCAATGAACCGGCGCTCGTGCCGCCGGTGGACGTGATCGAGGACAGCACCGGCATCACGCTGTACGCCGACTTGCCCGGCGTGCCCAAGGAACGCCTGAACCTGAGAGTCGAAGGCGACACGCTCAGCCTCGAAGGCGAGATGCAGCTGACCGTGCCGCAGGAGATGACGCCCAGCCATGCCGAGGTGCAGCTGTCGCGCTTCCGTCGCACCTTCACGCTGAGCAAGGAGCTCGACCCCGACAAGGTCAGCGCCGAACTCACGCACGGGGTGTTGCGGGTGCGTATCCCCAAAGCCGAGCATGCCCAGCCACGCCGCGTCGAGGTGCGGGTGATCTGAACTGCGGCATGTCCAACATCGAATGGAGGCCCGACATGACGATGAAAACCATCCGTGAAGGCTTCGACTCGCTGTGGGACAGTCTTTCCGAAGGTTGGGCGCGCCTGCGCGAGTCTGCGCGTGGCGCCCTCACCCGGTTTCGCGCCGGCGACGAAGCCCAGCTGCCCGACCGCAGCCGCATCGACGACAGCAGCTTCAATGCCTCGCACGGCTGGGCGCTGATCGGCGGCGATGTCTTCGAAGACGACCGCCGCCTGGTCGTGCGGCTGGAAGTGCCAGGCATGGACAAGAAGGACTTCGACATCGAAGTGCATCACGATGTGCTCGTGGTCCGTGGTGAGAAGCGCTTCGAGCAGGAGTCCAGCGACGGCCGCTGGCGCGTGCTGCAATGCGCTTATGGCAGCTTCGAGCGCACCGTGCCGCTGCCCGTGCCCGTGAAGGCCGACCAAGCCCAAGCTCGCTATCGTGACGGTGTGCTGCGCATCGAGCTGCCCAAGGCCCAGCCTGGCAGCGCCCGGCGCATCCAGCTCACGGTGAACTGAGCACCGCGACGATCCGCCGCCCCCGCTGCGAAACGCGAGGACGCGCAGCGCCCCCCGGTCGGTGCCTCACGCCGGCACAGCGCCATGCCGCGGCAGCAGGCCGCGGCCATCGGCACCAACGGACAGCGGCTGCCGGCTCCACTTCGGCGTGATACTTGGAGGCTTTGACGCCTGCCCCAGCCCTCACGCCATGCAAGTCATCACCGCAGCCCAAGCCGCTGCCCTGATCCAAAACCACTGGACCATCGCCACGGCCGGCTTCGTCGGTGCGGGCCATGCCGAGGCCATCACCGCGGCCATCGAGCGCCGCTTCGAGGCCGAAGCCGCGCCGCGCGACCTGACTCTGGTGTATGCCGCCGGCCAAGGCGATCGTGCCCGGCGAGGGGTCAACCACTTCGGTCATGCCGGGCTGGTCAAGCGCGTGATCGGGGGGCATTGGATCTCGGCCCCGCGCCTGGGCGAGCTGGTGGCGCGCAATGAGATCGAGGCCTACAACTGGCCCCAAGGGGTGATCGCCCACCTCTTTCGCGCCATCGCCGGGGGCAAGCCGGGTGTGATCACCCGCATCGGATTGCACACCTTCGTCGACCCACGCCATGACGGCGGGCGGCTGACGCCGCGCACCACCGAGCAGCTCGTGCAACTGATCCACCTCAACGGCGAGGAGCAGCTGTTCTACCCCAGCTTTCCGATCCACTGCGGCCTCATCCGCGCCACCACGGCCGACGAGCATGGCAATCTCACCACCGAGCACGAGCCCTTCCACCAAGACTTGCTGGCCATTGCGCAAGCCGCTCACAACAGCGGTGGCATCGTCATCGCCCAAGTCAAGCGCCTGACCCGCGCCGGCAGCATGAACCCCAACCTCGTGCGCGTGCCTGGCATCCTGGTGGACTATGTCGTGATCACCGAGGACCCGGCCGATCACTGGATGACCTTCGGCGAGGCCTACAACCCCGCGTATACCGGCGAAGTGCGCCAGCCCGAACAAGCCTTCCAGCCCCTGCCGCTGGACGTGCGCAAGATCGTGCAACGGCGTGCCTTTCTGGAGCTGAAAAAGCTGCACAAGCCCGTCGTCAACCTGGGCGTGGGCATGCCCGCCGGCCTGGGGCTCATCGCCCGTGAGGAAGGTCACAGCGACTTCACCCTCACGGTGGAAGCCGGCCCGGTCGGCGGCACCCCCGCGCAGCTGTTGAGCTTTGGTGCCAGCGCCAACCCCGAAGCCATCATCGACCATGCCGCGATGTTCGACTTCTACGATGGCGGAGGCATCGACATCGCCTTTCTGGGCCTGGCCGAACTCGACCCGCAAGGCAATGTCAACGTCAGCCGCTTCGGCAGCCGCATCGCCGGGGTGGGCGGCTTCATCAACATCAGCCAAAGCGCCCGTCGCGTGGTGTTGATGGGCACGCTCACCGCCGAAGGACTGCAGGTCCAAGCCGGCGGTGGGCAACTGCGCATCGTGCACGAAGGCCGGGTGAAAAAGCTGGTGCCTCGAGTGGGCCACCTCAGCTTCAACGGCCCCTACATGCGCAGCCTGGGCCGCGAGGTCCTGTACATCACCGAACGGGCCGTTTTCGAACTGCGCGAAACCGGCCTCACCCTCACCGAAATCGCCCCCGGCCTGGACCTGCAACGCGATGTGCTCGCAGCCTGCGACGCCCCCATCGCCGTGGCCGAGGACTTGCGCCCCATGGACCCACGCATCTTCACCGACGCGCCGATGACGCAAGCACCGTCGGCGGCAACCCCCTTGCCGGCGCAGGGCCGATCCCTTACGCTGTGATCGTCCAGTCGGCGCGCCCTGCACGGCGCACCGACCCCTCGGCGACGGATGTTCCGCCCAAGGAGGAATGCGCCATGCCCACGACACCGTCCCCCAGGACTGCCACGATCCGCAACCTGGCCCTGGTGGGGCAAAGCGCGGCGGGCAAAACCAG
Organism: Caldimonas taiwanensis NBRC 104434; assembly: GCF_001592165.1. Classification (NCBI taxonomy): domain Bacteria; kingdom Pseudomonadati; phylum Pseudomonadota; class Betaproteobacteria; order Burkholderiales; family Sphaerotilaceae; genus Caldimonas; species Caldimonas taiwanensis. Next base: position 324,065 of record NZ_BCWK01000002.1, read on the forward strand.
CCTCGTCGAGGCCTTGCTGCATCGCGCCGGCCGCATCGGCAGCCTGGGCAGTTTGGAACGCGGCAGCACCGTGTCCGACTTCGACCCGCTGGAGCGCAAGTTCCAACACTCCCTCAACACCAGCCTGGTCAGCCTCGAACACGGGGGAGCGCGGATCCAGCTGCTCGACACCCCGGGGCTGCCCGACTTCCTCGGCCAAGCGCTGCCCGCGCTCGAAGCCGTGGAGACGGCGGCCATCGTGCTCAACGCGACCGTCGGCATCGAGCCGATGGCCATCCGGATGATGAACTGGGCCCGTCAGCGCGACCTGTGCCGGCTGATCATCATCAACAAAATCGACGCCGAACGGGTCGACCTGCCTGGGCTGCTGACGCAAATCCAGGAAGCTTTCGGCAAGGAATGCCTGCCGCTGAACCTGCCTGCCGGCGGTGGCACCCAGGTGGTCGACTGCTTCTTCAATCCCGCTGGCGCGTCGGATTTTTCCTCCGTGGAGGCTGCGCACCGCGCGCTGGTGGAGCAAGTGGTGGAAGTCGATGCCGACTTCGTCGAGCGCTATCTCAACGACGGCGACGTCGATCCGCGCGAACTGCACGCGCCGCTGGAGCAAGCCCTGCGCGAAGGCCACTTGGTGCCCGTGTGCTTCACCTCGGCACGCAACGGTGCAGGCATTGCCGAGCTGCTGGACGTGATGGCGGCCCTGATGCCCCACCCCGGCGAGGGCAACCCGCCACACTTCCTCGAAGGCGAAGGACCACAGGCCCGCCCCGTGCGCGCCGAGCCCGACGCCGACCGACACGTGCTGGCCCATGTGTTCAAAGTCGTCAGCGACCCCTATGTCGGCAAGCTCAGCCTTTTCCGCGTGCACCAAGGCACCGTCACCAAGGACAGCTTGCTCTACGTCGGAGACGGGCGCAAGCCGTTCAAGGTCGGCCACCTCTTTGCCGTGCACGGCCGCGACCATGTCGAGATCCCCAGCGCCGGTCCAGGCGAAATCGCCGCCGTGGCCAAAGTCGACGAGATCCACTACGACGCCGTGCTGCACGACGCCGCCGAAGACAGCCACATCCACCTCGAGCCCCTGCCCTTCCCGGTGCCCGTGCACGGACTGGCCATCGAACCGAAACGGCGCGGCGACGAACAACGCATGTGGGAAGTGCTGCAAAAACTCGTCGAAGAAGATCCCTGTTTGAAAGTAGAACATGTGGCCGCGACCAACGAAACCGTGATCTACGGCCTGGGCGAGATGCATCTGCGCGTGCTGCTCGAACGCATGACCGAGATCTACAAATGCGAGGTGCTCACCAGGCCACCGCGCATCGCCTACCGAGAGACCATCACCCAATCGGCCGAAGGCCACCACAGGCACAAAAAGCAAACCGGTGGAGCCGGCCAATTCGGCGAAGTCTTCCTGCGCATCGAACCCCTGCCACGCGGAGCCGGCTTCGAATTCATCGACGAGGTCAAAGGAGGCGCCATCCCCAGCGTCTTCATCCCGGCCGTGGAAAAAGGCGTGCGCCAAGCCATGGACGGCGGCGTCATCGCCGGCTACCCGATCCAAGATGTGAGGGTGGTGGTGTATGACGGCAAACACCACTCGGTGGATTCCAAAGAGATCGCCTTCATCACCGCTGGGCGCAAAGCCTTCATCGATGCGATGCTCAAGGCCGCGCCCATCGTGTTGGAGCCCATCGTCAAGCTCGAAGTGACGGCCCCCGAGGCCCATATCGGCGACATCACCGGGGACCTGGCCACCAAGCGCGGCCAAATCAACGGCACCCGCGCGCTCTCACCCGGCACCCTGGTCGTGCTCGGTCAAGCCCCGCTGTCCGAACTCAACGGCTACCAATCCAGGCTGCACGCCCTCACGGCCGGCCATGGCAGCTACCTCATCGAGTTCTCACACTACGAACCCGTGCCTGCGGCTGTACAACAACAACTCGTCAGCCAGTTCCGGCTGCGCGAGGAGGATTGAGCGCGTCCTCCGGTCCCAGGCATGTTTGCATGCTGCCGCGCAGACGTCGCGAGACCCGCCCCCCCCTCAAGGCCTCAGCCCCTCCAAGGCGGCCAAGTCCAAATCCTTCATGGCGGCTCGCAGGCCGTCCAGGTCCAAGCCGTCGGCCAGCGCCTCCACGGCCACCCCATTGGCCAGCACCCAGTGAATCTGGGCCGGCGTCGCGTCCGCCGGCTCGACCTCACGCCGCACCCGGCCTTGCTCGAAGCGCACGATCTCTCGACGCCCCGCCTGCTGCGCTTCGGCAGCCACGCGCAGCCACTCGGCCATCACCGCCCAGACCGACAAGCCCCCTGTGTCACTGACCGACAACGCGATGCGGCGCGCGGCATCGTCCCCGTATTGCGTACTGACCGACACACTGGGCGCCCCCAAGGACGCATCGCCAAACGTATCGCTGGGCTGCCGCGGCAAACCGCCCAACTGTGCAGGCAGCACCGCCTCGATCTGCTCAGGTCGTAGCGTGGGCCGGGTCCCCAGCCCCATGACCTCGTTGAGCGCGCGCTGGGCCTGCTCCATCGCCGCCGCGCCGCCCTCGCGCCACGCCCTGTCCCGATCTCGCAGCGCCTGAGCCAAGCGCTGGCCGGCGGCCTCCAATGCCTCTCGTTCTTGCGGCGACAGGGCCATTGTCGCTTCGTCGCCGGCCTGCCACTGCGGCCCGGTGCGGCTCAGCCATCCCCCGAGCGCCACCACGCCGCCCAGCACAATCACCCCCGCGATCCACCAAGGCCCGCGCCCACTGCCGCGTCCCCACGATGACGCCATGTCCACCTCCGCTGCCGACGGTCTCTGTCCTGATCGCCCGCATTGTGAGCCTGCGCCCCACCGCCGCGATGCTGCCCAGGCGACACCTCAGACCCCCTTGCGGGTTTGTCCCATTCAAGTCCTCCGGCAAGACCGCCGATAACCCCTCAGGAGGGTCTGTATGCTCACCCGCCCCTTACCCACCCTGGAGGCCTGGACGGCCCACTTCGCAGCGGCCACCATTCCCGTGCTGCCCCGCACGGCCGAATCCATCGATTGGTTGGCCACCCGGCAAGACGATCTGGACGCCCACAGCATTGCCGAATTCCTCGCTGGCGACCCGCTGATGGCCCTCAAACTGTTCAGCCACGTGGCCAGCCTGCGTCGGCCAGGCCACGAGGACGACGACGAAGAAGTCGTGACCGAGACCCTCACCGCAGCCCTGGTCTACCTGGGCGTGGGGCCCTTTTTCCGCGCCTTCCAACATCTGCAAACCACCGAAGACCTGCTGCAAGCCCACCCGCAAGCACGTGACGGCCTGCACGAGGTGCTCACCCGTGCCGCCCGTGCGGCCGTGTTCGCGCTGGGCTTTGCCGTGCACCGCATGGACAGCGACGCGCCGGCGCTCTATCACGCGGCCTTGCTGCATGATTTCGCCGAAATGCTGCTGTGGTGCCATGCCCCCGACTTGGCGCTGGAAATCCGCCAGCGTCAGCGACGCGATCCGCGCCTGCGTTCGGCGCAGGCCCAGTGGGACGTGCTGCACATCCGACTGACCGATCTCGAACAAGCCTTGATGCGCACCTGGCGTCTGCCGCGCGTATGGCGCCGGCTCACCGACGACCAAGCGGCCGTCCACGACCCTCAAGCACGCTGCGTGACCCTGGCCATCCGCTTGGCCCGCCACACCCAGCATGGCTGGGACAATCCCGCCGTCCCAGACGACGTCACCGACATCGCCGCCTTGCTCAACCTCTCGCCCGAGGCCACGCTGCGCAAGCTGCGTGACCTGGACGAAGGCTGAGCCTGTCAACCTCCTCAAGGCGTTGGGCAGGCGGGCATCAGCCCGCGCACGGCCACGGTCGCGGGGTTGTCAAAAGGCCCACCGGTATTCACCGTGAAGCGGCAACCATAGGCCGGGTCGGCCACCGTGGCCGCATCCAACACCTCGTCCCCGGGCGGCCGCACGCCGGTTTGTTCCCAAGCCACCATGTCATCGAAGGCCGCCACTTGTTCGGCCACCGTGAAATCGCAATGGCTAGGTGCACGGATGGCGCGCTGCACCAACCATGCCCCCGAGCCATGGGCATCGGCGCGGCGCTTGTAGATCTGCTGCATGCTGAAGGGCACATACATGTCGCCCAAGGTATGCAAAGACACCACCGGCACGCTGAACTGGCCGTTGATCTTCGGAATCCAGCGCAAGCCGTCACGACGCAAGCGGTTGGCCTCGGGCACCGGGCTGACGCGCAGCACGCGCTGGTTGAGCAAGGTCTCCTCGTCACTGAGCGCCGGGTCGCTGTCGATCTGCAAGACCATGTCACGCGTATCCAGCACACTGGCATTGAGGATGCCATTGATCGTGCCATCGCCGCCGAAGGTGCCCCAGACCACCTGCTGCAAAGCTGCGTTGGCAAAGCCCTCCTCGAAGATGGGCCGACTGCCGCCCGTCAGGTTCATCACCACCCCTTTGAGCTTCTGACCGTCGGCCGTGGGCGTGATCTCGGTCTGGGAGAAGGTCGTGAACAACCCGCTGCGCACCAAGGCATTGATATCGGCCCACCCCGTGGTGGGGTACAGAGGCACCCCCGCGAAGTACTGCGCGGCCGTCTGATATGCAGAGAAGTAATTGAACAACTCCGTATCGCCCATCACCCCGCACATCGGCACGGCTCCGTGGTAGCGCACCTTGTGCCGGGCCGTGCGGAAGGTTTCCTCCTCGATCGCCGCGCCGGTGATGTGTCCACCCATCGAATGGCCAATGATGTAGCGCCGTGTCGGCTCGGGCAGCCCGGTCAGGCGCGAAAACGCCAGCGCCAACGCATTGGTGTCCTCCACCCCAGCGCGCACATCGTAGTAATTCTTGCTGTAGCTCGATGCCGCCCAGGCATAGCCATTGGCAATCAAGTGAGCGCGAATCGGGGGATTGCTCACCGTCAGCGGCACCGAGGTGCCCCGGTAGCCATGCGCATACATCACCAGGCGGCCATTCCAGTTCTGCGGCACCTCGATGCGATAACCCGCTCCATCGAGCACCCCATGAAAGCGTGTCGTGGTCGTCCCCGGCAAGGCATCGAAGGCCAGGCTTGACTCATCGAGTGGGAAGGTGCGGGCATCGTGCGGCCGCACCTCCTCGGGTTCGGGAGGGCTGTCTCCACCGCCGCAAGCGGCCAACAACATCACGCCGCCCATGGCGACGAACCCAATGAAGCGGAATATCGGCATGCTCGTCTCCTTTGGTGTTCTGCACTGCAAAATGCACGACCGTGCAAATTTGCAAGTCGATTGTGGAGACTCGCCCGATGGCTTCTGTCGCCAAAGTGACAGTCCAGCCCTAGGGATTACACCGGCACGGCCGTGGTGTTCTTCACCCGATCGAGCACGAAGCTGGTCTTGCAGTCTTCGACGCTGGGGTGCTTGAGCAAGGTGTCCATGATGAAGCGCGAGTAATGGGCCATGTCCTCCACCACCACCCGCAAGAGGTAATCCATCTCCCCCGTCAGCGCCACGCACTCCACCACCTCGGGCCAGCTCTGCACCGCGGCGCGGAACAGATCCATGGGATTGCGCTTATGGGTCTCGGTGTGCTTTTCCAAGCGCACATTGATGTAGGCCGTCAGCCCCAAGCCCACCCGCTCAGGCGCAACGATGGCCACATAGCCGGCGATCACGCCAGCCTCCTCCAGCCGCTTGACGCGGCGCAAGGCCGCCGAAGGCGACAAGCTCACCTGGGCCGCCAGCTCGTCATAGGTCATGCGGCCATGAACCTGCAAGGCGCGAAGGATGCGCCGATCGATCGCATCGAGCGCAACAACTGTGTTCATAGATAAATTTTTGCATATTTATTGCGTAATGTCCGTCTAGGCATTCAAAAATGCAGCAAAACTGCGTCTCACGCCGCCTACAGTCTTGACACAGCTCAACCCGCAGGCGCGCGGCGCTTGCCCCTGCTCGACAAGGAGACCGGTATGCAGTTCACCCCCTGGGACAATCCGATGGGCACCGATGGCTTCGAATTCATCGAATACGCCGCGCCCGATCCCGCCGCCATGGGCCAGCTCTTCGAGCGCATGGGCTTCAAGGCCATTGCACGTCACCGCCACAAGAACGTGACGCTGTACCGACAAGGCGAGATCAATTTCATCCTCAATGCCGAGCCCGACTCCTTCGCCCAACGTTTCGCCCGTCTGCACGGCCCCAGCGTGTGCGCCATCGCCTTCCGCGTGCAAGACGCCAAGGCCGCCTACGAGCGCGCCATCAGCCTGGGCGCCTGGGGCTATGCCAACCAGGCCGGCCCGGGCGAGCTGAACATCCCGGCCATCAAAGGCATTGGCGACTCGCTGATCTACCTGGTCGACAAGTGGCGCGGCAAGAACGGCGCCAAAGAAGGCGACATCGGCAACATTGGCTTCTATGACGTCGACTTCGAGCCCCTGCCCGGTGCCGAGCTCCACCCGGTGGGCCATGGTCTGACCTACATCGACCACCTCACCCACAACGTGCACCGCGGCCGCATGGCCGAATGGGCCGAGTTCTACGAGCGCATCTTCAACTTCCGCGAAGTGCGCTACTTCGACATCGAAGGCCAAGCCACCGGCGTCAAAAGCAAGGCCATGACCAGCCCTTGCGGCAAAATCCGCATCCCCATCAACGAGGAAGGCAACGAAAAAGCCGGCCAGATCCAGGAATACCTCGATCGCTACCGTGGCGAAGGCATCCAACACATCGCCCTGGGCACGAACAACCTCTACGACACCGTCGACGCCTTACAAATGGCCGGCATCAAGCTGCTGAGCACCAGCGCCACCTATTACGAGCTGCTGCCCAAGCGCATCCCCAACCACGGCGAGGATCTGGAAGGGCTGAAGGCCCGCAACATCCTGGTCGACGGCCAGCCCGGCGAGCTGCTGCTGCAAATCTTCAGCGAGAACCAGCTCGGCCCCATCTTTTTCGAATTCATCCAGCGCAAAGGCAATCAAGGGTTTGGCGAAGGCAACTTCAAGGCACTCTTCGAAACCATGGAACTGGATCAAATGCGCCGCGGCGTCTTGAAGACCGACGCCACCGCGGCCTGAACATCCCGCACGAGGAGCGCGCCATGACTGCCCCTTCCACCGCCATCGACTTCCACAGCGGCGTCAACCAGGGCGTGGCGCCGGTCACCTACGGCGAAGGCGAACGTCCGCCGCGCGGCAACTATGCCCGCGCCCGTGCCGACTACACCTGCGAGCAAGACTGGGGCGCCTATACCCCGGCCCAGCACGACCTCTACCGCAGACTTTACGAACGCCAGGCGGCCCAGTTGCCGGGCCTGGCCTGCCGAGAGTTCATCGAGGCCGTGGCCCACCTGGGCGAGCCCGACCGCATCCCGCGCTTCGACGAGCTGAGCGAGCGCCTCATGCGCGCCACCGGCTGGCAGGTGGTGGCCGTGCCCGGGCTCATCCCCGAGGAGGCCTTCTTCAAACTGCTGTCCGAGCGCCGCTTCCCGGTCACCGAATGGATTCGCGAGCCCGAGGAATTCGACTACGTCGTCGAGCCCGACGTCTTCCACGACCTGTTCGGTCACGTGCCCCTGCTGTTCAACCCGGTCTTTGCGGACTACATGCAGGCCTATGGCGCCGGCGGCCTCAAAGCCAGCCGGCTGGACGCCTGCGAGCTGCTGGCACGGCTGTACTGGTACACGGTCGAATTCGGCCTCATCGCCACGCCCGAGGGCCTGCGCGCCTACGGTGCCGGCATCCTGTCATCCACCGGCGAACTGCGCTACAGCGTCACCTCGCCCGAGCCCAAGCGCGTGCGCTTCGACGTCGAGCGCATCATGCGCACGCGCTACAAAATCGACACTTACCAGCGCACCTACTTCGTGATCGACAGCTTCGATCAGCTCTTCCAGGCCACCGCCCCCGACTTCACGCCGATTTATGCGCGCGTGCGCCAACTGCCCGCGCTGGAAGCCGGTGAGCTGCTGCCCGCCGAGCAGCTCTTCGCCCCGAACTGAGCCTGCCGTCCTCGGTGGCCTGGAACCGCACGGTGCACGACCGTTGCGCCCTCCTTGCGACAGACGAGGAGGAACAGCTCCTGGGCCAAGCTCACCGCGACTCCTCTTGAGGCGAGCCATCGCCCGCCTGCTCGACGTTGAGCCAACGCATCGTCTCCTGCCACACCGTGGGGTGGAAGACCATGTGCACATGCGCCGTGGCCTGCAGATGCCGATTGTCTGCTCCTTCCAGCGTGGCCGTCGAGGCCGGAAAGACAATGTTGTCCGCATGCCCATAAAAGCAGGTAAAGCGCCGATAGGTGGCCGGCGTTTCCTGCTGCGCCAGCGCCTGCAACCAGGCGCTGTCCAGACGCATCTGGCGGGCGTTGGTGCTCAGCCCCCAGCGTCCCAGCCAAGTGCCATGATGCGGAGTCCCGATCGTGATCACACGATGCACCCGCCACAGCGCCTTGCGCCGCGCCAGCCAAGCCCGCACCGCCAAGCCCCCCATGCTGTGACACACCAACACCGGCGGCAAGCCCGTGGCCGACTCCAGCCGCGCCACTGCGGCCTCGATCAGCTCCACATACTCATCGATCGAGCCAAACACCGGCTCCAGATTTACCGCCACGAACGCATGGCCCTGCCGGCTCAGCTCGCGCAGCCACGCAGTCCACAAGCCCCGGTTGCACACGAAGCCGTGCACCAGCACCACACCCCGCCGTCCTGCCACGCCCTCCAGCCGGTCTGGCACGGCACGCCACAAAAACGGCTGGTACCAGCCAAACACCAGCGGTGCGGTGCGCACCTCGCCCCACCAGGCGCGCAACAACTGAACGGCCGTCGCACGCGGGGCCGGATCAGGTCCATGCAGGCACGCCACCAGCACGAACTCCAGCGCCATCAACACCCCATAGCCCGCCACGACGATCACGGCGCCCAACGGCATCCACGCCGGTCGCCCCAGAGCCCCGGCCACGACGGCCCACCCCAGCACGACGCTCACCAAGCCCCATGTCAGCCCCTGCTGCATGCGGGCCAGCCGGCTGTGCCTCACCATGCCGCTCACCGGCCGCGCCAGCTCAGGCCAGCACCGGGGTGCGCCCGGTCAGCTGCGTGGCCAAACCCGTGGCCAGCCGATTCGCAAACCCATAGACCGACAACTGCGGATTGGCGCCGATGCTGGTCGGAAAAATCGATCCGTCGATCACACTGAGATTCTCGAGTTGCCAATGCCGGCCGTCGGGTCGAACCACCCCTTGCGCGGCACGCGCCGCCATCGCGCAGCCCCCCATCACGTGGGCGCTCACGACCTTCGTGAGCAAAGGCTTCATCGGCAAGGTCTGCAGCGCCTGCTGCGCCTGTTGCCAAGTGCGATACGGCCGGGCCATCTCATGCACCGGCATCACCTCCAAAGCGCCAGCGGCGAACTGGATCTGCGCCATGCTCAACAACGCCCGCCGGGCGCCGTCCATCACGAAGTCATTGAGCGGATAGTCCAGCACCGCAGAGCCGTCCCTCCGCAGCGTCACACGCCCCCCGGGCGAATCCGGATGGAAGCCGTCGCGCAGCAGCGCCAGCAACGCGTGGGTATGGGCAAACTGGGCCAGCAATTCGGCTTGCGCGCATCCAAAGCCCGACAGCGTCGTGGCAAAGATCACCGGATGCAACGGCGGCACCTCGATCTTGTAGCCCATGGGGCCATCGATCGGGTGCAACTCCAAAAAATGGTCCGTGTAGATCGTCTGCGGTGCCCCTTGCCAACCCTCCACCCGCTGCTCGAAACGTGCCGCCGAAATCACCACCGGATGCAAGAAGGTGCGGCGCCCCAGCACCCCATGCGGATCCGGCGCTTTCGAGCGCAGCAACAACGCCGGCGAATTGATCGCACCGCCGGCCACCACATAGTGCCGGGCTCGGATGCGCGTGGCAGGCCGGTCTGGCGCCACATCACCATGGGCTTGGACCGGCACACACAGCAAGCCCAAGACCCGTTCCCCATCGTGCTCCAGACGCTGCGCACGGGTTTCCACCAGCAAACGGGCCCCCTGCTCCAGCGCCGCGGGAATCGTGGTCACCAACATCGACTGCTTGGCATTGGTCGGACAGCCCAGACCACAAGAGCCCAGGTTCCAGCAGCCCTTGACGTTGCGCAAAATCGCCGGGGCGGCCATCCCCAGGCGCACCGCCCCGCGACGCAGCAAGTCATTGTTCTCGTTGGGCGGCACCAGCCAGTCACCGATGTGCAAGCGCCGCTCGGCCTGCGCAAACCAAGGGCTCATCGCCGATGGGTCCAGATCGTGCAAACCCAAACGCTCCTGCCAGTAAGCCAAAGTGGCCTTCGGGGTACGGAACGAACTCGTCCAATTCACCGTCGTGGATCCCCCCACACAACGCCCTTGCAGGATGTTGATGGCTTGGTCCGCCGTCTTGCGCGCCGCGCTCTCCTGATACAGCTGCGGGTACGCCTCGCTTTCGAGCTGGTGGAAGTCGCGGCTGCTGCGCAGTGGCCCCTCCTCGACGATCACCACATCCAGCCCCACTTGCGTCAACAGCTCGGCCGTGATGCCTGCGCCGGCTCCACTGCCCACGATCACCACATCGCAATCCATGCGCTCCGGAGGCCGCGCATACGGGCCGCCCATCACACGCCACCCTCTCGACAGCCCCTGCGCCACAGGGTCAGGAAGCCGACTCATCGCGATTCCTCCTCACAGATCGGCCGGCCCGGGATAGCCCAACAGCGGCCACTGTGCCGGGTCCGAGAAATACGTGGCATTGATCATGTCTCGCAGCGCGTGATAGGCCTGACGACGCAGCACCCATGCAGACTGCCGCATCTGCTCCAGACCGGCCTGCACCTGAGCCAACGATGCACGGTCCCAGTCCTGCGCCAATCCCACCAGCCAGCGCCGCCCCGGCGGCAAGGCCATCAGGCCCAGCAACTGGCCCAGTTCCGCACGGGTGGCCGCAGGCAAGCCGGCGGCAAAGCCCTCCAGCCGGGCGATCAGCCCCTCCAAGACGCGGGCTCGCGCGGCATCCTCTTCAGGCAAGGTGCACGCGAGCACGGCCTCGCACAGGCGCACCAGCACCCGCCGCGCCCCCGGCGTGAACTGCCCATCGGCCCAACCCGGCCGCCACCACCACAGCCCCGCCCCCAGACTCCCCAGCACCAAGGCCGAGCCCAGGCCCACACGAAGAAAAGTCCGTCTTTGCATCGGCGCCAGTGTGGCACCGACCCCGCGCCGTGGCCTAGAGGTCCTTCACTAACCACGATGCGCGCAACCGCCGAGGCCGCCCGCCAGGGCGACCTGCAACGCGCCCTCCACGCCGGCTTGCACGCCGACTTGCACCCCTTGCGCGGCATCGATGCACGCGCGCCGTCGCTGAACGAGCGCTTGTCGGCCCTCTAGGCTGTCGCATGGGCGACAAGTCCAGATCGAGCGAACGACCGTGCGTTAGTGCAATTACCGTTGGCATGGCGCGATCAGCCCCCAAGAATCAGGACCATGTCCTAGACCTGGAGTCATCGTGTCTGCCGTATCCATTGCGCTCGAGACCAAGCCCTGGCTGAAACACTATCCCCCCGGCGTGCCGGCCGAGGTCGATGTCGACGTCTATCAGTCGCTGCCCGAGCTGCTGGAGGAGTCTTTCCGCAAGCATGCCTCCCGGCGCGCGGCCATGTGCATGGACGTGGCCATCACCTACCGCGACATCGACGAGATGTCCGCCGCGCTGGGCGCGTGGCTGCAATCCAAGGGGCTGCAACGCGGCGACCGGGTCGCTTTGATGATGCCCAACGTGCTGCAGTACACCGTGGCCATCGCCGCCGTGCTGCGCGCAGGCTTTGCCGTGGTCAACGTCAACCCGCTGTACACGCCCCGCGAACTCGAACACCAGCTCAAGGATTCCGGCGCCAAAGCCATCGTCATCCTTGAAAACTTTGCGCACACCTTGCAAGAGGTCATCGACCGCACCCCCGTACAGCATGTCGTGCTGGCCGCCATGGGTGACATGCTCGGATTCTGGAAAGGGCGGCTCGTCAACTTCGTCGTGCGCCACGTGCGCAAGATGGTGCCCGAGTTCAAGCTGCCGATCGATCAAGGGCGCACGGTCACCCGTTTCAACATGGCCCTGGCCGAAGGCCAGCGCATGAGCCTGCACCGCCCCCCCATGACGCCCAGCGACGTGGCGTTTCTTCAATACACCGGCGGCACCACTGGCGTCTCCAAAGGAGCCACGCTCACCCATCGCAATGTGATCGCCAACATCTTGCAGACCGAGGCCTGGTTCAAGCCCATGCTCGACAAACTCGGCGACAAACCCCTCACCGTCGTCTGCGCGCTGCCGCTTTATCACATCTTTGCGCTCACGATCTGCTACATGATGGGCGCCCGCCTCGGGTCGATGAACCTGCTCATCCCCAATCCAAGAGACATCCCCGGTTTCATCAAAACGCTGCAAAAGCACCGGGTCAACATGTTCCCGGCCGTCAACACCTTGTTCAACGCACTGGCCAACGACCCCGAATTCGCGCGTTTGGACTTCTCAGAACTGGTGGTCAGCAACGGCGGCGGCATGGCCGTCCAGCAGGCCACGGCGGAAAAGTGGCTCAAGATCACCGGCTGCCCCGTCGTCGAAGGCTATGGCCTGTCCGAGACCTCCCCCGTGGCCACCAGCAACCGTCTGGACCTCCACGAATTCACCGGGACCATCGGCCTGCCCATCCCGTCCACCGACATCGTCATCCGTGATGACGATGGCCGTGATCTGCCGTTTGGCCAACCCGGCGAGATCTGCATCCGCGGCCCACAAGTCATGGCCGGCTACTGGAACCGCCCAGACGAAACCGCCAAGGTCATGACCGCCGACGGCTTCTTCCGCTCGGGCGACATTGGGGTCATGGACGAGCGCGGCTACGTCAAGATCGTCGATCGGAAGAAGGACATGATCCTGGTCTCGGGCTTCAACGTCTATCCCAACGAGATCGAGCAGGTCGTCAACCTGCATCCGGGCGTGCTCGAGTGCGCTGCCGTCGGTGTGCCCGATGCCAAATCCGGCGAAGCCGTCAAACTCTTCGTCGTCAAGAAGGATCCCACCCTCGTCGAAGAAGACTTGATCGAATACTGCAAACAAAACTTCACCGCCTACAAGCGTCCGAAGTACATCGAGTTCCGCGACGATCTGCCCAAGTCCAACGTCGGCAAAATCCTCCGCCGCGAGCTGCGCGGTTGAATCACCGTCCAGGACATGGGGCCACTTCCTGACGACATCCAGCTGTTCGAACGCGGCTGGTTGTCGTCGAACAACATCCTGCTGCTCGACGATGAATCCGGCGACGCGATCCTCATCGACACTGGCTATGGCAGCCACGCCGACCAAACCCTTGCCTTGGTCGAACAAGCGCTCACGGGCCGGCGCCTTCGCAGCATCGTCAACACCCATTTGCATTCCGACCATTGCGGCGGCAATGCCCTCCTCAGCGCGCGGCATCATGCCCCGATCTACGTGCCCTGCGCCGACTACCCGGCCGCCCGCGACTGGGATCCACAACGCCTGAGCTTTCAAGTCACAGGTCAACGCTGTGAGCGATTCATGCCGCACGGCGCACTCGAACCGGGCGACACCCTATGCCATGGCCGACGCCGCTGGGAGGTGATCGCCGCACCGGGCCATGATCCCCATGCCTTGATGTTTTTCGATGCGCAGGACGGCCTGTTGATCTCGGCCGATGCGCTGTGGGAAAACGGCTTTGGCGTGGTCTTTCCCGAGCTCGTCGGCGAACCCGGTTTCGACGATGTGCGCGCCACGCTCGGCCTGATCCGACGCCTGGATGCACGCCGCGTACTTCCCGGCCACGGCGCCATCTTCGACGATGTCGACGCCGCCATAGACCGCGCGCTGGCCAAACTGGCCGCCTTCGAAGCCGACCCGATCCGTCACGCCTGGCACGCCGCCAAAGTGCTGGTGAAGTTCCACCTGCTCGAAGTCCGTCGCCAGACCTGGCCCGACTTACTCGCCTGGCTCGATGCCACGCCTTACCTCCGGCTGCTCCATCAGCGGTACTTCTCCGAGCAAGCCTGGTCGGCCTGGCAAGTGTCCGTCGTGGAAGCCCTGTGCACCTCGGGCGTACTGCGACGCGACGGCCAAACGATCGTCGATGTCTGAAGGGGCGAGAGCCGCTCGAATTCGAGGGGTGGTTAGGAGTGGTGGTTAAAAAAA